>CAZNAP010000029.1:0-25937 GCA_964571145.1 uncultured Lachnospiraceae bacterium | reverse complement strand
TAAAAAAATATAAAAAAGCTTGTTTTTAACAGCTGAATTGTGTATGATAATTGATAGGCTAAATAGGAATTTTATTAGGAGGAACTATAATGGGTATTTTATTAACAGAAGCTGCGGCGGCAGGAACAGCAGCAGGTGGCGGAATCGTCATGATTATATATGTGGTATTGATTTTTGGATTCCTGTACTTCTTCATGATCAGACCACAGAAGAAAGAACAGAAGAAAGCAGCAGCAATGTTGTCAACACTTGCAGTTGGTGACTGTGTACTTACCAGTAGCGGTTTTTACGGAATCGTCATAGATATTACAGATGATACAGTGATTGTAGAGTTTGGTAATAACAAGAATTGCCGCATTCCTATGCAGAAAACTGCTATTTCACAGGTTGAGAAGGCAGATACAGAATAATTAATGCAATTGGAAGTGAGGCGCAGACAATGCGCCTTATTTTTTTAAATAAGGAGAGGAAACAAAGATGAAGCTGAACATAGTTTGTATACCGGGAGATGGAATTGGACCGGAAATAGTCGCAGAAGCAAAAAAGGTTTTAAATCAAGTAGCAGCCGTGTATGGACACGAGATGAATTTCACAGATATTTTAATGGGAGGTGCTTCTATTGATGTACACGGTGTTCCTCTGACAACAGAAGCTGTACAGACAGCCAAGGCTGCAGATGCAGTTTTAATGGGTTCTATTGGTGGAGATACCACAACTTCGCCATGGTACAAATTGGAGCCTCAATTGCGTCCTGAAGCAGGTCTTCTGAAAATCAGAAAAGAACTGAACTTATTTGCCAACTTAAGACCCGCTGTATTATATGAAGAACTGGCTGCAGCATGTCCCTTAAAAACGGAAATCAGCAGTGCCGGTTTTGATATGATGATTATGAGAGAACTGACAGGTGGGCTCTATTTCGGAGAACGCCATACCACACAGGAAAACGGAATCAGAAAAGCAGTAGATACGCTTACCTATGATGAAAATGAGATTAGAAGAATTGCCATTAAAGGCTTTGATATTGCTATGAAACGTAATAAAAAGGTGACCAGTGTAGATAAAGCCAATGTACTGGATTCCTCCAGATTATGGAGACAGGTAGTCAATGAAGTGGCAGCAAATTATCCTGAAGTCAAATTAGAGCATATGTTGGTCGATAATTGTGCCATGCAGTTAGTAAAGAACCCAGCACAGTTTGATGTGATTTTAACGGAAAATATGTTTGGTGATATTTTATCGGATGAAGCAAGTATGGTGACAGGTTCTATTGGAATGCTGGCATCAGCTTCATTAAATGACAGTAAATTCGGACTTTATGAACCCAGTCATGGTTCGGCACCGGATATAGCGGGCAAAGGAATTGCCAATCCAATCGCAACAATTTTATCGGCAGCTATGATGCTTCGGTATTCTTTTGACTTGGATCAGGAAGCGGCAGCTATTGAAAATGCAGTAAAAGAAATTCTGAAAAAAGGATATCGTACAGTGGACATTATGTCAGATGGCTGCAAACAGATTGGCTGTAAGGAAATGGGAGATTTGTTAGCAAAAGAAATCGTATAAATAAGGGATTCGACCTGAAAAAAGATGAAGAATAAACGAGAATTTAAATTCAAGGAATATCTGAATAATAAAGAAGAAGTTGTATTTTGGGGACTCTTTTTATTGATGGCTGTTTATTATGGTTATCGATTATTTGCGCTAACTCCCTGGTATGATGAACTATATACTTATTATTGTTTTATCAGTAAAGGACCGGTTTATGCAGCAATACACTGGCCACTCCCGAATAATCACGTAGGTTATTCTGTTTTATCAGCATGTTTGGATTTGTTTGGAAATTCTTATATTGGATTAAGAGGTGTTTCGTATCTGGCAGCACTTGCTAATTTACGTTTCATTTATGTAATCGCGCATCGATATATGAAAGGGTGGTTGCCAATAGGAACACTCATCTTGTATTTGTCAATGAATTTGGTTAATCAGATGACCGTGCAAGGGCGTGGTTATACACTTGGTATTACTTGCTTTCTGGTAGCATTTTATTGTATGAGCCTGATTTGTGAGGAAGAGAAACCGACTAAACTCGTTTATATCAGTTATATTATGGCGATTGTAATTGGCTTATATGCTGTATCCAGTAATGTATATTGGGTGGTTCCCCTTTGTTTGACCGGAGGCATTTATTTACTGATACATGGGATAAAAGAACCGGCCAAGCGGAAAAGACTGATTCAATTAATATTGGCATCTGTAGTGGCAGCCATCTTAACCATTGGACTTTATGCGATTATATGGGTGGCAATTGGTTCCAATCTTCTGGTGAAGGATAACAGCAGTATCTATTATGGAATGAGTCACGTGAATATGATTTTAAAAGCCCCCTTTGATGCAATCAAAAGAGGCATGGAGTATATGCTGGATACGCCTTATATTCAAAGCGAAGATAGAGCCGGATTTTTGGGCAGGCTGGGAGGATTTTTTATTTCCTTATTTGGCTATTATTATAATGAAATCGGTGTATTTGTGTTAGGCGTCACACTGGTTGGAATGATATTAGTTATTTACCGAGTAATCAAATGGAAAAAGACGGAATATCAGGCAAGCAGATTATTGGAGTTGTTGTTACTTGTACAAATGATTTTTATACCGATTTGTCTTTTAATTCAATGTAAAAGACCTTACTTCAGAGTTTTTACATACGGTGGCGTATTAGTTGCTTTGATGATTGGAGTATTGCTTCAAATTGTATGGACACAGTTGAAAAAGAGTATTAAGAATCAAAAGATATTAAAGGTTATTCCGATTATTGTTGGAATTATGATATGTGCCTTTGGAATTAAGTGCATCGCCTTTTCCGGATACAACGGACAATACAGTGTGCAGGAATATGAAATTGAAGATGCATTCAAGCATGGAAATGTGACAGACAAACAACAGATTTGTGTGACAGATTGCAATCAAGAATATCTGCTTTATTTTCTTTATGGAATAAGATGTGAAAATAAGCAAATAGAAGATTCCGAACTGGTCTTATTGGATAAGCGTATGACAGACCCTGATTTCAAAGAAATGATATGGGAGTTTTATCATTATTATGATACCATCCCATGGGATTATATAGAACAAAATATGAAACCAATCTATGAGAATAATGGATATATTCTCTATGAGGCTTCCAAATAAACTTAAGGAGAGAAAAATGATGAGAAGTGATTCAGTAAAAACAGGGACACAGCAGGCACCCCACAGAAGTCTATTTAATGCACTTGGCTTTACAGAAGAAGAAAGAAAACGGCCTTTGATTGGTATTGTGAATTCCTACAATGAAATTGTACCGGGTCATATGAATCTGGATAAAATAACAGAGGCTGTGAAATTAGGCGTAGCTATGGCAGGTGGCACACCGGTGGTATTTCCTGCAATTGCAGTATGCGACGGAATTGCTATGGGACATATTGGCATGAAATATTCCCTTGTTACCAGAGATTTGATTGCAGACTCTACTGAGTGTATGGCAATGGCACATGGATTTGACGGATTGGTTTGTATTCCAAACTGTGATAAAAATGTACCCGGTTTATTAATGGCTGCAGCTAGAATTAATATACCCACTATTTTTGTTTCGGGTGGCCCTATGTTGGCAGGTCATGTAGGCGGACAGAAGAGAAGCCTTTCTTCTATGTTTGAAGCAGTAGGAAGTGTTGCTGCAGGCAGTATGACAATGGAAGAGCTATGTGAATTTGAGGAAAAGGTTTGCCCTACTTGCGGTTCCTGTTCAGGCATGTATACAGCTAACTCCATGAATTGCTTAACAGAGGCACTGGGTATGGGACTTCGTGGAAACGGCACAATACCTGCTGTTTATTCAGATAGAATCAGACTGGCCAAACATGCCGGTATGCAAATTATGGAACTGGTTGAAAAGGATATTAAACCCAGAGATATTATGACGGAAAAAGCATTCTATAACGCTTTGACTATTGATATGGCACTTGGCTGTTCTACGAATTCAATGCTTCATTTACCTGCTATAGCACATGAAGCAGGTGTAGAACTGAATTTAGAGATTGCCAATGAATTATCAGCTAAAACACCTAACTTATGCCATTTGGCACCAGCAGGACCTACCTATATGGAGGATTTAAATGAAGCTGGCGGTGTTTATGCAGTTATGAAGGAATTGACGAAGAAAGATTTACTGCATTTGGATTTAATCACAGTTACAGGCAAAACAGTAGGCGAAAATATAGCCAATGCAGTTAACAAAAATAAAGAAGTAATTCGTCTCATTGAGAATCCTTATTCAGAGACAGGCGGTATTGCTGTTCTAAAGGGTAATCTGGCACCCGATTCAGGTGTTGTCAAACGTTCGGCTGTTGTACCGGAAATGATGGTACATGAAGGTCCTGCCAGAGTCTTTGATTGTGAAGAAGATGCCATTGCTGCAATTAAGAGCAATAAAATCGTAGCAGGTGATGTAGTTGTCATTCGTTACGAAGGCCCTAAAGGCGGACCAGGTATGCGCGAAATGTTAAATCCCACCTCTGCAATTGCAGGTATGGGTCTTGGTTCCAGCGTTGCGTTGATTACAGACGGACGTTTCTCGGGCGCTTCTAGAGGTGCATCCATAGGGCATGTAGCACCTGAAGCTGCTGTAGGCGGCCCCATTGCCATGGTAGAAGAAGGAGATATTATTAGTATTAATATTCCTGAAAATACATTGAATGTGAAGATATCAGATGCAGAAATGGAAGCAAGAAGAGCAAAATGGCAGCCCAGAGAACCGAAAGTTACCACAGGCTATTTAGCGAGATATCAACAAATGGTAACAAGTAGTAACAGAGGCGCAATTTTAGAGATACCCAATAAATAAACGGAGGAAAATAGAATGCAGCTGACAGGGGCAGAAATAGTTGTAGAATGCTTAAAAGAACAGGGCGTAGACACAGTATTTGGTTATCCGGGAGGAACCATACTGAATGTATACGATGCTTTATACAAACACAGCAGTGAAATCAGACACGTATTGACTTCCCACGAGCAAGGCGCTTCTCATGCAGCAGACGGTTATGCACGTGCCACAGGACGTACCGGTGTATGTTTGGCTACCAGCGGACCGGGTGCAACCAATTTGGTAACCGGAATTGCAACGGCCTACATGGATTCCGTACCTATGGTTGCAATTACCTGTAATGTTGTATTACCACTGCTTGGTAAAGATACTTTTCAAGAAGTGGATATTGCAGGTGTTACCATGCCTATTACAAAACATGGATATATTGTCAAAGATGTAACGCAACTTGCAGATACCATGCGTAAAGCTTTTGAAATCGCCAAGGAAGGTCGTCCTGGTCCTGTTTTAGTTGATATTACCAAAGATGTTACTGCTAATATGTGTGAATATGAGAAGATAAGTCCGGTTATTCAGGAAAGAACTGAGAAATTCACCGATGAAGATATTGCAAAAGCAGTAGAATTAATGAAACAAGCTAAGAAGCCATTCCTTTATGTAGGTGGTGGCGCAGTCATTTCCGATGCGGCAGAGGAAGTTAGAACCTTATCCAAATTATTGGATGCACCTGTTTGTGATACACTTATGGGCAAAGGGGTTATGGACGGACATGATGAGTATTATACCGGCATGATTGGTATGCATGGAACCAAAACTTCTAACTTAGGCGTCAGCGAATGTGACCTGTTAGTAGCACTTGGAGCAAGATTTTCAGATAGAGTTGTAGGAAACGCAGCCATGTTTGCTTCTAAGGCAAAAGTGTTACATATTGATATTGATGCAGCGGAAATTAACAAGAATATAAAGACAGTAGCTTCTGTTGTGGGTGATTTAAAAACTGTATTGAACGAAATTAACAAAGCGTTACCTCAAATGGAGCACAAAGAATGGATTGAGCATATTCAGAATCTGAAAAACAAATATCCTCTTAATTATGATAAGAATGCTTTATCATGTCCTTTTGTAATAGAAGAAATCGACCGAATTACTAAGGGAGAAGCAATTATTACAACGGATGTTGGACAGCATCAGATGTGGGCTGCACAATACTACAAGTATTCAAAACCCAGAACCTTCCTGACTTCAGGTGGCCTTGGTACAATGGGATATGGACTGGGTGCTTGCATCGGTGCACAGGTTGGTATGCCTGATCGAACATGCATCAATATAGCAGGCGATGGATGCTTCCGTATGAATATGAATGAATTAGCTACAGCCAGCAGATATGGTATTCCGATTATTGAAGTGGTAATCAACAACCATGTACTGGGTATGGTTAGACAATGGCAAACATTATTTTATGATAAACGTTATTCACAGACCGTATTAAATGACAGTGTAGATTTCTGCATGGTAGCTAAGGGACTGGGCTGTGAAGCAATTAGAGTTACGAAGAAGGAAGAGTTTGCAGATGCGTTAACACGTGCGATTGAAATGCATAAACCAGTATTAATTGAGTGCATTATTCCTGAAGATGACAAAGTATTTCCAATGGTACCTGCAGGTGCACCTATCAGCGATGTATTTGATGCAACAGATTTGGAAAAGGGCGAATGAGAAAAAGTGCTTTTAAGGGAATTGTAATCGGAGGCTCCATCATTCTTTTATCCATAATTGGAATGTATTTAGGTCTGGCACGTTATTACTCTGACGGCTTCAGTTATGGAACTTGGATTAATGGCATATATTGTACTGGTAAGAGCCTGAATGAAATTAATGATGAACTACTAAATCAATGCAACTATGAAGGAATTACCATCACGGACGGTGATGGTAATTCTTATGCAATTAAGGCAGAAGATGTAAATTTATCCTATGATTTTGAGGAAGCCCTGCAAATTTATTTGGATAAACAAAATCCTTATTTATGGATTGATAATCTGTTAGGGCAAGGTTATAAAAAAGAACTTTTGCCAGTAGTAACCTATGATAAAGATTTACTGGCTGAAAATATCGAGGCTTTACCTTTTTTTGAAGGCAGAACAAATGAAGAATTAGTAGTGCAGATGATTAAAGGGGAAGAAGGATACTATTTACTTAATGAAAGAATCCATGTACTAAATGAAGACAAGACAAAATCTTTGATTGTAGAAGCATTTGAAGAATTTCAAAGTACATTAAGTCTGGAACCGGCAGGTTGTTATGAAAATTTGACCATGACAGCAGAAATGCAGCAGACAATTGCGCTATGGAATAAAATAGATGAATATCAAAATTGTGAAATCGTCTATCAATTTGGAGATGAAGCGTATCCAATCAATGCCGGAATTGTTTGTGATTGGTTACTACTTGATGAAAACGGCAATTTTGTATTTGATGAAAATGGAGCGCTTTGTACAGATGAAAATAAAGTTTATGAATTTGTTAATCAACTAGCTGATGAATATGATACAGTAGGAGCAACAAGACAGTTTATGTCCACACGTGGAGAACTGGTCAGCGTTGAAGGCGGAATTTATGGTAATTTAATCGACAGGGAGGCAGAAAAAGAATATTTATTAGCTGCTTTTCTGGAGAAACGAAGTGAACGACATGAGCCAGCTTATACACAGAAAGCTTTTAAGCAAGGGAAAAATGATATTGGCGATACCTATATAGAAGTGGATATGACCAAGCAAATGATGTATTACTATGTAAAAGGAAGTCTCATCATAGAAACACCTGTAGTAACGGGTAATACATCCAGAAGAAGAGGAACCCCGGTAGGCACAAATTATGTTTATAACAAGCAAAAGAATCGAGTATTGCGTGGTGAAGATTATGCGTCACCGGTTAAATTCTGGATACCGGTTAAAGGAGCCATCGGAATTCATGATGCTTCATGGAGAGATGAATATGGTGGAGAAATATACAAAACATCCGGTTCACACGGATGCATTAATACGCCACTTGAAGAGGTTTCGAAATTATATGAAATGGTTGAAATCGGAACTCCTTGTGTAATGTTTTATTAATTAGTTGACGAAAGTGATAAATGAGTTTAAAATATTTTCCAGATGTTTTTTTGAGAAAAATAGGGGATACCCCACAAATCAGGAGGAGATAAAAGTGGCTAGAGTGTATAACTTTTCAGCAGGTCCTGCAGTATTACCTGAAGAAGTATTAAAAGAAGCTGCAGAAGAAATGATGGATTACAAGGGATGCGGCATGTCCGTTATGGAGATGAGTCATCGATCTAAGGTATATGAAACCATTATTAAGGAAGCAGAAGCAGACCTGAGAGAGCTTATGAATATTCCCGATAATTATAAGGTGCTGTTTTTGCAGGGTGGTGCAAGCCAGCAG
The DNA here is from genome assembly GCA_964571145.1 of uncultured Lachnospiraceae bacterium. GTDB lineage: Bacteria > Bacillota > Clostridia > Lachnospirales > Lachnospiraceae > Suilimivivens. The sequence continues at coordinate 17,638 of CAZNAP010000029.1, read as the reverse complement.
TTTGCTATGATTCCCATGAATCTGATGAAAAATAAAAAGGCTGCTTATGTTGTAACAGGTCAGTGGGCTAAGAAAGCATATCAGGAAGCTAAGATTTATGGCGAAGCCGTGGAAGTTGCTTCTTCAGCAGATCAGACCTTTTCCTATATTCCGGACTGCTCAGATTTAGATATTCCAGCAGATGCTGATTATGTATACATTTGCGAAAATAATACAATTTACGGAACGAAATTCAAAACTTTACCGAATACCAAAGGTCACATTCTGGTTTCTGATGTATCTTCCTGTTTCTTATCAGAACCTGTGGATGTAAGCAAATATGGTTTGATTTATGGTGGTGTTCAAAAGAATATTGGACCTGCAGGTGTAGTAATCGTCATTATTCGCGAAGACTTAATTACTGAAGATACATTACCCGGCACACCTACTATGTTGAAATACAAAATTCATGCAGATGCTGAATCTTTATATAATACACCTCCGGCTTATGGTATTTATATTTGCGGAAAAGTATTTAAATGGCTAAAGAAAATGGGCGGCCTTGCTGTAATGAAGGAAAGAAACGAAGAGAAAGCTGCCATTTTATATGATTTCCTGGATAGCAGCAAATTATATAAGGGTACGGTTCGCAAAGAAGACCGTTCACTGATGAATGTGCCTTTTGTAACAGGAAGCGAAGAATTGGATGCTAAATTTGTTAAGGAAGCAAAAGCAGCTGGTTTTGAAAATCTGAAAGGACACAGAAGTGTTGGCGGTATGCGTGCAAGTATTTACAATGCAATGCCAAAAGAAGGCGTAGAAAAATTAGTTGCCTTCATGAAAGAATTTGAAAAGAATAATGCTTAAGTTGTGATAATCAATTTGCTCCGGAAAGGAATGGTTTAGAGATGTTTAATTATTTTTGCCTCAATCCTATTGCAGAAGTAGGGTTAGAAAAATTTACAGGTGATTTCAAAAAAACAGAGGATGTGAATGAAGCACAAGGTATTTTGGTTAGAAGTGCTGCTATGCACGATATGGATTTCTCGGATAATCTGTTGACTGTTGCAAGAGCCGGCGCAGGTGTTAACAATATTCCCCTTGATAAATGTGCAGAAAAAGGTATCGTTGTTTTCAATACCCCCGGTGCCAATGCAAATGGTGTTAAGGAAATAGTGATTGCAGGTATGTTACTGGCTTCCAGAGATATCGTTGGTGGCATTAACTGGGTACAGTCAGCGAAAGATGATGAGAATATTGCAAAGACAGCTGAAAAAGAGAAGAAAAACTTTGCCGGTACAGAAATTCAGGATAAGAAGCTTGGTATTATCGGCCTTGGTGCTATCGGCGTTAAAGTTGCCAATGTTGCTAAACATTTAGGAATGGAAGTATATGGTTATGACCCTTATGTTTCTGTAGATTCAGCATGGAATCTGAGCAGAGATGTAAAGCATGTTTTAAATGTAGAAGATATTTATGAAAACTGTGATATTATTACCATTCATGTACCCCTTATGGATGCCACAAGAGGCATGATTAATCAGGAAGCAATTGCTAAAATGAAGAAGGGTGTTATTATCCTGAACTTTGCAAGAGACTTACTGGCAAATGAAAACGACATTCTGGTTGGAATCAAAGAAGGCAAGATTCGTAAATATGTTACTGATTTCCCGAATCCGACAACAGCAGGACAGGAAGGCTGTATTGTGATTCCTCATCTTGGTGCTTCAACAGAAGAGTCAGAAGATAACTGTGCTAAAATGGCTGTTAAAGAAATGATGAATTACCTTAAAAATGGTAATATCGTGAACAGTGTGAATTATCCTAACTGTGAAATGGGCATTTGTACACAACCTGGCCGTGTTGCAATCTTCCATAAGAACATTACAAATATGATTACCAAGTTTACAGCATGTTTTGGTGATGAAGGAGTTAACATTACCGATATGACGAACAAATCCAGAGGTGAAGTTGCTTATACAATGATGGATTTGGAGAAGCCGGCTGATGCAGCAATTATTACTAAATTGCAGTCAATTGAAGGCGTGTTCCGTGTTAGAGTTGTTAAATAATTGATTTGAAATAAGTTAATTAAAATAAGTTGTTAAAAAAATACCCGGTAGTTTGTTTTCACAGTTGTAATAGTGAAAATAAATGATCGGGTATCTTTTGATTTGTGTGTAAAATTACTGAATATTCTGCAGTCCTTTAATGCCTAAATCTTCTTCGAGTTGATTTTCTTTTTGGACAGAAGCAATACTGGCTAAATCCATATAACGAATAAACACATCTTCAACTGATTGATTGCTTTCATCGGCAATTTCCTGCATAATGGGTTTTAATTTATCCAATTGAAAAGAAATCGGGGTCTTTTGAGGATCAATATCACCTAAAACCTGTTCAGCATATTGATTGATTCTGGATAGAAAAACCTGATCTTCTTTAGTTAATGAACTGATATCATGTAAATTGTTGGCTGATTGAAACATAATTACACATCCTTTATCCTATATTTGCGAGTTTCTTGAATAATTGGCTCGCAGATTTTATTTGTTTTGATTGTATCACTTGCTTCTTGTGTTGTATAGTTATCTTTGATAAAATAAATAATAATAAATAATTAAAAATATAGAAAAATATGGCATAACGGAAAGGCATAATCATATGAATAATAAACTTTACAAACTAATGAATTGGCCCAGAATTGAAGCTGTTATTTATTCGGAAGAAGATGCGCCTCATGAAATTTTAGGACCGCATATGGTTGGATTGAATGTATTGTTTCAGACCTTTATGCCTGATGCATTTGCAGTAAATATAATATATGAGAAACACGAAAAGAAATTTCCAATGGAGCTTGTTGATGAAGCAGGCTTTTTTGCATGTTTATTTACAGGCAAAATACCGGAAGATTACGAATATGAAGTAACGGACCAAAAGGGTAATATAACTTATGTGAAGGATGCATACCGATATTTTATGGATTTATCACCCAAGGATATTGATAAGTTTAATGCCGGAATTCATTATACAGTGTATGAAAAATTGGGTGCACACCCAGTAGAGAATGAAGGTGTTCAGGGAATCTATTTTGCAGTATGGGCACCTAATGCAGCCAGAGTCAGTGTTGTTGGAGAGTTTAACCACTGGGATGGTCGTATTCATCAGATGAATCGAAATACAGACAGTGGAATTTATTCACTGTTTATTCCAGATGTTCAAAAAAATGCATGCTATAAATACGAGATTAAAACAAAAAGTGGAATCACATTTTTGAAAACAGATCCGTATGCCGTTGAAAGTCAGTTGAGTCCGGATACAGCTTCTGTTATCAAAGAACTTTCTTATCAGTGGCATGATGAAGAATGGATTCAGAACAGAACTAATCAACAAGCGGAAGAAGCCCCTATCAATATATATGAACTATATCTGGATTCGATTAGTAATAACAAAAAAACAAAAGAATACATGAATTATAGAGAATTAACCCCTATTATCATTAAGAATGTGAAGGAACTGGGATATACCCATGTGGAATTAATGCCGATTATGGAACATTCAAATGATGATTCGCTGGGATATCAAGTAATTGGATACTATGCGCCTACAGCCAGATACGGAACAGCGGATGACTTCATGTTTATGATAGATGAACTTCATCAAGCAGGAATTGGTGTTATTTTGGACTGGGTGCCGGCATGTTTCCAACCTAATGCAGAAGGACTGGCAGGATTTGACGGAACATGCTTATACGAACATCAAGATCCTCGTAAGGGAACTAATCCAAAGTGGGGAACGCTGCTTTATAATTATGGAAGACCTCAGGTGTCTAATTTTCTCATTGCCAACGCGTTATTTTGGGTTGAAAAGTTTCACGCTGACGGTTTACGTATGCATGCTGTTGCCTCTATGTTGTACTTGGATTATGACAAAAATGAAGGTGAATGGGTAGCAAATATTTATGGTGGAAATGAAAATCTGGAAGCTAAAGAAATGTTGAAACATTTGAATTCTATCATGAAGAAACGAAATCCCGGTGTACTGATGATAGCAGAGGAATCATCTGCTTTTCCAAATACTACAGGAAAACTGGACGAGGGCGGACTGGGCTTTGACTTGAAATGGAATGACGGATTCACAAATGATTTAATTGACTATTTGTCTTATGATCCTTATTTTAGAGCGCATCATCATAGCGAACTGACATTAAGCATGATTTATGTCTACAGGGAAAACTATGTACTGCCATTTGCGTATCTTTTTATGAATAACGGACAAGTCGATTTGTTGGAGAAAATGCCGGGAACAGAAGAGGAACAATTAGCAAATTTAAGAATGGCTTATGCCTATATGATGACTCACCCGGGTAAGAAATTAAATTATCTAGATCAGAATAGCAGTCATAAAGAAATAAACAAACTAATTAAAGAGTTGAATGCTTTATATACGAACAAACCGGCTTTATATCAACTGGATTCAACTCCGAATGGTTTTGAATGGATTAACAATATTTCTTCAGAAAAATGTATGATTTCGTTTATGCGAAAGACAGATAAAATCGAAGAAACGTTGGTAGTGGTAGCTAATTTTGCCAATATTGAACAAACCTTTCAAATTGGAGTCCCTTATGAAGGAAAGTATAAGGAACTATTAAATACAGATGATAAACGCTTCGGCGGAGAGGGCAGAACGAACAGCAGAGCTAAATCTACGACTAACGATACGGTAGATGACAGAGCGTATTCCTTTAAAATGAATGCAGCTCCTTTATCATTATGTATTTTCAGCTATGAACCCTTTTCCAAGAAAGATGAATTGCAGATTCATAAACGAAAAGAGCAACAAGAGGCAAAAAAACGCGTGCAAGAAGCCATGCAAAAAGCCGAAGCTGCAAAAAAAGAAGCAGAAGCGGCAAGGTTGCAAGTGGAGAAGGCAGAAGAACTGCTGAAAATTGCCATGAGAAAAGTCGTTGAAGCGGAGAAGACGGTACTTGAGGAGAAAGCTAAGGCAGGATTATCCGACAGCGGCGCTGATTGACTGATATAAGGAGCATAAATAGATGGATTTAAAACAAGAATTACAGGAAGAAGTGAATACAGGCCTAATCGAAGCATTTTTTGATCAGTTGCCGGAAAGGGCGTTTCATTTAGGATTAAGAGTTGTACTGGCAGGATTGTCGTTTCTGATTGGTGTTCAGTTAATCAGGTTAATTCGACACATTTTAAAAAAAGCATTAAAGAAAAGTAAAGTAGATGAAAGTGCGCAGCATTTTATTGATTCCTTTGTGAAATTTGGTCTGTATTTTATTTTGATTCTAACCATAGCCGGAACACTAGGCGTAGATGCGACAAGTATATTAGCATTACTTGGTTCAGCCAGTGTTGCGATTGGTTTAGCGGTTCAAGGAAGCCTTGGCAATTTGATTGGTGGCATTATGATCTTGATTTTAAAGCCATTTATAGCTGGTGACTATATTAAAGACAGTCAGGGCAATGAAGGCACTGTGGATACAATCGATGTGATTTATACGCATTTACGAACCATGGATAACAAAGTGATTGTTTTGCCCAATGGAAATCTTGCCAATAGTTCCATTACGAATTACACGAAATGTAGAGAAAGAAGAATTGATATTTCAGTTGGCATTGCTTACGAAGAAGACATCAGAAAAACACGTGAAATCATTACAACTTTATTGGATACAGAAATGGACGTGTTACAAGACCGCGAAAAAAGAATTGTTGTTGATTCATTAGGCGAAAGCAGTATCAATTTAATTGTCAGATGTTGGGCTGCCAAGGAAAATTACTGGGAAGTGAAATGGTTACTAACCGAAAAGATTAAGTATGCGCTGGATGAGGCCGAAATTAAGATTCCTTTTCCTCAACTGGATGTTCATTTTGACGAGAAACTACTTGCAAAATAATCGTGATTCCCCTATAATACAATTTGTTATATTGAGTAATAAGCTTCCGTGGCTCAGCTGGTAGAGCGACGCATTCGTAATGCGTAGGTCAGGGGTTCGAATCCCCTCGGGAGCTTTAAGAAAGCCTGATTTGTCAGGCTTTCTTTTTATATAGATGCTCTATCCATTGAATACCTTGGTATAAGGCCATGGCAATAATACATAAAATCATAATAGAAGTGAGTACCATATTTAACTGAAATACTTGCGAACCATAGATAATAAGATAGCCTAAACCCATGCGTGCGGCTAGGAATTCTCCTATAATGACACCTACAAGTGCCAAACCGATATTTACTTTCATGTTATTTAATATCACAGGAATGGAAGCGGGAAGCACTACTTTACGAAAAGCAGTCATACGATTGCCGCCTAAGGTATAAATGAGCTTTAACTTTTCCTGATCAACTTGCTTAAAGCCTGTGTATAGACTGATAATCGAACCAAAAATAGCGACTGAAATTCCGGCTACGATAATCGTATTGATGCCGGTACCAAGCCATACGATCAGAAGAGGCGCAAGCGCTGATTTGGGAAGGCTGTTTAGCACCACAAGATATGGCTCCAATAATTCCGAAAGTGTTTTGGAATACCATAGCAGGGTAGAAAGAAGTAAGGCAAAAACAGAAATTAATACAAAACTAAGCACTGTTTCAAAAAGCGTAATTCCAGTATGCAAGAAAAAGGAACCATCTGAAATCATTTGAATTAAATGTGTAACTACCAAGGATGGCGAGCTGAAAAAGAACGTGTCAATATAGCCAAGTCTGCCTGTAAATTCCCAGATAAGTAAAAAAGCTATTAAAATCAAAATACGTGCAATTGTAATCGTATGGTGATGACGATGATGCTGTTTTAGATAAAGTCGTTGTGTATCTGATTCAATAACTATGTTTTTATCTTTAATATTCATCTGAAATCTCCTTCCACAGTATATTAAATAACTCATTAAACTCAGGTGCACTGCGTGGCGCTAGAAAAGAAGAGTCTGCTAAGGTAAGATGCACAGATAAGTCCTTCTTAACAGTGGCAGGTCTTTTACTGAGAACCAAAATGCGGTCTGAAAGTGCAATAGCTTCTGATAAGTCGTGCGTAACTAAGATAGTTGTAATTCCTGCTTTTCTGATAATTGACCCGATATCTGCAGAAACCATTAGACGAGTTTGATAATCCAATGCACTAAAAGGTTCATCTAGCAACAACAGCTGCGGCTGCATCACCATAGTTCGAATCAATGCAACTCTTTGTTTCATTCCGCCGGAAAGCTCTCCGGGTTTTTTATCCTTGAATTTATAGAGTCCATAATCTTGTAGTAATTTAAGTGCAAGTGCTTCCCGCTCTGGAGTAAGGGTTCCGGTGATTTCAGGACCCAGAAGAACATTTTTCCAAATCGTACGCCATTCCAAAAGGTGGTCTTGCTGAAGCATATATCCGATTTTGGTTTGTTGTTCGAAATCGTTTAATTTAATTTCACCGAATTCAGGCTTAATCAATCCGGAGATAAGCGATAGAAGTGTTGATTTACCACAGCCACTTGGACCTACAATAGCCATAAATTCACCTTTTTGTACTTGAAATGATATATTGGACAAGGCTGTAATTTCACCGAAAAGATTATGATATGAAAAACTAATATTTTTGCATTCAAGAATGGGTTGAGTCATATTGCCTCCTTTTTCAACCTATATTTATAATTTATGATTATTTCACCTTTTCGTGAGAAAAGATTTTTTTTGAAAACAGGTTTTATGTGAGAAAAGATTGAAAAGGGTTTGAAAATATGGTAGTATCAAATTCAGATTTAACATTTGGAGGTTAATAACATGGCACAATTATGGGGTGGAAGATTTACAAAGGAAACTGATGAGTTGGTAAACCAATTTAACGCTTCCATTACATTTGATAAATTACTGTTTGAACAGGATATAGAAGGAAGTATTGCACATGTGGTAATGCTTGAGAAGCAGGAAATCCTCACCTGTGAGGAGAAAGATGACATCGTCAGAGGCTTGACGGAAATTCGTAATGATGTTCAAACCGGCAAACTGATAATTACTGATGAATATGAAGATATTCATAGTTTTGTAGAAGCTAATTTGATTGATCGTATTGGCGATACAGGAAAGAAACTCCATACAGGAAGAAGTCGGAATGATCAGGTTGCACTGGATATGAAATTATATACCAGAATGGAAATTCTGCAGGTATCACAAAAGCTGAATGAATTACTGGAAACACTTCTGACAATTATGGAAAATAATCTGACTACCTATATGCCTGGTTTTACACATTTACAGAAAGCACAGCCTACAACTCTGGCACATCATATGGGCGCCTATTTTGAAATGTTTAAGCGTGACATATTGCGCATGAAGGATATTTATACCAGAATGAATTACTGCCCTTTAGGTTCAGGTGCTTTTGCCGGGACAACCTATCCGCTGGATAGAGCTTATACAGCTTCACTGATGGGGTTTGAAGGTCCTACCTTAAACAGTATGGATTCTGTAGCAGACAGAGATTATTTAATTGAATTTTTGGCTGCACTTTCTACAATTATGATGCACTTAAGCAGATTTTCAGAAGAAATTATCATTTGGAATTCCAACGAATATAAATTCATTGAAATTGATGATGCCTTTTCCACGGGAAGCAGTATTATGCCGCAGAAGAAGAATCCTGATATTGCAGAATTGGTAAGAGGCAAAACAGGACGTGTTTATGGTTCTCTTGTTTCCTTATTAACAACCATGAAGGGGCTGCCGCTTGCTTACAATAAAGATATGCAGGAGGATAAAGAAGTTACTTTTGACGCAATTAAGACGGTTAAGGATGCATTAACCCTCTTTAATCAGATGATTGCCACTGTTAAATTCAATGACAAGGTGATGGAAGAAAGTGCAACTAAAGGCTTCACAAATGCTACTGATGCAGCAGATTATTTAGTTAAAAAAGGTGTGCCGTTCCGCGACGCACATGGTATAATAGGAAAACTTGTTTTATACTGTATTCAGAAAAACAGCAGTATCGATGCATTGAGTATTGAAGAATTAAAAGAAATCAGTCCGGTATTCGAATCAGATGTTTATGACGCTATTAGCTTGAAGACTTGTGTTGAGAAACGAATGACGATTGGTGCACCTTCGCAGACTGCAATGAAAGAAGTAATTAATGTGAATCGTGAATTCCTTTCACATATTTGGATTAAATAACGAAAAGAGGAGAGATGAAAAAATGAGTGACAAGTTAAAAGTAGGTATTTTAGGTGGTACGGGAATGGTTGGACAGAGATTTATATCTCTTTTGGAAAATCATCCATGGTTTGAAGTAACAACGATTGCTGCAAGCCCAAGATCTGCAGGCAAAACGTATGCAGAAGCAGTAGGTGACAGATGGAAAATGACAACACCTATGCCGGAAGCAGTGAAAAACATTGTAGTTATGAATGTTAATGAAGTTGAAAAAGTAGCTTCAGAGGTTGATTTCGTATTTAGTGCAGTAGATATGACCAAAGATGAAATCAAGAAAATAGAAGAAGAATATGCAAAAACAGAAACGCCGGTAGTATCAAACAATTCAGCACATCGCTGGACACCGGATGTTCCTATGGTAGTACCGGAAATCAATCCTGAGCATATGAATGTCATTGAATTCCAAAAGAAGAGACTTGGCACTACTCGTGGATTTGTAGCTGTTAAACCGAACTGTTCTATTCAAAGTTATGCACCTGTTCTTACGGCATGGAAAGAATTTGAACCTTATGAAGTAGTAGCAACAACCTATCAGGCTATTTCAGGTGCAGGAAAGACTTTTAAAGATTGGCCGGAGATGATTGAAAATGTAATTCCATACATTGGCGGAGAAGAGGAAAAGAGTGAGAAAGAACCCTTAAGAATCTGGGGTGAAATCAAGGATGGTGTGATTGTACCAGCTACTTCACCGGTTATTACTTGTCAATGTATCAGAGTACCTGTGTTAAACGGACATACAGCTGCCGTATTTGTGAAATTCAAGAAAAATCCTACCAAAGAGCAGTTAATAGAGAAATTGGTTCAATACAAAGGCCTTCCACAGGAGCTGCGACTTCCCAGTGCACCCAAGCAGTTTATTCAGTATTTGGAAGAAGATAACAGACCTCAGGTTAAACTGGATGTTGACTATGAGAATGGAATGGGAATCAGCGTAGGACGTTTAAGAGAAGATACCGTATATGATTGGAAGTTTGTAGGATTATCTCACAATACAGTAAGAGGTGCTGCAGGGGGTGCAGTACTTTGTGCAGAGTTATTAAAATCACAGGGCTATATAACAAAGAAGTAAGATTGAGGGGCAGGATATATGGATGAATTACGTTATCAGGTTGACCTGTTAAGCGCAATGAATCAAAGACTGACAAATGATGAAAAAATGTACCGGCTGCTTTGCAATGCCTCCAGAAATTGTTTTCTATACGAAAATTTTGTGGAAAACTATGTGAAAGTGCTGGGGAATTGGGCCGGTCTTTTTTCTGATATTGAGATAACAGATTCTAAAGATTTTTCGAAGCTGTATTCTTATTTTGAAGATAAGTATGTATTACCGCTTAGAGAACTTCTTTTTCTGGAAAAGACGAATATACAGACATCAAACGGTGTTTTCAAACTGAGAAACGGAAAAACCTGGATTGAGTGTGAAGTAACGATTTCATATGATGAAATGGGACATCCGACAGATAAGGTGATTCGTTTTAAAGATATTTCGAGAATCAAAAATCAGAACGAGGAATTAACCTACATGGCCTATTATGATATTTTGACAGGCCTGTATAACCGAAACTATTTCGTAAGATTATTGGCGGATTTTGTAAGAAAAGCACAAGATGAAAATGCAGTAGTAGCGGTTATGTTCGTAGATATTGATGATTTTAGAAAAATCAATGACGGTCTTGGATTAATTATAGGCGATGAAATGGTTCAGCAATTTGGACAATTCTTAGCCACATTAAAGAATGACAATGTACTGGTTTCGCATTTTAATGCGGATATTTATTGTATTGCCATTTATGAGCCTTGTGGAAACAGAAGTGTAGAGCATATCTATAAAACGATTACAGAACGAACCAAGACACCTTTTAAAATGAGTACCGGTCAGGAAGTCACAATTTCAGTCAGTGTGGGAGTTGCAGAATTCCCAGAAGCTGCCAAAAATATATTGGAACTGATTAACTGTGCTGAAATTGTTATGTTTAAAGCTAAGACCCAGGGAAAAGATTCCATTCAATATTTTGACGCGCCTATATTAAGTGAATTTTTAAAGAATGTCAGTATTGAAAATAAATTAAAAGAAGCAGTATTTAATCAAAACTTCAGTATGCATTTCCAACCGCAGTATTATGTGGCAAATCATAAATTGCGTGGTGTGGAAGCCTTAATCAGGTGGAAAGATAATGAAGGGAAGATGATTAGCCCGGATGTGTTCATTCCTATTGCTGAAAAAAACGGAACCATAGTGCCCATAGGTACATGGGTTATTGAAGAAAGTATCAAAACACTATATGAATGGAAAAAGAAATACGATATTAAGATGATTTTATCTTTGAATATCTCGGCCATTCAATATCGAAGAAACGAATTTATTGAAAGCATATTGGAAATCATCAAGAAATATGAGATTGACCCGGAGGAGTTGGAATTAGAAATTACGGAAAGCGTTCTCATTGAGAATTTCAAAGAAATTACGGAAAAGTTGCATGTTTTGAGTGAATATGGACTGCGTATTTCCTTAGATGATTTCGGAACAGGTTATTCGTCGCTATCTTATTTAAAAGGTTTGCCAATAGACACTCTTAAAATCGACAAAAGCTTTATTGATACGATTATTACAGACGAAAATACACAAATTATTACGGAAACAATTATTACAATGGTCAAGAAGCTTGGTTATGAAACTGTAGCAGAGGGCGTGGAAACACAGGAACAGTTTGATATTCTGAAGAATATGGAATGTGATTGCATACAAGGCTTCTTACTTGGCAAACCAATGCCGAAAGAAGATATAGACAGGTTATTACTAAAATCTTTGTGATTAATTTAAGATAAGAGGTAGAAATATGGTTCTCGGTCGTACTTCTGAGTTGAAATATTTAAATACATATTATGACAGAAACGGAAGTCAGATAATGGTGGTATATGGTGAAGAAAATGCCGGAAAAACATCTTTACTCAGACAGTTTGTTGCGGATAAACCAAATTATTATTATCGTGCCCGATCTGCATCAGAACGAGAACAACGTTATCAGTGGGGCAAAGAACTTGGAAAAGAAGAAATTAAAGTTTTAAAATATCCTTCTTACACAGAAATATTACAGTCTGTATTACGTGAAAAGAATGGTAAGAAAGTCATTATAATTGATGAATTTCAGAATATTATTAAATCCAGTGATGATTTTATGAAAGAATTAATTACTTTCGTACATAGCAGCTGGCAAAGTACACAGGTAATGATTATTCTATGCAGTTCCTCGACTGGTTGGATTGAAAATAGTATGATTACTAAAATAGGGGAAGCTGCTTATGAGCTATCTGGTTTCCTTAAAATCAAGGAGCTGGAATTTGAAACTATGATGGAATTCTTCCCGGGCTTTTCCATGGAGCAATGTATTGAAGCCTATGCAGTATTAGGTGGAATACCGGGATTATGGAAACACTTTAATGACAAAATAAGTATCAAAGAAAATATTTGTAGACATATTTTGGATGGTGATTCTTATTTATATGGTGAAGGTCAAAGAATTGTAGAAGCAGAACTGCGCGAAACTGGTGTCTATAATACAATTTTGGCTGCTATCGCTGCGGGACATCATAAATTAAATGATTTATATGTACATACTGAATTCTCAAGAGCGAAAATAAGCGTATACTTAAAGAATTTAATGGAACTGGAACTGGTAGAAAAAATCTTTTCCTATGATACAGAAGGAAAAGCCAATACACAAAAAGGTATTTATCGAATCAGTAACCATTTTGTACATTTTTATTTTACTTACTTATACCCAAATCTCAGCAGTTTAGAAGAATTAACGCCGGGAGAATTTTATACCAAATACATAGCACCTACTTTTAAGTCTTATGTTGCTGAATACTTTAAGACAGTATGTAAACAGCATATTGAGAAATGGAATAAATGGGGACGGCTGCCCATCGAAGTGGATCAAATTGGCGAATGGGTCGGCAAATTGGGAACTATCGATATTATTGCTCAAAATGAAAACGGAAATACAATCGTCGGTATCTGTAATTGGGATAAGCCAATGATGCGATATGATGACTATGAATGGTTGCTTTTTTGTGCAGAGAAAGCAAAACTACAGGTGGATTATGTTTATCTGTTTTCTGTTCGAAGATTTGATGAAAAACTCAATCTGGAAGCAAAAGTGAAACAAAATCTTAGATTAATCAGTGTGGAAGAGATGTAATGGGAAAAAGTCTGTATATAGCGGAGAAACCCAGCGTTGCAAGAGAGTTTGCAAAAGCGCTGCAAATAAATGCAAGTAATAAAGATGGATATCTTGAATCTGCGGAAGCTGTCGTTACCTGGTGTGTTGGACATTTGGTGACCATGAGTTATCCGGAGGTTTATGATGAGAAATATAAACGGTGGTCTTTGGACACTATTCCTTTTATCCCAACACAATTTAAATATGAAGTCATTGAAGGAGTCAAAAAACAATTTTCAATTGTGAAAGGACTTCTTAATCGTGATGACGTTGAGACTATTTATGTATGTACAGACTCGGGACGAGAAGGTGAGTACATATATCGTCTTGTAGAACAAAAAGCAGAAGTAAAGAATAAGAAAAGAAGACGTGTTTGGATTGATTCACAAACAGAAGAAGAAATCCTACGTGGCATCAGAGAAGCGAAAGATTTATCCGAATATGATAATTTGGGAGCTGCTGCGTATCTTCGTGCAAAAGAAGACTATTTAATGGGTATTAACTTTTCCCGTGTTTTAACACTGAAATATGGAAATTCCGTTAAAAATTTCTTAAAGGCAGACAGAGCAGTTATCAGCGTAGGCAGAGTTATGACCTGTGTACTAGGTATGGTGGTAAATCGAGAGCGAGAGGTAAGAGAGTTTGTTAAAACACCTTTTTATCGAGTGCTGGCTGATGTTTGTGTCAGTGAAAGAGACTGCGAATGTGAGTGGAAGGCAGTAGAAGGAAGTCGTTATTTTAATTCCCCTCTTTTATACAAGGAAAATGGATTTAAAGCCAGAGAAAGTGCAGAAGAATTAGTTCACATACTCAATTCAGAACAACCGGTGACGGCTATTGTTGAGTCTATGGATAAGAAGAAAGAAACAAAAAATCCGCCTCTTTTATATAATCTGGCAGAACTCCAAAATGATTGCTCAAAATACTTTAAAATCAGTCCTGATGAAACCCTTCGTATTGTACAGGAATTATATGAAAAGAAGCTGACAACCTATCCCCGTACCGATGCTCGTGTACTTTCTACAGCGGTATCTAAAGAGATAGATAAAAATATTCGTGGCTTGATGAATTATCCAATGGTGAAAGATTTTGCTGCGAATATATTACAAAACGGTACCTATAAAGGGGTTGCTAAGACACGCTATGTAAATGACAAACAAATTACAGACCATTATGCCATTATTCCTACTGGTCAAGGTCTTGGTCAATTGAATTCCATGAATCCTACAGCGACTAAAGTGTATGAAATAATCGCCAGAAGATTCTTAAGTATTTTTTATCCACCTGCTATTTATCGCAAGATTGCTTTGAATGTATCCATACAAAAAGAGCAGTTATTTGCCAATTTCAAAGTGCTTGAAACTCCTGGATATTTGGATGTGGCTGCCTTTTCCTTTGCAAAGAAGAAAGAGGAGAATGTATCCGATAAAACAGACGAAGAACAGGCAGAAGATAAAGTGCTGGATAGTGATTTCATGGAGAAATTAAATGCACTGAAAAAGGGAATGGAGCTGCCAGTCAAAGATATTCAAATCAAAGAGGGTGAAACTTCTCCGCCAAAACGATATAATTCTGGTACGATTATTTTAGCTATGGAAAATGCGGGTCAGTTAATCGAAGATGATGAACTACGGGCACAAATTAAGAGTAGCGGAATTGGCACCTCTGCGACCAGATCGGAAATCTTAAAGAAATTAATTAATATCAAATATTTATCTCTGAATAAAAAGACGCAGATTATCATGCCTACTTTAATGGGAGAAATGATTTATGAAGTTGTTAGTGCTTCTATTCGTCCATTGCTGGATCCGGCACTTACCGCAAGCTGGGAAAAGGGCTTGAATTTAGTAGCAGATGGCGAGATAACAGAAGATGAATATATGAAAAAACTGGACGACTTCGTAACAAGAAGAACCAATTTGGTGAAACAGACCAATAATCAGACGATTTTACAGCAACAGTTTAGAAAAGCAGCAACAAACTATAAGTAATAGTGATTGATTGGCATATTATTAAGTTGAACGCGGTGTGATTAAGCACCTGGTGATTAAAATATTAAGCGAAAGGTATGGTAAGTATAAAATGGAACAGTTTTCAATTCAAAAGTTATATAATTTAGAGGAGACTATCGCTTCGGATTTATTTGCAGATGCTGTTTATCCGTGGGAGTTACTCCCTAAAATCAGTGATTATATCAAGAAATTGGGACAAAAGCTTTCTAAGGAACTTTTTGATGAAGTAAGTGAGAATGTTTGGATTGCCAAGTCAGCTAAAGTGGCATCCACAGCTTGCATTAATGGCCCCTGCATTATAGATGAAGAGGCAGAAATACGTCATTGTGCTTTTATACGTGGAAATGCAATTGTAGGAAAAGGCGCTGTAGTAGGCAATTCAACTGAACTGAAGAATGTAATTTTGTTTAACAAGGTTCAGGTGCCTCATTACAATTATGTAGGAGACAGTATTTTGGGATTCAAATCCCATATGGGAGCAGGTTCCATTACCTCTAATGTTAAGAGTGATAAGACCCTGGTGGTAGTCAAAAATGGACATGAAAAATTAGAGACAGGATTAAAGAAATTTGGTGCTATGCTTGGTGACAATGTAGAAGTTGGTTGTAACAGTGTTCTGAATCCCGGTACGGTAATCGGCAGAAATTGTAATGTTTATCCTACCAGTATGGTTCGTGGTTGTATTCCGGAGGGCAGTATCTATAAGAAAAAGGGCGAAATCGCACAGAAGTATTAGACTCGATGTGTATGTTTCTCTAAAAGAACAGCAGAACCAATAAAAATTTATGAAAAGGACTGGATTTTTTGTTGGATATATGCGAAAATAAAGTTTGTGATTATGACAAAATATTCACAAAAGAAGTGCATGTTTTGTTAATAAATAGAATCTACATATTGAAAGGAGTTTTCACATGATTTATTCAAAAGAAGTTGAAGAAATGTGTAAAGTTGCACAGGGCGTTAACCATGGTTGTGCTCCCATACCGGAAGAAGCAAAATGGGTTAAAGCAAAAGAAATTAAAGATATTTCAGGTTTCACACACGGCATTGGCTGGTGTGCTCCTCAGCAGGGTGCCTGCAAATTATCATTAAATGTTAAAGAAGGTGTTATTCAGGAAGCTTTGGTTGAGACCATTGGCTGTTCAGGTATGACACACTCAGCAGCTATGGCAGCTGAAATTTTACCCGGCAGAACTGTTTTAGAAGCATTGAATACTGACTTAGTATGTGATGCAATCAACACAGCTATGAGAGAATTATTCTTACAGATCGTATATGGTCGTTCACAGAGTGCGTTCTCTGAAGATGGTTTGGCAGTTGGTGCCGGACTTGAAGACCTTGGCAAAGGACTTCGTTCTCAGGTTGGTACAATGTACGGAACTCTTGCAAAAGGTCCTCGTTATCTGGAAATGGCAGAAGGCTATGTAAATGGTATTGCACTGGATGCAGAAGACCACATTATCGGATATAAATTTGTAAGTCTTGGCAAGATGACAGACTTCATCAAAAAGGGTGATGACCCCACAACAGCATACAACAAAGCTTGCGGACAGTATGGTCGTGTAGCTGATGCTGTTAAGATTATCGACCCAAGAACTGATGAAGTGATTAAATAAGAGAAGGAGAAAATTAAAATGGCATTATTTGAATCATATGAAAGAAGAATTGCCCAAATCAATTCTGTCTTAAACAGCTATGGAATTGCTTCTCTTGAAGAAGCTGAAAAAATCACTAAAGACGCAGGCTTGAATGTATATGATCAGGTTAAAGGTATTCAGCCTATCTGTTTTGAAAATGCTTGCTGGGCTTACATTGTTGGTGCAGCTATTGCAATTAAGAAAGGCTACAGAAGAGCAGCTGACGCAGCAGCAGCTATCGGTGAAGGACTTCAGTCTTTCTGTATACCCGGTTCCGTTGCAGATACTCGTAAAGTAGGTCTTGGACATGGTAACCTTGGCAAGATGCTTCTTGAAGAAGAAACAGAATGTTTCTGCTTCTTAGCAGGACATGAATCTTTTGCAGCAGCAGAAGGTGCAATCGGTATCGCTGAGAAAGCAAACAAGGTTCGTAAGAAACCCTTAAGAGTTATTCTGAATGGTCTTGGAAAAGATGCTGCACAGGTAATTTCCAGAATTAACGGATTTACATTTGTTGAAACAGAATATGATCCTTATACCAATACAGTTAAAGAAGTTTATCGTAAAGCTT
>CAZNAP010000028.1:0-26099 GCA_964571145.1 uncultured Lachnospiraceae bacterium | reverse complement strand
AATCTAATAAAAAAATTAAAAAAGAGTATTGACAAACATAAAAATACATGTATACTGTAATACATAAAGCAAAGGCGCTTTGGATTATATCCATGGCGCTTTTTTCATTGCGTCAGGAAGCGCAGATTTGAAAGGAGAACATTATGGAAAAGAGAATCCCAGAATTATATGGCAGTCTTGTTTTTAATGACAAAGCAATGCGGGATAAGCTCCCTAAGGACATTTACAAAGCACTTCGTAAAACAATTGAAAACAACACGCATTTGGAATTGGATGTAGCGAATTCTGTAGCGGTTGCAATGAAAGAGTGGGCAGTTGAAAACGGAGCTACACATTTCACACATTGGTTCCAGCCCATGACCGGTATTACTGCGGAGAAGCATGACAGCTTCATTACACCCACAGGTAACGGCGAAGTGATTATGGACTTTTCCGGAAAAGAACTTGTGAAAGGTGAACCGGATGCATCCAGTTTTCCATCAGGTGGTCTGAGAGCAACTTTTGAAGCAAGAGGATATACCGCATGGGATCCCACATCACCGGCTTTTATTAAAGATGGTACATTATGTATTCCTACAGCTTTCTGCTCTTACAGCGGAGAGGCATTGGATAAGAAAACACCGTTGCTGCGTTCCATGGAAGCTCTGAATAAAGAAGCAACCAGAATATTACATTTGCTCGGTCAGAAAGATGTAACCGGCGTTTCCACAACAGTAGGACCGGAGCAGGAATATTTCTTGATTAATAAAGAAGATTATAAGAAGAGAAAGGACTTAATTTTCACCGGAAGAACACT
Organism: uncultured Lachnospiraceae bacterium; assembly: GCA_964571145.1. Taxonomy (GTDB): domain Bacteria; phylum Bacillota; class Clostridia; order Lachnospirales; family Lachnospiraceae; genus Suilimivivens. The sequence goes on along the minus strand of CAZNAP010000028.1, from coordinate 25,303 downwards.
TCTGGGCGCCATGCCTCCTAAGGGGCAGGAAATGGAAGACCATTACTTCGGAGCATTAAAGCCAAGAGTAGCAGCTTACATGCATGATTTGGATGAAGAACTTTGGAAGCTTGGTATTCCGGCTAAGACCAAACATAACGAGGTGGCACCGAGCCAGCATGAGCTTGCACCAATCTTCGATACAACAAATGTGGCAGTTGACCACAACCAGTTAACCATGGAAATTATGAAAAAGGTTGCTGATAAACATGATTTCGTATGTTTATTGCATGAAAAGCCTTTTGACGGAATCAATGGTTCAGGTAAGCATAACAACTGGTCTATGACCACGAATACAGGCGTCAACTTGCTGGAACCCGGCAAGACTCCTGCAGAAAACATCCAGTTCTTGGTATTCTTGATGGCAGTCATCAAGGCAGTAGATGAATATGCGGATTTAATGAGATTATCCGTGGCAAGTGCAGGTAATGACCATCGTCTCGGAGCCAATGAAGCACCTCCGGCAATTATTTCCATATTCTTAGGAGATGAATTGACACAGGTTTTGGATTCAATTGAGAAGGATGAATTCTTTGATAAGCACTTAAGCGTACCGATGGAAACCGGTGCTACAGTGTTACCGCACTTTTTCAAAGATACCACAGATAGAAACAGAACTTCACCGTTTGCTTTCACAGGCAACAAGTTTGAATTTAGATCGCTGGGCTCTTCCATTTCAGTTGCTGGACCAAACATTATTTTAAACACAGCAGTAGCAGATGCTTTGGCTGCATTCTATAAGGAATTGGAAAAGGTGCCTGAGGATCAGATGTATGATGCAGTACATACACTTGTGAAGCGTGCAATCGAGAAGCATAAACGGGTCATCTTTAACGGCAACGGTTATACAGACGAATGGGTTGAAGAAGCGAAAAAGAGAGGCTTGTATAATTACAAATCAACACCCGATGTTTTACCCTGCTTTATCAGCAAGAAGAATGTAGACTTGTTTACAAGACATCATATTTTCACAGAAGGTGAAATTGAGTCTCGATATGAAATCTTATTGGAGAATTACTGCAAGACCCTTCATATTGAAACGAAGACATTACAGGATATGATTAACCGTCAGTTCCTTCCTTGTGTAATGAAGTATATGGATCAGATTAGTCAGTGCCTGATTCAGAAGAAGTCAGTTGTGCAGACAGCAAGTTGTGCAAAAGAGAAATTACTGACCAAACTGTCAGATGGATATGAATCTATCTATAACCTGACTGAAAAGCTGCATGATGATACTGAAGCAGCAGGCAATATGACAGATATGCTTGAAATGGCTCAGTATTACCACGATGTGATTATTCCGGATATGGAAAACATCAGAGCCATAGCAGATGTACTGGAAGAATGTATTCCGGAAGACTTGCTTCCTTATCCTGATTACAGCAAGATGCTGTTCTATGTATAGCAGAAAGGAACTAGCGTAAGATGTCTGAGATACTGGACGATAAGCCAAAAGAAGAGTGTGGAATTGTTGGTATTTGGTCGAAGGAAGGCACACAGGTTGCACAATCCCTGTATTATGGGTTGATTGCACTGCAACACCGAGGTCAGGAATCAGCAGGAATGGCAGTTTGTAATACTGCCGGACCTGCCGGAAATATATGTTTTCATAAGGAAATGGGATTGGTCAGCGAGGTATTTCATCAGGACACCATTGATTCTCTGGAGGGCAATATCGGCGTTGGACATGTGAGATATTCTACCACAGGTGCAAGCCAGGTGGAGAATGCACAGCCGTTGGTACTGAATTATATGAAAGGTACATTGGCACTGGCTCACAATGGCAACATCATCAGCGCTGACGAACTGAGAACCAAGTTGCAGGAAGAAGGCACAATATTTAGAGGAAATACAGATTCAGAAGTCATTGCCTGCTTGATTGCTAAAGAAAGAATTCAATCCCGTACCATAGAAGAAGCAGTGCAACGAGCGGTAGTGAAGATAAAAGGCGGTTTTGCCTTACTTGTTATGAGTCCGCAAAAGCTCATAGGAATCCGAGATCCCTTAGGATTAAAGCCCTTATGTCTTGGACAAACCGAGAATGGATATGTACTGGCATCCGAAAGCTGTGCGTTGACAGCCATTCATGCAACCTTTATCAGAGACATTAAGCCGGGTGAAATTATTACTATTACGGAAAAGGGTATCTCTTCGGACGAAAGTCTTTGCAGTACAAAACAGGCACATTGCATTTTTGAATATATTTACTTTGCAAGGCTGGATTCAACCATTGACGGAATCAAAGTTTATGATGCCAGAAAACGAGCAGGCGAGGTACTTGCCAGGAAGTTTCCGGTAGAGGCAGATATGGTAGCAGGCGTTCCGGATTCGGGACTGACCGCAGCTACAGGTTATGCAGCAGCATCAGGAATACCATTTGGATTGGTATTTCAAAAGAATAACTATATCGGAAGAACTTTTATTAAGCCAACTCAGAAAGAACGAGAATCGGCAGTTCATCTGAAATTAAGCGTATTAGACAGTGTAGTAAAGGGAAAACGGCTGGTCCTCATAGATGATTCTATAGTGAGGGGAACCACCATAGCGAATTTAATTAGTATGTTGCGAGGTGCAGGAGCACTGGAGGTACATGTAAGAATATGTTCACCACCATTTCTATATCCTTGTTATTACGGAACAGATGTACCAAGCAGTTCGCAGTTAATTGCAAATTCCTTTACCGCAGAGGAAATATGTAAGCAAATCGGAGCAGATTCGCTGGGCTATATGGGCCTGAAAGATTTATCCGAGATGACGGGCGACTTACCTTTATGTAAAGCCTGTTTTGATAATCAATACCCGATTTAACCCCCTATAAAAATATTAATGGTTACGCAAAGGCGCGTTTTCGAAAGAAAATGCGCCTTTTGTAATAGGTAAACCCAATGGGCAAACCAAATATGAGCCTGTAGTTGAAAGCTGACAGGTGAGGAGAAAGTGAGGAGATCATATGAGTGAAGAGATTTTAAGTTTGGTGAATGGAGAAGTATTTGGTGTCTGGTTCCTAATTGGCGCCGCATTGGTATTCTGGATGCAGGCAGGTTTTGCAATGGTAGAAGCCGGCTTCACAAGAGCTAAGAATACAGGAAATATCCTGATGAAGAATTTAATGGATTTCTGTATCGGTACAGTTGCATTTATCCTGATTGGTTTCAGCTTCCTTTTAGGAGAAGATTTACTTGGATTGATTGGAAAACCCGGCTTTGATATTTTTACAAGCTATGCAGAGTTTGACTGGTCCAATTTCGTGTTCAACTTAGTATTCTGTGCTACGACAGCTACAATTGTATCAGGAGCTATGGCAGAGAGAACAAAATTCCTGTCCTATTGTGTGTATTCAGCAGTTATTTCAGCTTTGATTTATCCCATTGAAGCACATTGGATTTGGGGCGGCGGCTGGCTCGCTGAAATGGGATTCCATGATTTCGCAGGTTCTTGTGCAATCCATATGGTAGGTGGTATTTCAGCATTAATCGGTGCAAAAATCTTAGGACCTCGTATCGGAAAATTTGTTAAGGATAAAAAGGGAGAAATTACGAAAGTAAACGCTTTTCCGGGTCACAATTTACCACTTGGCTGTTTGGGTGTATTTATCCTCTGGCTTGGCTGGTATGGGTTCAACGGTGCAGCAGCAACAAGCGTACCGCAGCTTGGTTCTATCTTCTTAACAACAACAGTAGCACCCGCAGTGGCAACCGTAGTATGTATGATCTTTACTTGGATTAAGTATGGTAAACCGGATATTTCCATGTGCTTGAACGCATCTTTGGCAGGTTTAGTAGCGATTACAGCTCCCTGTGATGTAACAGATGTAACCGGTTCAATTATTATCGGCGCTGTAGCAGGTCTGTTGGTTGTATTTGGTGTTTGGTTCTTAGATAATAAATTACGCATCGACGATCCGGTTGGTGCAGTAGCAGTACATTGTCTGAATGGTATCTGGGGTACATTGGCAGTTGGTTTATTTGCAACTACTTCAGCTCCCGGTAATGACAGCCTGACTGGTTTGTTCTACGGCGGTGGATTTGATTTATTAGGAAAACAGGTTATCGGTGTTGGAGCAGTCGCTTTATGGACAACTGTTATGATTACTATTACATTCGTTATTATCAAAGCAATCTTTGGTCTTCGTGTCAGTGAAGAAGAGGAAATCATTGGTCTGGATGCAACCGAACATGGTTTGCCGTCAGCATATGCAGGCTTCAGCATTATGGATATTGCAAATACCATGACTATGAATGTAAATGAAAATACTGACCTTGGTTCAGAAGATTATGAAATTGCAACAAAGGCTCAGAAAGAGGCTGCCGTGAAGGTAGTGGAAATGCCTTCCTTGTCAACAGGCATCTACAAGGTGGTTATTATTGCAAAACTGTCCAGATATGATTACCTGAAGAAAGCCATGAATGACCTTGGTGTAACTGGTATGACAGTGACACAGGTTATGGGCTGTGGTATTCAGAAGGGTGCCGGCGAAAGATATCGTGGTGTAGAAATGGATGCCACTTTACTTCCTAAGGTAAAAGTTGAAGTAGTCATCAGCAAGATTCCTGTAGATTCAGTTATTGAAGCAGCGAAAAAAGCATTATATACCGGACATATCGGCGATGGTAAAATCTTCGTATATAGCGTAGATAAAGTTGTTAAGATTCGTACCGGTGAAGAGAACTTCGAAGCTTTACAGGATGTAGAATAAGAAATATTGATTATATTGATATGATTGATACTATTAAAGGGTACTTTTCGGGTCTTCTGAAAAGTACCCTTGTTTTGTCGCTTCCCTTTTTTAACTCAAGAAAAGAGTACTTTTTGCGGAAAAGGCATTGCAACATAAACAGTTACCTGTGCAACATAAGCAAAATCAGTGGAAGTGCCTTTTTGATTGCAGTATGCTAAATTAAATGTTAATTGGAAAGGTGGTAATGAAAATGGAAACAGCAATTAAGGAAAATAAGGGAAAAAAACAAAAGAAGGAATTAAAGGAACGTGGTAGTGAATATTTTTGGTTGGCAATGTATGCATTTGGTGGACTGGGTATTGAAGTCCTTTATGCATTTTGGCTGGAGCCAATGATTTACGGACATGAAATGAACCAATTTACAACGAGCCAGTCGTTACTGCATTGGACTGTAACCTGCATCACATGGCTTATTGTCATTTTCCTGATTTTAAGGTATGCTAAAAATAAGTTGGATTTTGATATTAGGAATAATCAGGGACGCGTGAAACCGATAGGCTGGATTGTCAGTATTTTGGTCATTCTGTTTATAACCATCATCAACTGTGTAGATACCGGAACAGTTCAAAACTTAAAAATTGTCAGGGAATTTGGGAATCTTGGACCTTTAAAATTTGTATTTCAGCATCTTTATTATTTGGTAGAAATCGGCCTGGTTACATTGATTTTGGTATTCGGACAGATTGCAATGGAGAAATGGTTTAAAAAGATTGCCGGTTCTAAGGAAAATATTCCTTATGGCGGAATTGTAGTTGGACTGACCTGGGGTTTGGTACACTGGCTGACGAAAAGTTCGTGGTTAATGGGCGTGGAAGGCTTGGCGCTTGGTTTCCTGTTTGGAAGTATTTACTTATTGTTAAGTAGAGATATCAGAAAGACCTATGTTGTACTTGCCATTGCGTTTATTTTATAAGAAGGTGTACCACGTTATTAGTAATAAATTATGAGGTGAAGCTTGAAAGTTAATATCTTTAAAGAACCACAACTAAAGGAAAACCACATAGACCTGCATTACGGAATAGAAGACAAAGAGACGGAAGTGGTAATGAAGTTTCTGGATACATTTCAAATTCCTATTTTGGGTAAACAGCCGGAAGAGGAAAAAGAACGCCTGATTCTACCGGGTGAAATTTTGTATCTGGAAATTGTGGAACGAAAGTGTTTTCTATATCTAAAGGACTCTGTCTGGAAAGCAGACGCAACCATTCAGGGATTTCTTGGGCAATACGAAAGTCAGGGATTTGTGCGTGTTAGTAAGTCAATGGCCGTGAATATTCATTATGTGCGTGAACTGAAAGCAGAATTAAATATGAGAATTAATATCATACTGGATAATGAAGAAGTGGTGGTACTAAACAGAAATTATAGAAATGAATTTCTTACCTATTTAAAACAACTGCGAAGGGAGGAAAAATAAATGATTACAAGAAAGAATTATTTTCCTTCAGTCTGTGTCGTATTTACTATTTTGACTTTGTTCAAAATAATTTCGGAGACGATAGCCGGAAAGACAGATGACTTTTATGTGGCAAATCTGATCTCTATATTTGTCATCTGCTGCGTCGCAACTGTTATTTTGTCAATACATCAATTTTTACCCAATGTACCGCTTTTGTTTATTATGGTGGGGCAATATGTTCTACTCATGGTATTTATTATGTCGGCACTATATCTGACCAGCTTCTGGTCACCGGTTTCGGAAAACGGATATTTTGATATGTTTGTCAGTGTAAGTATTCCTTATATGATTATAGCGGCAATCTACTATATTAATTATTTCTATGAAATAAAAAAAGCAAATAAAGCAATACAAGAAATTAAAAATTCCCATAAAATGGGACAAAATTAGCGAAAGGTGGTGCTTAAATGAATGGATGGATTGCATATTTAGAAGAATTCAATACACTGTCAATTGTGCTACGACTGGTGCTGGCTACTTTGATGGGAAGTATTATCGGAGCGGAACGAGCTTCCAAACGGCATGCAGCAGGACTGCGAACATTTGCACTGGTGTGCCTGGGTTCTGCTCTGGCAACGATTGTGAATCTTTACTTATGGCAAACAACCGGTGGCACTGCTGACAGTGCCAGAATTCCTGCCGGAGTAGTCAGCGGAGTGGGTTTTCTGGGTGTGGGAACCATTGTTGTAACCAGTAGAAATCATGTAAAAGGCTTGACTACGGCAGCTGGTCTTTGGGCTACAGCAGCACTGGGTCTGGCTCTTGGAGCCGGTATGATTTTCGTTAGTGTCATAGCATTTGCACTGTTGGTTGTAGTTATTTTCTTATTACAGTATGTGAGCCGTCATCAGGAGAAATACAACCGCATTATGGGTGTTTATTTGGAAGTAGAGAAGGATAAGGGAATTAATCAGTTGTTGCAACATATTCGGGAAAAAGGCTATGAGATTACTTCCATGGAGAAGAAACGTGAGAAAATGGTCAAAGGGTATGATGTGGCAGTATTATTAGAATTGGATTTAAAGAAAAAACATGACCACTCTGATGTTCTAAGCGAGTTAAGCAGTATAGAGGGCGTTAATTACTTGGAAGAAATACGAGGCTAATTTATTTTGAGCAAACGGAAAACAAATTAAAATTATATATTGACATTCCGAAAAATACATGTATACTGAAATACATAAAGCAAAGGCGCTTTGAGACATCTGTCCCAAAGTGCCTTTTTCGTTATAAAAAAAAAGACGTAAGTAAGATAAACAAGTGGTGTGAGCACACAACGGAAAGGACGGTATGCAAATTGGTTAAATATGTATTTGTGACAGGTGGGGTTGTATCAGGATTAGGTAAAGGGATAACGGCGGCTTCACTGGGAAGGCTCTTAAAAGCCAGAGGTTATCACGTAACCATGCAGAAGTTTGATCCCTATATTAATGTAGATCCGGGTACTTTGAATCCCATACAACATGGGGAAGTGTTTGTAACCGATGATGGAACAGAAACGGATTTGGATTTGGGCCATTATGAGCGATTTATCAATGAAAATTTGGATGTGAATTCCAATGTGACTACAGGCAAAATTTACTGGTCAGTTCTGAATAAGGAACGGCACGGGGATTATGGCGGTTCCACCGTACAGGTAATACCGCATATTACAAATGAAATCAAAGACCATTTTTACAGAGCTAAAACCGAGACAGAAGAAACTATTTCAATCATAGAAATCGGTGGAACCGTGGGAGATATAGAAAGTCAGCCTTTTCTGGAAGCAATTAGACAATTTCAAGCAGAAATCGGTCGAGAAAATGCAATTATGATACAGGTAACACTGATTCCTTATTTGAAGGCATCTGAGGAAATGAAGACCAAACCCACACAGACCAGCGTGAAGGCTTTGCAGAGTATGGGAATTTGGCCGGATATTTTAGTGTGTCGTTCCGACTACCCTATAGATGAGAAAATGAGAGAGAAGATTGCGTTATTCTGTAATGTAAAAAAAGAACATGTATTGCAGAATTTAGATGCCAAATCACTGTACGAGGTTCCATTAATGATGGAGAAGGAAAGATTGGCACAGGCAGTTTGTGAATGTCTTCGCATTTCCTGTAAAGAACCGGACTTGGCAGGATGGAAACAAATGGTAGAGGATTTACAGCATCCGGAGAAGTCTGTATCGATTGCATTGGTAGGTAAATACGTATCCCTTCACGATGCCTACCTGAGCGTAGTGGAAGCGTTAAAGCATGGCGGAATCGCTAATCACGCAGAAGTCACCATTCGCTGGATTGATTCAGAAACACTTACACCGGAAAATATTGAGGAGTATTTACATGATGTAGATGGCATTATTGTGCCGGGTGGTTTTGGACAAAGAGGCACAGAAGGGATGATTCAGGCAATTGAGTATGCCAGAGTTCATCAAATCCCGTACTTGGGACTTTGCCTTGGAATGCAGCTTGCAATCGTGGAGTTTGCCCGAAATGTATTGGGACTGCAAGATGCAACCAGCACAGAATTTGTTCCGGAGACAGAGCATCCGGTGATTACCCTGATGCCGGAGCAAAATGGGGTAATGAATATTGGTGGAACCTTACGTTTGGGGGCTTATCCTTGTGTTTTAAAGGAGCACACGATTGCCAGGAAGTTATATGGAGAAGAGCTGATTTCTGAGCGACATAGACATAGATATGAAGTTAATAATGACTACCGGGAAGCATTTACAGACCACGGCATGGTTTTATCCGGGGTATCACCGGATAATCGAATTGTAGAAATGATGGAACTGAAGGCACATCCGTTTTTTGTGGCAACACAGGCACATCCGGAATTGAAGTCAAGACCCGATCAGGCACATCCGTTATTTAGAGGATTTGTGCAGGCGGCAGTAGAAAGGATGGAATTAGTATGAGTGAACAAAGCAATCAAAAAGGTTTATACCAACCCTCTTTTGAACATGATAATTGCGGAATCGGCGCAATCGTACAGCGTGATGGCAAGAAGAGCCACCAAATCGTAGATGATGCATTGAAAATAGTAGAGAATCTGGAACACCGTGCAGGAAAAGATGCAGAAGGTAAAACCGGTGACGGCGTGGGTATTCTAACACAGATATCACATCGTTTTTTTCAGAAGGTTTGCGGTGAGCAAGGCATTCAAATAGGACAAGAAAGAGAATACGGTGTCGGCATGTTCTTCTTCCCACAGGCGGAATCACCAAGAAACCGTGCCAAGAAGATGTTTGAAGTCATCGTGGAGAAAGAAGGGCTTCACTTTCTTGGATGGCGTGAAGTGCCGGTTCAACAAGCTGTGCTGGGCAATAAAGCAAAAGAATGTATGCCCATGATTATGCAGGGGTTCGTAGCAAGACCGGCACAGGAAATGAGCGATTTAGATTTTGACAGAAAGTTATATGTGGTAAGACGTGTTTTTGAACAAAGTAATGACAATACTTATGTGCCTTCACTATCGTGTCGTACGATTGTGTATAAAGGCATGTTTTTGGTGGGACAGCTTCGTACCTTCTTTTGTGATTTGCAGGATCAGGATTATGAATCGGCAATTGCCATGGTACATTCCCGTTTCTCCACCAATACCAATCCCAGTTGGAACAGAGCGCATCCTAATCGATTTTTGGTTCATAACGGAGAAATAAATACGATTAAGGGAAATGTCGATAAAATGCTGGCCAGAGAAGAGACCATGCATACCGGACAATTCTCAGCAGATGATATGACCAAAGTGCTTCCGGTGATTCCTTCAGAAGGTTCGGATTCTGCCATGCTGGACAATACGTTGGAATTCTTGATGATGAGCGGTATGGATTTACCCCTTGCAGCAATGATTATGATTCCGGAGCCATGGGCACATAATGATACAATCTCTCAGGAAGGCAGAGATTTCTATCAATATTATGCTACAATGATGGAGCCTTGGGACGGACCGGTATCGATTTTGTTTTCAGACGGAGATATCATGGGTGCTATCCTTGACCGAAACGGTCTACGCCCATCCCGTTATTATGTCATGGATGACGGTAGATTGATTTTGTCCTCGGAAGTAGGCGTACTTGCGCTGGATGAGGCACATATCTTACGAAAAGAGAGACTTCATCCGGGTAAGATGTTATTGGTTGATACTAAGAAAAAGACAATCCTGTCAGATGATGAAATTAAAGCGCTGTATGCACAAAAGGAACCTTATGGCGAGTGGCTGGCAAGTAATTTGGTTACATTGAAAGAACTGAAGATACCAAATGAAAAAATCCCGTCTTTTACAAAGGAAGAGCGTGCTCGTTTACAAAAAGCATTTGGCTATACTTACGAAGATTGTCAGGAGGAAATTGGCACCATGGCATTGACCGGTGCAGAACATATCGGAGCGATGGGTGTGGATACACCGCTGGCGGTTCTGTCTAAACAATACCAGCCTTTATTCCACTACTTCAAGCAAATGTTTGCACAGGTCACCAATCCGCCCATTGATGCAGTACGTGAGAAAATTGTTACTTCCACTACAGTATATGTTGGTAAAAATGGTAATTTATTAGAGGAAAAATCTGAAAACTGCCAGATGCTGAAGATTCACAATCCAATTTTGACTGATTTGGATATGCTTAAAATTGAGCATATGAATAAGACCGGCTTTCAGGTTTCGAAAGTTTCGATTCTATATTATAAGAGTACACCTATTAACAGAGTGCTGGATCACCTTTTTGTAGAGGTGGATAAGGCCTATCGTGATGGTGCAAATATACTGGTCCTGTCTGACAGAGGTGTAGATGAAAACCATGTGGCGTTGCCTTCGCTTTTGGCTGTGGCAGCAGTCCATAAACATTTGGTGCAAACCAAGAAATGTACAGCTATGTCTTTGATTCTAGAATCCGGAGAGCCAAGAGAAGTACATCATTTTGCTACATTATTAGGTTATGGTGCAAGTGCAGTGAATCCTTATTTGGCACATGCAACGATTGCTGAATTGATTGAAACCGGAAATTTGGATAAAGATTACTACGCAGCAGTAGAAGATTATGACCATGCAATTTTGCAGGGGATTGTTAAGATTGCTTCCAAAATGGGTATTTCTACGATTCAATCGTATCAAGGCAGCAAAATGTTTGAGGCAATCGGTATTTCTGAAAAGGTAATTGAGGAGTACTTCCCCGGTACTGTAAGCAGAATCGGTGGTATTTCCTTGCAGGATATTGCGGAGAAAACAGACGAGCAACACTCCAAGGCGTTTGATCCTTTGGGACTGACGACCGATTTGGCATTGAATTCGGTAGGAAGACATAAAATGCGCTCACAAGGTGAGGAACATCGCTATAATCCGCAGACAATTCATATGTTACAGCTTTCTACAAGAGAAGGCAATTATGATAAATTTGTGGAATACACAAAAATGATTGACCGCGAGGAAACAGGGTATTTGCGTAGTTTGTTGGATTTCAATTATCCGGAACAGGGAATTGATTTGTCAGAAGTGGAAAGTGAAGAATCCATTGTGAAACGCTTTAAGACAGGCGCCATGTCCTATGGTTCTATATCTGAGGAAGCCCACGAAGCATTAGCAGTTGCAATGAACCATTTACAGGGCAAGTCAAACAGTGGGGAAGGCGGAGAAAGTGATGAGAGAATCGCTTCAGCCGGAACATCTCATGACAGAAGTTCAGCAATTAAGCAGGTGGCCAGTGGTAGATTTGGTGTAACCAGCCAGTATCTGGTCAGTGCCAAGGAAATTCAGATTAAAATGGCGCAAGGTGCAAAGCCAGGCGAAGGCGGACATCTGCCGGCTAAAAAGGTTTATCCTTGGATAGCGAAAACCAGACATTCTACACCCGGTGTTAGCTTGATTTCACCACCGCCTCATCATGATATTTATTCAATCGAAGATTTGGCACAGTTGATTTATGATTTGAAAAATGCAAATAAAAATGCACGTATCTCTGTTAAACTCGTATCGGAAGCTGGTGTTGGTACGGTAGCTGCCGGTGTGGCTAAGGCCGGTGCACAGGTTATCTTGATTTCCGGCTATGACGGAGGTACAGGAGCTGCACCTTTAAGTTCTATTCATAATGCAGGTCTGCCGTGGGAATTAGGTCTTGCGGAAACACATCAGACCTTGTTGCAAAATGGATTAAGAAATCATGTGGTAGTCGAAACCGACGGCAAGCTCATGAGTGGTCGTGATGTTGCAATTGCAGCATTGCTTGGAGCGGAGGAATTCGGGTTTGCTACAGCACCGCTTGTTACGCTAGGCTGTGTGATGATGCGTGTCTGCAATTTGGATACCTGTCCCATGGGTATCGCTACGCAGAATCCAGAGCTTCGGAAACGGTTTATTGGAAAACCCGAATATGTGGAGAACTTCATGTTGTTTATTGCCAGACAGTTGCGTGAATATATGGCGAAGCTGGGTGTTCGTACCGTGGATGAAATGGTGGGAAGAACAGATTTGTTAAGGAAAAAAGAGAATCTGTTATCGCAGGAAGATAAAATTGATTTAAGCAGAATCCTTCTACCCAATGAACCAATTAAAGAATTGACCGGACTGGACAATGCTTATGATTTTAAATTAAGTGAAACCAAAGATGAAGCGGTATTACTACAGAATAAAGAAATAAAAGAAGCAATTGCTAAGGGAGCCAAAAAGCAGTTTGAGGTGAAAATCACCAATACTGATCGTACTTTCGGAACTTTATTGGGAGCTGAAATAACCCGTAATCATCCTACCGGATTAAAAGATGACACGATTGTCATAAACTGTCAAGGAGCCGGTGGACAGAGCTTTGGTGCATTTGTACCTAAGGGTCTGACCCTGAAACTCACAGGCGACAGTAATGATTACTTCGGAAAAGGCCTATCGGGTGGTAAGTTAATTGTATCGGCACCAAAAGAAGCCGCTTATGCAGCAGAAGAAAATATCATTATCGGTAACGTGGCACTCTATGGAGCAACTTCTGGAGAAGCATATATTGCAGGTATGGCTGGTGAGCGATTCTGTGTTCGTAATTCAGGTGCGTATGCAGTGGTTGAAGGTGTAGGCGAACATGGCTGCGAATATATGACAGGCGGTAGAGCTGTGATTCTCGGACCTACAGGTAAGAATTTTGCAGCAGGTATGAGCGGTGGTATTGCTTATGTATTGGATGAGAAAAATTGTCTGTATCGCAATCTGAATAAGGAAATGGTTTTAATGGAAAAGGTGGATAATAAGGCCGACCAGGAAGAACTGCGTAGTATGTTGATGAAGCATGCGGAGAATACCGGTTCAGAGAAAGCAAAGAAGGTTTTGGCAGACTTTAATGAATACCTTCCGAAATTCAAGAAAATCATTCCTGAAGAGTATAAGAAGTTGATGCATCTCACTTCTCAATTTGAAGAACAGGGCATGAGCCGGGAGCAGGCACAGATTGAAGCATTTTATTTGGGCACCAGATAATAGGCAAAAGTCGATGAAAACCATAGAATCACAGAAAGGCGGGATTATTAATGGGTAAAGCAACAGGTTTTTTAGAATATGACAGAATGGACGGACCGGTCAAACCGGCACTTGACCGTATACAGAATTTTAAGGAGTTTAAAACCTTACTCCCAGAGGAACAGCAGCGTTTGCAGGGCGCAAGATGTATGGAGTGTGGTGTGCCCTTTTGTCAGGCAGGAGTTATGATTGCGGGAATGGCGTCAGGGTGTCCGCTGCATAATCTGGTACCGGAAATCAATAATTTGGTTTATCATGGAAACTGGGAGCAGGCATATGCCAGACTGAGTAAAACACACAGTTTTCCTGAATTTACTTCTCATGTGTGTCCGGCACTGTGTGAAGCAGCCTGTACATGCGGATTGCATGCGCAGCCGGTTTCTACCAAAGAAAATGAAAAAGCAGTAATCGAATATGCTTATGCACACGATTTAGTAAAAGAAGAGGCACCGAGCATTCGTACAGGCAAGAAGATTGCCATTGTAGGAAGTGGTCCCTCCGGACTGGCTGCAGCACAGCTTTTAAATCGCCGTGGCCACAGTGTGACCGTGTTTGAACGAAGCGACAGAGCAGGCGGCCTGTTGCGATATGGAATACCAAACATGAAATTGGATAAAAGAATCATTGATCGGCGAATTGCCCTAATGGAACAAGCTGGGATCACATTCTGTTACAATACAGATATTGGCAAAGATCTGAAAGCGCAGGAGCTTTTAAAAGATTTTGACAGAGTTATTTTGGCTTGCGGTGCTTCGAAGCCAAGGGATATTAATGCGCCCGGGCGGGATGCCAAAGGAATTTATTTTGCAGTGGATTTCTTAAAAGAAGTCAGCAAAGCGTTGATGGATTTTGACTATCAGGAAGAACTGATGAAGAAATCAGGTGAGTTTAGTTTTGGCAGTCTAAAAGGCAAGTCGGTTGTTGTCATCGGCGGCGGTGATACAGGCAATGATTGTGTTGCTACAGCCATTCGTCTGGGTGCCACTAAAATCCTACAATTGGAAATGATGCCCCAGCCACCTGCTGGCCGCAGTGACAGCAACCCTTGGCCGGAATGGCCGAAGATCTTAAAAGCTGATTACGGTCAAGAAGAAGCAATTGCAAAATTCGGAAATGACCCCAGAATTTACCAAACTACTGTAACGGAATTTTTAAAGGACAAAAATGGTAAACTAATAGGTGTTAAGACCGTGCAATTGGAGCAAAAGAAGGATAAAAAGACAGGCCGCTTCCTAATGGAGCCAAAACAGGGAACCGAAAAAGAAGAAAAAGCGGATTTTGTATTAATTGCTGCAGGTTTTTTGGGTTGTGAGGTTTACGTGACCGATAGTTTTGAGGTAGAATGTAATAATAGAAACAAGGTGAATACACAACCTGATTCATACGAAACTTCCAAAGAACGTGTTTATACAGCCGGTGATATGCACCGCGGTCAATCGTTGGTGGTGTGGGCAATTGCAGAAGGCCGTGCAGTGGCTAAGGCAGTGGATGAATCAATTATGGGGTATACAAATCTTTGATTAATCGGAAGGAGAAATAAGATGAGGACAACAGAGGATATCAAGAAACTGATTGAGCAGGAGGATGTGGAATTTATCCGGTTACAATTTACGGATATATTTGGCAATCTAAAGAATCTGGCCGTAACCCCCAGTCAGCTGGATAAGGTGTTGGCGGGTCGTTATGTGGTAGACGGTTCAGTTTTATTTGACAATGCCGTTCCTTTTGAGCAGGATATTTATCTTCGTCCTGATCTGGATACCTTCGTAATTTTACCTTGGAGGCCTCAGCAGGGCAAAGTAGGAAAATTTCTCTGTGACATTTGCTACGAAGATGGCCATGAATTTGAATTAAGTCCCAGAACGATTTTGAAGAAAGTGTTAAAAGAAGCACAGGAAAAAGGTTATTCATTTTTAGTGAAGCCTGAGTGCGAATTCTTCTTGTTTCATATAGATGACAATGGTATGCCTACTACTGTAACCCATGAAAAGGCCGGGTATATGGATGTGGGACCTGCTGATTTTGGCGAAAACGCCAGAAGAGATATGGTGTTAAATTTGGAAGAAATGGGCTTTGAAATTGAGTCCTCTCTTCATGAAAAAGCACCTGCCCAGCACGAAATTGCGATTAAGGAAGCTGATCCCATGCGGATTGCTGATTCCATTATGACGTTTAAGTTTGCCGTGCGTTCCATTGCAAAGCGGTTTGGTTTATATGCTACTTTTATGCCTAAGCCAAAAACAGAAGAAGCAGGCTCCGGTTTGCATTTCAGTATTTCTTTGGATAAGAAGGACTTTGCGGAACAAGATAAGTTGGAAAAGTACTTTCTGGGGGGGATTATGGCTCACTCGGAAGCGATTTGTGCCATTACAAATCCTTTGGTCAATTCCTATAAAAGACTTATGGCCAATGTGAAATGGATAAAAAAACTGGCTCGTGTGCATCAGTTTTCACAGGATGAAGCACAAGTGGAATTGCGATTTCCGGATCCATCGGCTAACCCCTATCTGGCATTGGCGGTATGTATTTTAGCAGGAATGGAAGGGGTAGAGAAGAAGTCTCTGCCTACAAATGAAGTATGCTTGCCTCAAAATTTAAAAGAAGCCGTAGAACAAATGAAGAAGGATGACCTCATGAAACAGGTGTTGGGCGAACGGTTCATTCAGATATTTACCGATATGAAAACAGAAGAATGGGTTGACTATTTGGGTCAAGTATCGGATTGGGAAGTGCGCAAATACTTATACAAATGGTAGAAAGGCCGGGTAGACTATGGGCAGTATTATAATTGCATTGCCCAAACCTGAGGATGCTCAAAAAATCAGCGCCGGATTAGCAAAGAGTGGATTGCAGACAGATGTAGTATGTACAACAGCGGCCGAAGTCCTTTATGAAATACACAGGAGAGATAACGGCGTAATCATATGCAGCAGCAGGCTACGGGATATGAACTACAGGGAGCTTGCGGAATATCTGCCTGATTATTTTGAAATGCTTTTGCTTTCTTCCGGAATTGTGATTGATGAGTGTCCGCCGGGAATGGTGCGAATGGCTATACCGTTTCGAATGAGTGAACTGGTGGCATCTGTGGAGATGATGCTGGCTCAGCAGGAAAGGCGGATTAAAAAACTTCATCGTTCATCTCAAGTCAGAAGTGCAAAAGATGAGGCAGATATTAATCAAGCAAAGCTTCTGTTAATGAACCGAAATCATATGACCGAACCGGAAGCGTACCGCTATATACAGAAGTGCAGTATGGACTCAGGAACCAATATGGTGGAAACTGCACAAATGATTTTGCTTTTAAATAATGACCAATAAAAAACTGCTTATCACTATTTAATTCAGCGATAAGCAGTTTTTGCATGAGATAAACTATGAATACTTTTAACAATTAACCCATGGTTACAACGACGTCGTAGCTTCCTTTGCCCTTAACATAAGGGATGATGCATCCGTCAATCGCTACCCCGTCAACAGTAATGCTCTTAATACCCTTTTCTACATTACCGGGATTCTTCACCTGAATGTTATAGGTTCCTTCTCTGAACTTTCTGGTCAGCTGGAAGTCGCCGAAGCCCTTAGGTATACAAGGATTAATCTGAAGACCTGTGTGTGTAGGATATACACCCAAAATGTACTGGGAGATATTTACAAATGTCCAAGCAGCAGTACCGGTCAACCAGCTGTTTTTAGCTTCGCCGTGGAATTTAGCATCCCTACCGGCAACCATCTGTGCATAAACATAAGGTTCTGTTCTGTGAATTTCGCTGATTTCTTCTGTATAAGCGGGACAGGTTTTCTGGTATACTTCGAAAGCTCTGTCGCCACGTCCGATTACAGTTTCGGCAATGGAAACCCAAGGATTATTGTGGCAGAAGATACCTGCGTTTTCTTTGTAGCCGGGCGGATAGGAAGAAATTTCACCAAGCTCTAAGTGATATCTGGTATAAGCAGGCTGGAGAATCATAACACCGTACTTAGTATCCAGTTTTTCTTTAACGGAATCCAGTGCCTTTTTAGCAAGACCTTCTTCAACACCGATACCTGCCAGTACACAAAAGCCCTGAGGCTCAATATAAATCTGACCTTCTTCACATTCTTTGGAACCAATCTTTTGGCTGTAAGCATCATAAGCACGTACGAACCAGTCGCCGTCCCAACCGTCTTTCAGAACAGCTTCGTTCATAACAACAACTTCTTTACGAGCTCTGTCTGCCTCAGCTTGATTGCCCATAAGTTCACAGAGCTGTGCATATTCTTCGCCGTATTTAACGAACATACCACCGATAAATACGGATTCAGCTACAGGACCTTCACTGGGACCGAAGCACTGGAAAGATTCACCTGGATGTTCGGAGAAGCAGTTCAAGTTCAAACAGTCATTCCAGTCTGCACGACCAATCAAAGGAAGGTTGTGAGGGCCTTTATGATTGATAATATAATCAAGTGAACGTTTTAAGTGTTCCATTAAAGGCTGTGCTACTGATTCATCGTTATCAAAAGGAACCATTTCAGTCAAAATAGAAGTATCGCCTGTTTCTCTTACATAAGCACTGGTACCTGCAATCAGCCATAACGGGTCATCGTTAAAGCCACTGCCGATATCGGAATTACCTTTTTTGGTAAGAGGCTGATACTGGTGATAAGCGCTACCATCCTGGAACTGTGTGGATGCAATATCAATAATTCTTTCTCTTGCACGATCGGGAATTAAATGTACGAAACCAAGTAAATCCTGACAAGAATCTCTAAAGCCCATACCACGGCCGATTCCGGACTCATAATAAGAAGCAGAACGGGACATGTTAAAGGTTACCATACATTGATATTGATTCCAGATGTTAACCATACGGTCAACCTTATCGTTGGAGGATTCAATTGTGTATTTAGCCAACAAATTCTTCCAATATTCATTCAGTGCTGCAAAAGCTGTATCTACGTCAGCATCTGTTTTATATCTGTTCAGCATTGCAAAAGCGGGTTTCTTATTAATAATTCCGTAAGATTCCCATTTTTCTTCTTCGGGATTCTCTATGTAACCAAGTACGAAGATGTAGGATTTGGTTTCACCGGGCTGTAAAGTAATATTGATTTGGTGAGAAGCAACAGGAGACCAACCACTTGCCATGGAATTGGTGCAAGCACCGTTTTCAATGACTTCAGGGTTAGCAGAACCTCTGTAAGCGCCCAGGAAGGCATCTCTGCTGGTATCAAAACCATCAATCTTAGCATTTACAGAATAAACGGCGTAATGATTACGACGTTCTCTGTATTCAGTTTTATGGAAAATAGTAGAATCTACCACTTCAACTTCACCGGTACTGAAGTTACGCTGGAAGTTCTTCATATCATCATCTGCATTCCAAAGACACCATTCTACATAGGAAAAGAGAGTAATGGTTTTGGCAGAAGCTGAATCGTTGGTCAGTTTTAACTGGCTGATTTCACAGGTGTCGTTCATAGGAACAAAGGTAAGCAAATTAGCTTTCACCTGATTCTTGGAAGCAATAAAACGGCTATAACCGATACCGTGGTGACATTCATATGAATCCAACTCGGTCTGCGTGGGCTGCCATCCGGGATTCCAAACAGTTGAACCATCCTTAATATAGAAGTACTTGCCATTCATATCTGCCGGAACATCGTTATAACGATAACGTGTTAAGCGAAGTAACTTGGCATCCTTATAGAAGGTATAGCCACCGCAGGTGTTGGAAATCAAACTGAAGAAATCATTACAACCCAGATAATTGATCCAAGGCAGCGGTGTTTTGGGGGTGGTGATAACGTATTCGCGATTCGCATCATCAAAGTAACCAAATTTCATAATACATCTCCTTTGCTATTTAAAATGTTTATTCTCCTGACATATTTGACAATTTCAAGAATTGCCTTTTTATGCGTAAGAAAACGATTAAGTAAGTCTTATATTCTGAATTATACATAAAACAATATTAGATTGCAATAAGAAAATTGTGCAATTTGAATCAAATAGTTTGGGTTAATAAGAAAAAAATGATTAAGAAACTTCTAAAAACGTTTGTAAGGGCTTTTATTTAACTAAAAACAGCTTAAAAATAGTTAAATGTTAAGTAGTAGGTCTGGTTGGTTGTGGAAAACAGCAAAAAAACGCTGTAAAATTCTGTTGAAGTTTGCCAAAAGTATAAAAAGTGCCTAAAAAAATTTAAAAACCTATTGCAAAAGTGTCAAAAGTGTTATACACTGTAAACACGAAAACGATTAAGTGCTATTTCGTAACGAATACTCATCTATAAGGATGTTTGGATGAAACAATTAAATATGCCGAACTTCTAATTAGAGAGGGGAGTTATGGAATATGGTATCGATGAAAGATATTTCCGCAGTCTGTGGTGTATCTATTGCTACAGTCAGCAAGGCATTAAACAATCATAAAGATATTGGGGAAGAAACAAAAGAACATATAAAAAAAGTTGCTAAAGAAATGGGGTATTTTCCTAACTCGGCAGCAAAATCATTAAAGACAAATCGTACATATAGCATTGGAGTCCTTTTTGTAGATGACGGACAGAGCGGTTTGACACATGACTATTTCGCCTATGTACTTGACAGTTTTAAAAGAACAGCAGAGCAAAAAGGTTATGACATTACATTTATAAACAGTTGCAGAACCAGAGCAGGGCGAATGTCTTATCTGGAACACAGCAGATATCGAGGTTTTGACGGAGTCGTAATCGCTTGTGTGAATTTTTACGATCCGGAAGTAGAAGAACTTGTCAGAAGTGATATTCCATTGGTAACAATTGATCACTTGTTTCATAATAGAAGCGCCATTATATCAGATAATGTAAAAGGTATGCGAGATTTAGTCCGTTATGTATATGAAATGGGACATCGCAAGATTGCTTACATACACGGTGCAGATTCAGCAGTTACACAAAGTCGACTTTCTTCCTTTTATATAACTTGTGAAGAATTAGGACTGAAAATTCCATCAGGATATCTGAGGGAAGCTCCTTATCGAAACACGCAGGGTGCATACGCGGAAACTATGAAGTTAATGGATTTGGAAAATCCGCCCACCTGTATTCTATATCCCGATGATTTCTCCTGCTTTGGAGGAATCAATGCACTAAGTGCAAGAGGCCTGAAGGTACCGGATGACATATCAGTAGCCGGTTATGACGGAATCCGAATCGCAAGACATTTTGAACCGCCCTTAACAACCATTAATCAGGATACGGCACGACTTGGCAAGGAAGCGGCTGAGAAATTGATTAGCCTAATTGAACATCCCAAAACAACATTAATGGAACAAATTGTTGTAGAAGGAACCGTATTTGTTGGGAACTCAGTAGCTAGAATTACAAGTTAGTCAAATTTGAATTTTTTGTGTATAGGGAATGCACACAAATAATAATGAATAAGAAGAAGGAGTTAACCATGAAGAGCTTTTTACAGAACACTTGGAAACACAGAGCCCATGTAGTTATGGCATTACCGGTATTTCTTGTTTTACTTTTAATCATGTATGTACCCATGGCAGGTTTGGTAATGGCATTCAAGAAATTTGATTATACGTTGGGAATCTGGAACAGTCCCTGGTACGGAATTGAGAACTTCAAATTCCTACTGGCATCTAAGAAGACATTCTTTGAGATGACAGGGAATACGGTTAAGTATTATTTAATTTTTACCATTGTAGGAACTTTCTTAAATGTAGCGTTGGCAATTGCAATCGACTCATTTGTATTTAAGAAATGTGCTAAGTTAATGCAGACGATTATGATTGTTCCGGTTTTCATATCTTATGCAGCAGTTCAGTTTATAGTATATGCATTTTTAAGTACCGATAACGGTTTGCTGAATCATTTATTCGGCGTGAGTACCAGATATTATTCCACAGCATCTATGTGGCCGATGATTCTGACAATTGTTAAAATATGGAACAGCGTAGGATACGGATCAGTTCTTTATATGTCAGTATTGGCAGGTATTGATACGGCACTGTATGAGGCGGCAGAAATTGATGGCGCAAATAAATGGCAAAAAATTTGGCACATTACGTTGCCGGCACTTGTACCAATGATTACAGTTATGTTACTGCTTTCAGTAGGTAATGTTATGAGATCCGATACTGGTTTGTTCTATCAGGTTACCAGAAACAGCGGTGTGTTATATTCCACAACACAGGTTATTGACTCTTATGTATTGAATGCGATTTTCAAGAGTGCTAATTTTGGATTTACCGCTGCAGCCAGCTTCTTCCAGTCTATTGTAGGTTTGATAATGATGTTATTTGCAAATGGCGCGGTGCGTAAGATTGCACCTGACAATGCATTGTTCTAGGAGGAGACGGAGATGAGCAGACGAAAAGGTAATAAGGCTGATTTAGCCTCTTCAAGAAAAGATAAAAAAGGATTTGGCCAATATGTACTTGGGTTTTTCCTTCTACTATACACACTGTTTTGCGGACTTCCGATTGTACTGACATTTATTGCAGCTTTTACAGATGAGCTAGCAATTGCCAGAAATGGTTTCAGTTTTGTTCCTGAAGCATGGTCAATGGCAGGTATGAACTCCGTATTACGATATGGTAAACAGTTGTTAACTTCTTATATGGTTACATTCGGTGTTACAATTGGGGGTACTTTCCTGGGACTGATGATTATGAGTATGTTTGCTTATTCCATCAGCAGACCGGACTTCCGCTTGAGAAAATTTTTATCAGTATATTTGCTGATACCGATGCTGTTTAACGGCGGTACACTTTCCGGATATATTATTTTCACATCTTATTATGGATTGAAAGATACGATTTGGGCATTGGTTTTACCGTTATGTGTTACCACAATGAACGTTATTATTTTAAGAACATATATTGCAAACAGTATTCCTTTGGAATTAATGGAAGCAGCCAAAATTGATGGCGCAGGCGAGTATCGTACCTACTTCCAGATTACATTGCCACTACTGAAACCGGCTATGGCAGCTGTAGGATTTATGATGGCTACCGCATACTGGAATGATTGGCAGAACGCTTTGATTTACATTACAAAAGATAATTTGAAGCCATTGCAGTATTTGCTGGTTATGATTCAGAAGAGTTTGGAATTCTTACTTAATAATAACAACGTTCCACCGGCTGCAAGAGCAGCAATGGGAGGAAATATTCCTCAGTATTCAGCAACAATGTCAACCGTACTGGTAGTAATTGCACCGATTATGGTAGCATATCCATTCTTCCAGAAGTACTTTATCAAAGGTTTGACAGTAGGCTCTGTTAAGGGCTAATCAATTTTGATATTCGGGATATGCGATAGTCGTATATCTTTGGAATATAAATTAATAAGGGAGGTTTTTTAAATGAAAAACAAAACAATCAAGAAATTTCTGTCAG
This sequence comes from uncultured Lachnospiraceae bacterium, assembly GCA_964571145.1. Classification (GTDB taxonomy): domain Bacteria; phylum Bacillota; class Clostridia; order Lachnospirales; family Lachnospiraceae; genus Suilimivivens. The sequence goes on along the minus strand of CAZNAP010000028.1, from coordinate 2,212 downwards.
CTGTTTTAGTTGCAGCTATGTCCGTTTCTCTGCTTGCAGGATGCGGCGGCAGCACACCGGCAGCAACAGAAGAAGCACCTGCAGCAGAAGCACCTGCAGCAGAAGCAGAAGCACCTGCAGAAGAAGCAGCACCTGCAGAAGAAGCAGCAGCAACTGGTGAACCTGTTACTATCAACATTACCAGAGCTACTTTCAACCTTGCAACCGCTGATACCGCTCAGGTTCAGAAGGTACAGGATGCAATCAACGAGTACATCAAAGATAAGATCAACGTTCAGGTTGTTCTGAATGATATCGGTTCTGGTGAGTACACAGACAAAGCTAATCTTGCATTAGCTAACAACGAAATCAACTTACTTTGGACAGCTTCATGGGAAGCAGTTATCGGAACAAATGATTTAGTTCCTGCTAACGCTGTATATGACATCTCAGATCTTCTTCCTGGAACACCTTTATATGATTCCATGGATGCTGGTCAGTGGGAAGCTACCAAGTACAATGGCAAAAACTACTTCATCCCTGTTTACAAGGATAATGTAGAAGGTTATGACATTATGTTCCGTCAGGATCTGATTGACCAGTTTGGTTGGGATCCTACAACTGTTAAGACACTTGCTGATCTTGAGCCTATGCTTGCAGATGCTGCAGATGCAGGTCTTAAGTATCCCTTCTTATTACAGAAGACAGCTATGTTCTACAGATTCTACATCAATGATTTCGATTTCTTCACAGCTGATGCTAAGTCTAACTGGGTTGCAGTTGACAAAGCTACTGGCGAAGTTGTAAACGTTATTCAGACTCCTCAGTACAAAGAGTTCTGTGACTTAATGGCTAAATGGGCTGAATTAGGATACGTTTCAGAAGACGAAGTTACAAAGACAACTACAGATACAACAACTCAGACACAGGATTGGGCTATTTCATGGTGGACAGATATCCCGGTTAATGACGAAGCAGATGCTCGTTACGGACAGGATGTTACAATGCAGGCATTCACAGACAGATGGGCACATTCTACATCAGCTCTTGGTTCTTGCTACTGTGTAACAGCAAACAGCACACCTGAACAGGCTCAGGCTTGTATCGACTTCATGGGACTTCTGTACACAGACAGCAAACTTGCTGATATGTATACATTTGGTATCGAAGGCGAAGATTACAGCTACAATGCAGACGGTTTAGTTGAACAGGCTAGCGAGAAATACAACCACTCTATGTGGGAGTCAGCTTCTGCTACAATCGTTACTCCTTTAGCAGTAGAGCCTGCTAACAAAGCAGATCTTTACAAAGATTTCAACGGTGGCGCTAAGACATCACCTGCAGCTGGTTTCCGTTTCGACAAGACCGCTGTAGAAGCAGAATATACTGCTTGCCAGAACGTATTTGATACTTATGGTTATCCTCTTGAAACCGGTGGTTTCCCGGCTGATCAGGTAGAAGCTACTATCGCTGAATACCAGACAGCACTTGACGAAGCTGGTTATCAGACAGTATTAGCTGAGTTCCAGGCACAGTTCGACGCTTGGAAATAAGCTGAACGACTAACCAAATAAGTTAGGCACAATTAAATAACAAGAATGCCCTCGGTTTACCGGGGGCATTTTTTATATGGTGCGCCTGGCGGTGCACGGTTTTTCATATATAACGTACATTCTTTTATATATAGTATATAAAAGGGCAGTCGTAAAGCCTGTCCGGGGAGACAGGCTTTACTGGGGAGTATAAATACTTATAATATAAGGGCTGTAAACAAGAGGTTATAGGGGATTCCTGCTTACAAGAATATTATAGCGCTGTATTGAAAATTTTGCAACAAAAAATAGGTCAAAAGTACCACCAAATATGCACGGTAAATTTTGGTACTAATGTACAAAAAATAAGTACTAAAGTACCATGCGTTCGTAGAATAAATTTAATCTAAAAAGAAAATACTACTTCTGTAACCTAATGAAACAGGAGGAAACAAATATGTCTAAAAATGATTTTAACCAGAACAATCAAAACAATCAGAACAACCAGAATCAGGACAACAACAAATCCAACCAGAATTGCCAGAACAGCCAGAAGAACAATTCTTCAAACAGCTCTTCTAACAGTTCAAACAACAATAACCAGAAAAACAACGAGTATTAATGGATTTGGAGAAAAGGCACCCTTAACGGGTGCCTTTTCATGTACAAAAAAAAGGTATTGTGATATACTTATTGGCGGG
>CAZNAP010000027.1:0-26317 GCA_964571145.1 uncultured Lachnospiraceae bacterium | reverse complement strand
AAGTATATTTCTTTAAGAATAATTATCAACCCGAGGAAGTTTATAAAAACACCCGACAAATTCTAGTTTTAGAATTTTAGTCAAAATTAATCCTATTTCTTACCCTTTTCTTAGCCTCCTCTTAGTCACTCGGTGCTTAATTATCTGCAACTCCTGCCTTTTTTCGATATCTGGCCGGTGTACAACCCTTTTGTTCAATAAAGCGACTGATGAAATAATCCGTATCATGATACCCTACAGATTCTGCAATCTGATTGACTGTTTTATCTGTTTTTAATAACTGTTGGGCAGCTTCGTTCACCCTGTAGTTACCCAGGTAATCCTTGAATGATTGTCCATATTTTTTACGAAACATCTGTCCCAAATAGGAACTGTTGACATAGTATCGCTTACTCAGTTCACGCAGGGTAAGATTTTCGGTGAAGTGCTCCTTCACTTCTCTCTCTATTTCCAAAAGTACGCCTCTTGAAACATTCTTGCGAAGCTGTATTAGATAATCAGCATATTCACAGGCAAATTTTCTAAGATGTGCTCTACTGCCTCTGGAAAAGCCCGGTTCAATAACATTTTCACTGATATAAAGCATAACTTCTTCCTGATTGACGGATTCATCCTGTTCTACTGCCAGATGAATCAACTGAAACAGCAAATAGTTTGTGTTCATGGATATTAATTCCTTGGCCATACCCATTTGTTCCATTTCTTGATACAAATCGTCAATACTACTGTTGATTTCCGTTATATCACTTTGTTCCACTGCCTGCACCAGTCTGTCCAAGCATTGCTTACACAATACAACCTTACTTTGATTGACCTGAATTTCGTCTTCATAGTAATAAATACTCTTTTCGCTACGAAATCCTTTAAAAGAACGAAGTACGCTGGCGGTACTGTAGGATCTGGAAATCTTGGAAACATCATCCACATCTTTGCCAACCAGAAGGATCACAGGTGCTCCTAGGTCACGTCCTGCTGCCGCCAACAGTTCTTGAAAATATTGATCCTGTATCAAGTTTCGCTCACTTGCCATATAATCACAAAAAACAAATCCGACTTCATATTCTTCCTCATATCCCAAAGCATCGTGGATACAATAGTTTTCTTCTCCCAAGTAATTTACTACATTGGACGTAAGCTTTTTCCGCAAAGAAGCCAGCTCGTCATCTGATAGTTCTTCTACATCAGAAATATTATCAAGACTAATATGCACATATCTGACCGCTCCATCCACCCGCAGGTTTTCTCTCACATAATCCAAGTGTGATTGTTCGAATTTTCCACGTAGTAACGCAATCAAATTCTGCACCAGATAGGTCTTTTGCATCATCTTACCGGTCTCGACCTCCTGAACCGTGATTTCCTTCTGATGTGCAGCTTTTTTTAGCAATTGTACTAAAACATCCTTTTGTACCGGCTTGAGAATATAATCCATGCAGTCATATCGTATCGCTTTTTGAGCAAACTGAAAATCATTATAGCCACTGAGAATCACATAATATGCATCGGAAATTTTCTCTTCGCGAATTTTAACCAGCAATTCCAGACCTGACATAACCGGCATCTTGATATCCGCTATAATCATATCAACTTCATTTTCCTTCAGATAGTCTAGTGCCTCCGCTCCGTTAGCAGCAGTCTTCACTATGTTATATCCCAATTCTTCCCAGTTGACCAAAACTGTTAGTCCCTGCAAAATAAAAGGTTCATCATCTACAAGCATCACTCGCATTTTCATCAATCATTCATTCCTCTCAGCTTAATTGGTTCAGTGCATCTACCGGAACTTTAATCATCATGAAGGTTCCAACACCCACTTCACTTTCCAGTTCAAAAACTGCTCGGTTATCCGTAACCATTTTTAATCTCAAACATGCATTAATCATTCCGATATGCTCGTTATTCATTAAATCTGTAATCGTACAATTCTGCATTTTACCCGACAGTTCCTGTACCGCCTTTTCATCCATACCGTCCCCAGTATCTTCTATTTCCAAATATAGCCAGTCGTCCTTCCGATAAGCCCTTACATAAATCCAGCAAGGCACTGCCTTTCTCTCCACCCCGTGAATACAAGCATTTTCCACGAAAGTAACCAGAGTCAGTTTCGGCAATCCATAATCCGCACAATCCGGTGCTATATCAATCTGATAAGAAAGTCTGTCTCCAAAACGATACTTTTGTAAGTCTAAATAAGCCTCTATAAAGCGAATTTCATCTTTTATTTTCACATAGTCCGATTTCCAATCCACATTTTGTCTTTCCAGAATCGCAAGTCGCTCTATCATACCTGCTGTTTCATCTTCTTTTTTTAGTATACTGTGCATACGGATGCTCTCCAGTACATTAAATAAGAAATGGGGATTAATCTGACTGTGCAACGCCAAGAGTTCTGCACTCTGTCTGGCCAAATCTGTTTCCTGTCGTTCCAGTCGATCCATGAAGACTGTTTTAATCAATTCCTGTGAACGCAGTACCATACGATTATAATTTCGCATTAAGCTTCCGATTTCGTCTTTTCCCCGTACATCCTCGATTTCTTTTAAGGACTCTGCTTCCACCTCATCAAACGCATTACTCAGCTCTCTGAGTCTTGCGGTGAAGGAATGGTTAATGAGATTCACAAGCAATGACGGAAGTAATATATTGACTGCAATCATCAATAGAATCATCGGAAAATACTGCATAATCCTTGCCATTGCAGGGTCTTCTTGCTCCATAAAAATAATTCTTATTTCTTCACCATAAATAGAAAATCTGGATTCATATTCCATCATCTCATCACCCCTCAGGTAATCAAAATCCTGCGAGGTTCCGGAATATCCTACATTGGAATAAAGTATTTTATTACCTGTACAAATATAAATAGGATATTTATACTGCATGTTAAGCAGTCTTTTTACCAGCATACTATAATTAATGTCAATGACTGCCAGCTTTTCAGTGTCACTGTTTTTATAGTAGTTCAAGCGAGTTACCAGTGATATCTTCTTCTTCATAGCGGTTGCCGGACTATCTTTTCCTACATAATAGAAATGAATAATGGTTTCCCTGTTTGTTTCCTGTAGTTTTTTATACCATTCCATCTCTTTGGCACTGGATATTTTATAGAAAGGACCACCATTTATAATGGTTTCATTATCACTATATAGAACCATGCTCATGCTATTCGCCAATAAACTGGTAGAAATAAAGGAACCTCTGGTATACGCCTGACTGGCTTCCCAAAAATCCAGTCCCGATTCAAACTTTCTGTCCAGAAATTCATTCATTTCCCAGCTTACATAAATACTCTTTGCAACGCCGGCTGCTTCATCAATAGTATAGCTGATATCCGCCTTAATCGCACTGGCAATATTTTGCATCTCACGTTCTCGTTCTGTACGTTCACCGTCCATTAGAATTGATAAAATAACACTATCCGTAATAAAAAGTGGAAGTAATACGCAAAAAATATAGAGAAGCGTCAATTTTTTCCTTACATTAAAATCATTTATTTTATCAATCAGAAGATTCCACAGTTTTCTTCTTTGCTTCATTCAATATCCATGCCTTTCTCACCAAATGCGATAGTTACCGCTAAGTGCTAAAAATGCAAAGAAATACAGACAATTATCGTAATATCTTCGATCTCCTAATCGTAATGGTTGATTCCAAAGCCGGTCTACCCATTCATTAGCCATCTCTATTTCTTCTGCGTCCTTAGAACTTCCATATACCGCTAAAGCGCCCTGTGCCGTAGCCGCCAATAATCCTACCGGATGCAGAGCATTTTGTTCAATGCAAGTTCCGTCCACTTCATAGATTTTAAATGGATCATCTTTTCTGACCTTACCTAAGAAGTTTTGCAATCTTGCTGCAGCTTTCTCATGTCCTGCTTCCACACCAAACCATTCAAAATCCAAACCGATATTGGCAACTGTTCGATAGGAATCACTGTAAAACCAATCATGCCTGTCTTTTGACCAAGGCAATTCATGGCTCATCGGACTTCCGTCAAATTCTGCATATTCTGCACACATACCGGTCACCGGATGACAAGCCTTCGCCAAATAATCTCTGCTGACTTTTGCTGCTTCTTTGAAAAAGTCTCTGTCTTCTTCATTTGCCCAAAGTGCAAACAATTCATAAAAATGAGGAAGATGATAAGACGGATCTGTAAACGGACTGCCTGCCACAAACACTATCTGTTTGTTGTCACGATTCCACATAGGATCACCGGCTCTTCCGTTCTCCCCCTTATGTAAGCACGCCTGCAAAATCTTCTTTGCATGCTCGGAGTATTGATAAATCCCTTCTCCGTCGCCCCATCTGTGAGAAGCAAAGAATAAAGCCATTGCAAAAAATTCTTCTCCGTCGGGTGCGGCACCATACGCATTCTTCTTGCCGTCCGTACTGCAAGACCATGCAAAGTAACCTTCGTTTTCGCCCTCTCGCAGCCACATGTAAGTATAAGACCATTTCCAAAGACGGTCAAATTCTTCTTTCTTATCCAATTGTACACAAATCATCATGCCATATGACATACCCTCTGTTCTGGCATCATGATTTCCTGTATCCTCAATGTAAGCCATATCATCACCAACCTGATGATAAACCCTCTCATCTTCATTTCCATAAAAGAAGAAATTCCAAATTTCATCTAACCTTTTCTGAATTTCTTCCTGTGTTTTACCTCTTTCTGCAAATACATTTCGATAATTACTTGTTTTGTAAGCGGTCATATACTGACTCCTTTCAGATTCTCGTCTTAGTCACTCGGTGCTTATAAAGTAGTTAATCGTTTTACTGAGCTATATTTCCTATTATAGAATAGATTTTTTAACATTTCTTTCCTTTTTCTGCTTCTTGCTAATCATTTTGTGCTTTTAGCAAAAAGAACCCTATACAGCAACATTCATTACTGTAACGGGTTCAATTATCACTACTCTTCAAATGTAAACTATCCTTCAACAATCAGATATCTGCCATCGCCAATATCAAAAACTTCATTGGCATCAAGAATTTCATCTGCCTGTGCTCCGTCCACATCAATGCCTTCTTCTTCAAAGAATTCCCACACTTCTTCAACGGAATTCACAACAACTGCCAGACATTCTTCCAAAAAGGCTTCCGCTTCCTCAATATTGGAAACTACATCTCCTTCTGGAAACAAACGACTCTGATTCAATAAAAAACACTGCAGTACCGCATCATCAAATTCATGCATTACTACTCCTCCTCAAACAAATAATAATTAGTATTCTATCTGATACCTAATATTATGCTGTAATGCATTCATACAGTCAATACTTTCTGTGTTTTTTTATTGTATTCAACGCCGGCAGTGGATTTCCATGGTAATCAAACAACGTTTGATTTGCCCATTCATTACCGCAAGGCCCTTGATCCTGAATATATTCTAACGAACTTTCTGTTGCCCAGCCACTTCCAGACACCGGTAACCATGCGGGTTCCCAATAAATGAAACCTAACCCCCGTCCCTCCGTCACTTTGTCTATTCTCGTCATGAGGTCTTCCATAAACCCTTGTTGTCCTTCCGGAGTCATGGGGTATTCGATTTTTTGAGCCAATTCTTCTCTGGTCGCCATTCCTTTGCGTTCGTCAGGGGATAAGCCTTCGTAATTAGCATAATCCTCCATGGTATGTCCCATGGAAACTTCGGCTATAATCAAATCTTTCTGGTATCTTTCTGCTATATCAATCATGTTATATTCCAGCATATCCAGTGTCCCATGCCAAAATGGATAATAAGACAATCCGATTATGTCAAAATCTTCGCCTTTTTCCATAAAATGGTCAAACCATTCTCTGTAAAGGGCATTGTTTCCGCCATTATCCAAGTGAATCATAATCTTGATTCTACTGTCTATTTCACGCACTGCCCTGATACCCGCATTCACAAATCTTGCAATATTGTCATACGCCGGCACTTTCCCATAAGGCCACAGTAATCCATTACTCAGTTCATTACCCACCTGTACCATTTCCGGTAAAAGTCCAAGCTCTGCCAGTCGCTTTAAGGTGTCTTTGGTATAGACGTAAACCGCCTTCTCCAATTCATTGACATCATAACCCCGCCAAGCTTTCGGAACAAACTGCTTTCCGGGGTCTGCCCAGAAATCGCTGTAATGAAAATCCAGCAGTACATCCATACCTGCTTTCTTTGCACGTCTGATTAATGCAACCGCTGTCTTAAAATCATTGGTTCCCGCACCGTAAGGTTCTCCCTGTTCAGAATAGGGATCATTCCAAAGTCTGACTCTGATTAGATTGACGTCATAGTCTTTTAAAATTGTCAGCAGTTCTGTTTCTACGCCGTTTTGATAAAAGGTTCCACCGCATCTCTCCACTTCCGGTAGAGTGGATATATCCATTCCTTTATAATACTTCATAGGTTGCTCCTAAATCAGTCAAAATTTGTAATACGCTTATGCATGGCACCATAGCGAAATCTCGCCATTTCGTTTTTCTGCAATACATCCTCTTCGGTACCTGTGTATTGGCACCGAAGACAGTAGTACTCCTTCTTATCCTTGTCATAAAACATATCAATATCCAAATCCCGCATAAAGCAAGAGGGACATCTGAAATTTAATTTGCCTTTTCCAGCTTGAGCCATGTGCTTACACCCTCCTTATCTTTCAACTGCGTCTTATAGCCTAATGTAAACATCGGTGAAAATGCATAGCCCTCTCGTACGTAGCCTGCTGCATCAGATTTAGACATATACATAGAAACTTTTGTTTCGATTTGAGGAATCACTGCTTCCACAGAAGTTGCACCTGATTCTTCGATGTCACGGCATTTGTATGCATAATCAATATGCTGCGCCTGTTCCTGTCCATAACAGGTCAGTGTAATACCCATCATATCTTCCGGATATTCTGTGGTTCCGTAACATGCAACCATATACTCATTCAACTCCACCTGTGCATCCGACCGGCTCATTTCCAGAATCGTACGCTCTGTTCTAATGCTACCGCTTCCTTCTTCAAAGTAGAGTTTCGTCTGTAATTTCAGTTTCAAATCGGAAAATTCTATATCTACTGGGTCCAGTGTTAATATACGGGTTTTCACACCTTTATCCATTACCTCTTCGCTAAAAGCAGCATGAGTTCTGCAGAGGCATAAATCTACTTCCTCACCCTGATAGCTTAACTTGGCACTTCTGACTGTGCCTTCTCCTGCATAATGAGTGAAATAGCCTGCTCTGTATTTCTCCTGAATTAAGAATGGATAAGAAGCATCCTGCACATGAGGTGTCCCAATACCCACTTCCCATTTTAATTTACCTGCATAAGGACGCAAATCTACAATTGCACCACTTTGATCCATATTAATACAAGCACGCATATAAGGATCGCAGTACCAGAAAAGTTGCTTGGAGGAACCATATAAAATATCTTTCCACAAAGCGCACTCCGGCTCTGTATACGTTTTCTTTGCACGATAGTAATCAGCAAATTCGGCCATGGTCATATCTGTAAGCTTGCCTTCTTGCTTCAACTGTCCATAGTATGCCATACCGTCATCATAGGACTTCTTCAGCAACTCAAAAGGTGCTTCCCAGCGGCCCATTTTATTCAGCCATCCGGGGCCTACAAACATCATATTGTAAGAGTATCCATTGTTATACTTCTCCAAAGAACGATACTGGTCTATTAAATTATACAAATAAGGATATTCCCATGTCTTGGTATCATAAATCATTCCACGTAATACATTCTGTGGATGTGTACCAAAATTAGAACCATTTCCGTCATAACATGCCAGTAAGTCTCTGGATAAATGCGGAATCGCTACGATTCCTGAATCTTCGCTTTCATTGGCAGCAGGTGCATGAATATTGGCTTTGGAAGGAATCCACGGATTCCACGGACCGCCATCCATTAAGGTATACCAAGAATTATTACAGGTATGATATGCCTTTGGTCCCTCTTCCCAGCAGGTTGCTACCGCACATTTTACTTGCGGATATTCCTGTTTAATATAATTTACCAACTCAGCATCCATATAATAGGAACCTGTGGACTCAGGATAAAATCCAAATATCTCATGAAACTTTCCGAATACATCATTTACAATGGACTTCTTATCTTCCATGGAAAACATCCAAATACAAAAGTCCTTAGTTTTATATTTTTCACGAAACTCTTTACAAGGTAACCCCAATAATGTCAAGGCAATTTCATCCCCGTACTTCTCATGATGCTCCTTGGCAATTGCGATAGCTTCGTCATTAAATAAACTTGCGTAAGTCATTTGTATGGTTGTTTTTAACCCATACTTATGTGCGGTATCCTGCTGTAATCGAAAAATATCCAGCGATTCTGTGAGCAAGGATTTTCTGCTGATATCCTCTTCTTTTCCAAGTCCGGATACCTTCTCAGCATACTCCGGAACCATTTCCGGGCGATGTATAATATTTAAAACAAACTTGTCCATATTAATCTAAACCTCCAAATAATTCGGTTGCAACTATACTTGTGTAGATTCCCTCATTGCAACTTCATAACCCAATAAGGTTTTTCTCTCTGTCTCTTCCTGTGCAATCAAGGAAAGTAACTTGGAACAACAAACCATTCCCATCTCCGTCACATCAAATTGAAGTGCAGTAATGGCCGGCTGGTTATGTGCTAAAAGACTGCTGTTATAGAAGGAAGCAACCTTCACATCCTCCGGTATACGAATGTGGTCACGACTTAATTTATTTAATACATAGCTGCAGATTGAATCATCCATGCATAAGATGCACTCCACTTTTTTAGTCAGAAGCTCATCTACTATTTTTTCTATATTCGTCACCTTATCTGTGTCCGGATAAAGTAACTTCTTGTCCAAAGGAACCCCAGCTTTCTCAAAGGCAGCTTTATATCCTTCTAAGCGCTTCTGGTTAACGATATGCCCCATATTTCCACCTACCAAGGCAATCTTACTCATGCCTGACTGTAATAAGTTGGTGGTCAATTCGCAGCATGCACCAATATGGTCATTATCGATCTGCACCACGGTATCATCTAAAGAAGAACCTACTGTTACAAAGGGAATTCCCTTGCTTTTTAAATAAGCTTCCGGCTCATCCTTTTCCAGTGTACGTCCAAGAATAATGCCGTCTACCTTATGATTATCAATTAGACGCGCCAATTGCGAAATATCGTCATCCTTCACCATGGATATGATGACATCATAGTCCTGTCCTGACGCCACTGTACTGATTCCCCACATACATTTATGGAAAAAGGGAAAATTATTATAGTCACTTGGCATTACAAAACCGATATTAAAGGTTCTGGACTGCGCCAGTCCCTTGGCCAATGCATTTGGATGATAATCATTTTGCTTAATATATTCCATAACTTTGTCGACGGTTTTTTGGCCAATTCTGCCTTTTCCGGAAATAGCCCTGGAAACCGTAGTTTTGGAAATATTTAACTCCTTTGCAATGTCATCAATCGTTAACTTCTTATTTTGTGCCATGTTTTTAAGCCCCCATCTCATCAGTAAAAAACGTTATCCCTTAACAGAACCCCCTGTAATGCCTTCCACATAAAATTTCTGCATGATTACAAATAAAATAGAAATTGGAATGGATACCAGTACGCCACCTGCACAAAATCGTGCAAAATAGTGATTAATCAAGCTTTTATCCAACATATTATATAAACCAATGGCTACTGTCCAGTCATCTGAAATACCTGAATTCAAAATCAATTTTGCATATACGAAATCCATCCATGGAACCAAGAAGGAACTAATAACCGTATACACAATAATCGGTCTGGAAAGCGGTACTACAATCCGCAGAAAAATAGTCGCCTGGGATGCCCCTTCCAATTTGGCCGCTTCGCGTAATGAAACCGAAATCGTATCAAAAAATCCTTTGGCAATCAAGTAACCAAGTCCTGCACTTGCAGAATAAACGATAATCATTCCTACATGTGAATTCGTAAGTCCAATAGACTTTAATACAAAGTATACTGCTATCATGGAAAGCACGCCAGGAAACATATTTAAAATAATCCCTAAATTCATCAACGGTTTTCTGGCATTAAACCGCATACAACTGGTGGCATAAGCTACCATAAGCACCAGACAGGTAGAAATCAGGCAAGTAAAAATTGCAATTACAAGTGTATTCATAAACCATTTCGGAAACTGTGCAACGTTATCTGCCCCAATCAAAAGCTGGCTGTAATTTTTGAGTGTCCAGGTTTCCGGAAAAAAATTTCTGATATTAATGCCCGCATATCCACTGAACGAGGTACAAACCAACCAAACAATCGGAATGAGCCAGAATACCGACAATACCAACAATACTAAATGTCTGATGACTGCTTTTATTCCTTTTTTCATTGGAAGTTTTCCTCCTTATCTCCTTTAATCATACGATTAAACATAATCAGTGTGAAAGCGGCACATATTACAAAGACTACGCATCCGATTACTGATGCCATTTTGTAATTATACTGCTCACTGGTCAATCGGAAAAGCCATGTTACCAGCAAATCAACCTCTTTTGCATTGGAATTAGCCAATGCCTGATTGGTCGTCGTGTATACATCCTGCGTCAACAAATAAATTACATTAAAGTTATTAATATTAGCAATAAACTGTGTAATCAAATTCGGTCCTGTTACAAATAACATATACGGCATGGTAATTTTCAAAAAAGTTTGGAAGCCATTTGCTCCGTCTATTTTCGCACTTTCGATTAAATCTGAAGGTATGTTCATCAATACGCCCGTAGCAATCAACATCTGGTAAGGTACGCCAATCCAGATATTAATCATAATAATCATAAACCTTGCCCAGTTCGGATCACTTAAAAAAGGAATGTAAGTCAAGCTGGGCTTGACTAATCCAATATTTCTGAGCAAATCAGTAATACCCGCCTGTGCGCAAAGTGTATTTACAATTCCTGTATTAGAGAAAAAGTTTCTAACCAACAACAAGGACACGAATTGCGGTACTGCAATGGTAATGACAAACAGTGTTCTCCATAATTTGGGTACTTTTGTTTTAGGGCTGTTAATGAATTTAGCCAGAAAAATTCCACCGAAATAAGTGGTAAATGTAGCAAAAAAGGCCCATACAAAAGTCCATGAAATAACGGTTTTGAAAGAATAGCCAAAGGTTGCCGTACTGCCAATCGCAAATAAATTCTGAAAATTCTTAAATCCAACCCAAGTAAATAATGCAGAGGGCGGCATATGATTTTGGTCATAATTGGTAAAGGCAACCGCAATCATAATAATCAATGGAATAATGGTAAACAGAAGCACACCGCCACAAGGCAAAAACAGTAGCGTAATATGGAACTTCTCATTTACAAGGCTCTTTAGGTCTTCTTTGAAAGTATTGATGTGAGCACCCGCATTTTTCAACTTTTGGAGTCGATAAACATGCACTAAGTTCATCAAATAAATAACCACAAACGCCAAGATAAATACCAGTGTAATTACACCAAACAAAAGTATTTTAAATGAATGGTCATAATCATTTATTTCATTTTTCATCGTTACAAGATTAAATACTTTTTCAAAAGCAACTGTACCCAGTGTGTTAAACTTGCTCAGATAAGGAATACCTACTAAAATCATATATCCAATTGATACTGCTTCGAACAGCATCATAAGTAACCCTTTCATTATTTGACCGTGTCCAAAATAACCTGCCCCCATGAACACAGCCGAAAGCTTAACCCAAATGTCTCCCCTAATAAAACTTTCAACCGGATTCTGTCCGTTTTTGTTCAGTTTCATGCTATTTTTCATCCACTTGCCCTCTCGGATTCCTTATTGAAGTATGGCCCATGTACTTAACCATGGGCCATTCTTGCAATATCTTAACTATTTCTTCTAATACTAATTAACTATTCTGCTACCGGCTGAGATACACCGTCTACAAAAGTATCCAAAAGTTCTTGTAAATCAATTCCGTCCGGATTGCCTGCTGCAAGGATTGCGCCAAAAGTTTCTGCAGGTGTCCAGAAGCTTGCGCCTTCACAACCATCAAGTACTGCATACTGGCTCTGTTTAGCAAGTGCTGCAATTGCGGGATTAGCCTGTACTGACTCAGATGCTGCTGCATTTACATTAGCCGGTCCTGCACCACGAAGATCAAATCTGGTAACCTGATTTTCTTCATTGGTAAAGTATTCTGCTAACAACATAGCCCATCCTGCATTGTCACAGTAAGGATTAACACCAAACATCTTGTAACCTGCTACAGATGCCATCTGAATCTGCTGTCCAGCACAAGTATAGGTAGGCAGACAAGTTGCTGCATAGTTATCTCCCCATGCTTCCTGTGCTGCTGTTGCATTCCATGTACCATTTACGCCGGCAATAATACTGCCATCCTGTACGCCTGTTAAGAATTCAGCATCCTGCAAACTTACAAAACCCGGATTTGCTGCGATATCAAGCATAGCCTGAACTACATCTGTACCTTTTACACCACTGGCACTGGTTCCGTTCCAGTCACAAGCTGTAGAACCATCAGCATTAGCTGCTAATGTAAAGCCTGCGCCCAGGAAGAAGGATAAATTATACCAGCCGCTGTCATACTGCATGGTAATCTGTTTTCCGTTAGATGCTGCGATTTCCATCATCTTATCAAGGCTCTTAACATCGTCTTCTGAGAAATATTCTTTATTATAGAACATGAAATATCCGTTATCTGCTGTAGCCGGATAAGCATACAGCTTGCCGTCTTTGGTAGCTGCTAAAACTGCACCTGCATCAGCACCGCCGCAAGCATCCATAACTGCCTGTGTATTTAACAGAACTTCCTGAAGTGCGCCACCGTTTACCAGATCAACCAACTGATCGCCTGCGAAGGAATATACATCAGCTGCTGCTTCTACGTCTACTAAAATTGTATCTTTTGCTGTTGATTCAGATTCTACGCCTACTGAGAAATTAAATGTAACATCCGGATACTGTGCTGCAAAAGCTGCACACATATCATTAATCATTGTTTGATCTTCTTCCGCTGCCCATACTGTTAAATCAACGGGACCTTCTGTTGCTGCAATCAGTGCCTGTACGGGATCTGCACTTTCTTCTGCAGGTGCTTCCTCTGCCGGAGCTTCTGCTGCTGGTTCCTCTGCTGCAGGTGCTTCTGTTGCGGGTTCTGTCTTGCTGCCGCATCCTGCTAACATAGCTGCTGTCATGGCTGCGACAAGTACTAATGATAATACTTTCTTCTTCATTCAATTATCCTCCCTTTTCATGGTCAGAACTACCCTATAAGTGGTTCCCTATTCCGATTCTCAGTTCATTTGAGCAACCGGTTGTTCATATTTAGAGAATAGCATGAAAATCTCTCCTTGTCAACAGCTAATAAGCAGGGACAGTAAGCAGGGATTCAAATGTTTTTATTCGTGGTGTGTTTCAGGAATGAAAACGCGGTTATTGATTGCATCGCTTTGTTCTTTAGCAGCTTCAGCTGCCATGTGTCCGAATTCCATTTGGGAATTATAGGAGCCTCTGCCTCGCTTCTCTACCTTCTCGTAGGTGCCGTCAGCTAATAAAATATGTGCCTTCTCGGTATCTTTCAGGGACATACTTAAAATAGTCATTAATTTCTTTCGCAGTTCCGGTTTTTCAATGGGAAACATAATTTCTACACGACGCTCCAGATTTCGGGGCATCCAGTCTGCACTGGCACAGTAATATTCTGCTTTTCCATCATTCTCAAAATAGAAGATTCTGCTGTGCTCCAGAAAGTTTCCGACAATGGAACGAACCGTAATATTGTCACCGATTTCCGGTATTCCTGTTTTCAAGCAACAAATCCCACGTACAATCAGTTCTATTTTTACACCGGCTTCACCGGCTTCATACAATGCCGCAATAATATCCTTATCACATAAACTGTTGACTTTGGCAATAATATGCCCGCCACGCCCTGCCAACGCATTGGCTTTTTCTCTGTTAATGAGTGATAAAAATTTATCCTTCAACCATAAGGGAGCAAGGGATAATTTGTTCCAGCTTAAAGGTTCGGAATAACCGGAAAGCATATTAAAGACTGCTGTGGCATCCTCGCCGAATGAAGGGGAACAAGTCAGTAACCCAATATCAGTATAGAGTTTCGCTGTAGCATCGTTATAATTACCCGTTCCTAAATGTACATACCTGCGTATACCATCTTCCTCGCGTCTAACAATCAACGTAATTTTGCTGTGTGTCTTTAATCCCACAAGTCCGTAAATAACATGGCAGCCCGCTTTTTCCAGCATCTTCGCCCAGACAATATTGTTCTCCTCATCAAATCTGGCTTTTAGTTCCACCAATACAGAAACCTGTTTTCCGTTTTCAGCTGCTTGTGCCAAGGCCGCAATGATAGGTGAGTTTCCGCTGACACGATATAAAGTCTGTTTAATAGCCAGTACATCTTTGTCTTTTGCTGCCTGACGAATAAACTCCACTACCGGCATAAAGCTTTCGTAAGGATGAAATAACAACACATCCCTTTTTCTGATTTCTTCGAAAATATCGCAATCTGAGGGCAACTCCGGTACCGGCTGGGGCGGCATGTAAGATTTCTCTTTTAAGTGGTCATAACCGGACAGTCCATACATTTTCATTAAAAAGGTCAAATCCAAAGGCCCGTCGATTCTGTAAATATCTTCTTTGGCAATAGATAATTCATTTTTGATAATCTTTAACAAGCGGGCGTCAATACCTTCTTCTACTTCCAAACGAATTGCCTGACCCCACTGGCGCTTTTTCAACTGCTTCTCGATTTCTTTTAATAAATCCGCAGCTTCATCCTCTTCAATTGTTAAATCCGCATTTCTCATAATTCGGAAAGGATGTGCACAAACAATCTCATAGTTCAAAAAGAGCTTGTGAATGTTTCTTTCAATAATTTCTTCCAGCAAAATGACCTTCTGCTCATTTGTATTGCTAACCGGGATAACAACGATTCTGGGCAATACGCTGGGTACCTGAACAGTCGCAAATTCTAAGCTACCATCTCCGTCTTTCTTTCTCACAAGGGCTCCGATATTCAAAGACTTATTTCTGATTAACGGAAAAGGACGTGATGAATCCACCGCCATTGGTGTTAATACCGGATAAACATTTTCTTCATAATATTTATCTACAAAAGAAGCTTCTGCTCCGTTTAGCTTTTCATGCTGTGTAATCACCTGCAGCCCCTTGGCGGAAAGCTGGGGTAAAATAGAGTGATTGTATATGGTATACTGTTGCTCCACTAATTCATGGGTTTGTTCATTGAGTGCAGTCAACTGTTGCAACGGTGTCATTCCTGCAATATCCGGCTTGGTATATCCGGCATTCACCATATCTTTTAAAGAAGCTACTCTGACCATGAAAAATTCATCCAAGTTGGAAGCCGTAATACTCAGAAATTTTAACCGCTCAAATAAAGGATTATTTTTATCCTGTGCCTCACTTAAAACTCTTTTATCAAAAAGTATCCAGCTCAGTTCTCTGTTTCCATAGAATTTAGGATCCTCATAATTATTCTTATTCATATTTTGCCCGATTCTCCTTCTTATAGTGTTCTCTTTTGTTTAATTACCGGTCGTAAGCTGAATACTTCTTCGAAAAAGTCTGCTCTTTCGCCAAAAAGACCTTTTTCCAGGGTAATATCCTCACTGGTATCTGCCATAATAATCATTTGATCATCTTTCATCGATACTTTTACATTCTTCAGTTTCTCTTTATGGCTGGTATCCAATCCATTTGCCAATCGGAGAATTGCGGTTAGTTTCGCAATTTTCAAATAAGCTTCCTTATCCAAAACACTGTAACGGCTCATGGATTCATAATAATCAAAATCCTGATGATTGTATCTCACCACATTGGCAACTATCTCTCGCTCCTGATGAGACAGCCCTATAATTTCCGTTGCCATTATAATACTGTAGGAACACTCGCCAAGATTTACCATACTGATAAATTTGCCACAATCATGTAAAATCGTAGATATCTGTAGCAATAATCGTTCTCTTTTGCCTAATCCGTGGATTTTTTTCATGCTGTCAAAAATGGTTAGTGACAGCTGTTCCAGCGTTTCACCACGTTTTTTGCTTCCTCTGTAACGCTTACTGATATTCTGTGCGCAAGCAATAATATCCTTTTCAAAATCATGCGCCGAAGTAATAATCTTATTATTTTCTGCGTATTCATAGGCAATTCCATCGCATAAGGTAACACCCGGTGCCCAAATCAACTCTGCACCCATATTATCCATAATATGATTAATCAAAATCATGGATATATAAAGCAGAGACATATTTTCCTCCGGCATATCCAGCATTCTTGCTATATCGGAAAAGCTCTTTGTGCGATAATAATCCGTATATTTCTCCATGGTATCACGATTGGCATAACCGGAATTAATATTCTCAATAACTTTTCGCTTTACAAGCAGTGAAACATAGTCATCCACTACAATAATATTCTTAATCGCTCTTTCCTTTAAATACAGTTTATTATAAACTGCCATTTGTGATTCCACCATTTCACCAATCAGCATCTCATACTGACTAATACTGGCATCTAAATGATAGAGTCTCTCCTGCAAACGCAATACACCCAGCTTCATATTTTGCGTAGAAACCAATGTATCATTATCAAAAAGTGAAATTTGAATACTGCCTCCTCCGATATCGACAATGGCTGTACCGTTTTCAATGATTTTCTGGAAACCTTCTCCCTGAAAAGCAATGGATTTATAATCCAGAAAACGTTGTTCCGAATTACTCAATATATCAATATGAATGCCTGTCCGTTGATGAATTTGGTCCATCAAAATGGCCTTGTTGGTGGTTTCGCGAATGGCACTGGTTCCATAGGCCTTATATTGCTCTACCTGATAAGACTTCATGATTTCAGCAAATTCCCGTAAAACACGGCACAACTCATCCACACGTTCATAGCTTAATTTCCCCGTAGTATAAGTTTCAGTTCCCATATCAATTCCATGTCTGATATGGTCAATTTCACGCATCCCTTTGTTTTTGGAAACTTCAAATATTTTCATAGCAAGTTCATAAGAACCTACATCAATTGCCGCAAAGGTTTTTACTGACATAAAGTCTCCTTTCTTCCAAGCAGATAATCAATAAACTGTTGTGCAGTTCTACCGGAAAGTCCGCCGTGAGCAAGTTCCCATTGATTGGCTTCCAGAAGCAATTTATCTTCCGGAATACTGATTTCATGGCGTTTGGCCAGTGCACGTACAATATTCTGAAATTCTTTTTTATCAGGAGCACTGAAGAAGATTGTTACACCAAAACGAGCAACCAGCGAAAGTTTTTCCTGCACCGTATCTCCAGAATGCAAATCGTCTCTACGCTCCTCTTTATCGGAAAACTTCTCACGAACCAGATGTCTTCTGTTAGAAGTTGCATAAATCAATACATTCTTAGGTTTCTTCTCTAATCCACCTTCTATAACTGCTTTTAGGTATTTGTATTCTATTTCAAAATCTTCAAAACTCAAGTCATCCATATAAATAATGAACTTATAATTTCTGTTTTTAATTTGTGTAATTACTTCATTCAAATCCTGAAATTGATGCTTGTACACTTCTATAATACGAAGCCCTTTTTCATAATACTCATTGGCAATTCCTTTAATGCTGGAGGACTTACCGGTACCTGCATCACCAAACAGCAGGCAGTTATTGGCTTTTCTTCCTTCTACAAAGGCTTCTGTGTTGTCAATCAGCTTCTGCTTTGGAATTTCATAACCAACCAAATCATTTAAATAAACATGTGCAATATTTTGAATCGGCACAATCTTAACTCCGTCTTCTTCATGCACGATTCTAAAAGCCTTGTGCAAGCCAAATTTTCCCACACCATAATCTTTATAGAATTCAGTCAGAGTATCTTTCATTTCCTCCGGAGAATGGTTCTTGGTAAACTTCACAGCCAGCGAACAGATTCTTTCCCTGATTCTGCTGTTATAGACTTTACTTTCACTGTCGCTACTGATATAGTCTGCAATCAGCTCAAAGCCTTCCACGCCAAGTCTGGCTATCATATCCGAAAAATCATAGTCAAAAAACTCTTTAAATATCACAATATCATGAAGTACAGCTTGATTTATGGTTCCTTCAATCGCGCCTCGAATTTCACAGGCCTTACTGTAACTATTTTCATTATTCACTAAAAGATTGGACAAATAGCAATGCCACAAATTGCCATAAAATCCATGATTCCCTGCCATTTCCAGTAAGCGGTGAATACAGTCATACAGCAAACCTGCCATATCTTCCTGATTATAGTAATCATCTTGAAAATGTTCCATCAGCCAAGCCATATCATACAACAGCTTGCCTTCTTCCTGCTCAAAATCTTTGTATACAATTAATTCCTGTTCTCTCATACTCTATTCGTACTCCTGCCACTATTTTAATTAAATTATTTATTTTAATTAAATTTTTTATTTTAATTAAATTTTTTATTTTAATTAAATTTTTTATTTTAATTATTCATGCAACCTACTAGATCACAAGTAATCCCTAGTAGTTACCTAAAATCCGCAAATTCATGGCTTCCTCACGTAGCGCGTAAAGTGCATTTTTCACCGCACTGTCTGCTAAATTGCCCTCAAAATCGATGAAAAAGCGATATTCCCAATTTCTTCCCTCAATGGGGCGACTTTCAATTCGATTCATATTCAAATTATTATAGATAAAATGGGAAAGCATATGATACAGGGAACCGCTTTCATGCGGCAGTTCAAAACAAATACTGATTTTTTCAGCCTGTTCACTGTATATTTTCTGCTTTGTTACGATTATAAAACGGGTGGAATTTGTTGCAGACTGATTAACACCCTTTTCCAATATTTGTAAACCATAGAGCTTAGCTGCATATTCACTTGCTATGGCAGCCTGACTCATATCTTTCTCATCTGCTACCTTTTTTGCTGCAAATGCATTGTTCTGCATACTGATTTGCTGCCAGTTATGATTATTTAAAAACCGCGCCGACTGCATCAGCGACTGTGGATGAGAATAAACTGTTTTGATATCAGAAAATGACGCTCCGGGTACTGCCATCAGACAATGTTCAATCCGAATAATCTGTTCTCCTACTATACAGTTATTAAACTCTGCCAGTAAATCATAAATTTCACTGACAATGCCCGCGGTACTGTTTTCAATAGGAAGGACAGCGAAATCTGCCGTTCCCTCATCAATAGCAAGCATCGCATCACGAAAAGTATCTACATGAAAGCTACTGATTTGATTTCCAAAATATTGTTCCATAGCAGCCTGCGAATAAGCACCTTCTGCTCCTTGGAAAACAACCTGAACGCCTTTCGTTTGCAATTGATTCACTTCTTGAAAGGGCAATTCCTCTATTCTGCCTTCGCTGGCCAGTAACTGATACTGAAGTTTACGACTTATCGCCATGATCTGCTCAAACAGCTCCTTCACACCCTGACTGTTAAAATCATTGTGTGCCAGTGCTTGTACTTTTTTGATTTTCTCTGCTTCTCTTCCTTTATCAAGGATTTGCATTTGATTCTCAATTTTATACGCTGCAACGTTGCTGGAAATCTCCATTCTTTTTTCGAATAAATCAACTATCTGCGCGTCTATATAATCAATTTGATTGCGTAATTCAATTAAATCCATTCTTTGTTCCAACCCTCTCTAACTAGATTAGTCTTATTCTATACCAAACAACCCTTGTTATCAAGCACCATCCTTTCAGTATTTATAACGCCGGTATTAACCAGTTGCTAAAAAGAGTATTCCACTTTATAATAATAAAAGAAATATATACAGGCATCTAGCCCACAACTATAAGTGTAGGAAGGAAGTGGTTGCATATGAAAAAGAATTGGAACGTTTTCCTGTTTTTAGGAGTAGTTCTGCTGGCATTAACCATATCAGCAGTTGTCTCCGTAATCTCCAGCCGCATCCCTTCAAACGATATCTCCGTAACCGGTAATACTGCCGGAAATCTTAATAATCATGGTCTTTTTGCTGAATCCAATGGCAAAGTCTACTTCTCAAATGCCTATGACAATGGTGCCCTCTATTCAATGAATACAGATGAAACCGATTTAGTAAAACTGAATTCCACTAAATCCTCCTCTATTAATGTAGGCGGAGATTTCCTTTACTACTTTATGGACAGTGGTCAAGGTGGCAAAGGTATGGGGTATGTTGTTCGTACCTTTGGAATTTACCGTTCCAAAATTAATGGTCAGAACGCCCAGTGTCTGGAACGTGGTGCAGCAGTTACCATGCAGCTTTGCGGTGACTACATCTATTATCAACACTATAACAATACAGACTTCACGCAACTCTACAAAGTTAAAACTGACAAATCCGAAAATGTCATGGTATCGGACTCTGTCATCAATCCGGTTGCCTGTAATAATGGAACGATTTACTTTAATGGTACTGAGAAAAATCATTATTTATATGCTTTAGACACAAGAACGGATACCATTTTCACTGTTTATCAGGGAAATCTATGGTATCCTGCTTATCATAACAACTATATTTACTATATGGATGTTTCTTCTGATTATCGACTTTGCCGCTACTCTCTTTCAAGTAACACTGTGGAAGTCTTAACTTCGGATAGAGTTGATACTTTTAATGTATGCGATACATTTATTTACTATCAGAAAAACTCTGCTACTGAACCAGCCTTGATGCGTATGCAGTTGGATGGCAGTAATCCAGAAATGGTTGCCGAAGGAAATTTTGAAAATATTAATTTGACTTCATCTTATGCATACTTTAACCGCCTGTCCGAAGACACCCCAGTATATCATACTCCAGTGAATGGTCCTATTAATGTAACCACCTTCACTGCTGCTATTAATGCAGCTATGCAGCAATAAATAATGAGCGAGTAACTAGTTACTTGGGGCTTGTCCGAAACCTGAATCATTTCAAGGTAGGCGTTGATATCGTAAGACAAATCCGGTAATTTCTACTTTGGGGACTAAAAGTGTCAATTGTGGCATTTAGCCTACCGATTTAGAAGACCGTTTTCCTACTAAAATGCGTGAATAGTTGAATTTCGTCCACAAAATTCTGTGCCGCCGACCTACAAATGGCTTCCTTACTGGCTTTTTATAGGTTTAATCGGCCTAAATGTAACCTACTAATAGCTTCCTTGTTGGCTTCTCGTAGGTAAATTGAAGAAAAAGCTACCTACTAAGTTTTTTGCTTGATAGTTTTAGTAGGATTTTCAAGCAACCTACTAATCACTTCCTTACAGGCATTTAGTCACTTGCTGGATTTTAGCTCAGTTTCATGCCAATATTAATTAAATATAACATTTCTGAAACGGGTTCGGATAAGCACCGGGTGACTATTCACAAAAACTGTTCAATTAGGGAGCATCGACATGAAAAACAGAGGTAATCACAATGGATCAAATTAAAATAGAAAATTTAGAGATTTATGCCGGCCATGGGGTTCTTTCAGAAGAGACTAGAAATGGCCAGTTGTTTACTATTTGTGCTACGTTATATTTAAATTTACAGCCGGCAGGACAAACAGATGATTTGACTTTATCCACTCATTATGGAGAAGTGTGCCAATTTATGAACCGGTTTTTAAAGAAGAATACTTATTTGCTGATTGAAGCCGTGGCAGAGCATTTGGCAGATGCTGTTCTACTGGCTTTTCCTTTGATACAGGAATTGGAGCTAGAGGTTAAGAAGCCCCAAGCACCAATAGGACTTCCCCTTTCTTATGTAGCTGTAAAAATCAAGCGTGGCTGGAAACAGGTTTACATAAGTATTGGTTCCAATATGGGTAATAAGAAGCAATTTATAGAAGAAGCACTGTACAAGATGAATCAAAATACTAAAATCCGAAACATAAGATGTTCTAAACTGATTCAAACAAAGCCCTATGGAGGTGTGGAACAGGATGACTTCTTAAATGGGGCGATTGCATTAAAAACCTTGCTAAATCCCTGGAAACTCTTGGATTATGTGCATGAATTGGAACAGGAAGCAGGCAGAGAACGTAAGATTCACTGGGGGCCGAGAACGTTGGATTTGGACATCTTATACTATGAAGATTTTATTTCTGCGGAGCCGGAACTGACTGTACCGCATAAGGATATGCGAAATCGAAGATTTGTGCTGGAGCCCTTGTCGGAAATATGTCCTTATTACAAAGACCCGATTACGGGGCAGAGTATCGAGCAAATGCTACAAAACATAAGTGAATGTGAATGCTGAGTATTGAAACAATTAGTCGCTCGGTGCTTATCGAAAGGAGTGTGTGAACATGTCGAATGCAAGCAAGCCACAGGGCAGTTGTGAGCAATGCAACAATTATGTATATGATGAAGATTATGAATGCTATACCTGTGATATGGATTTAGACGAGGATGAAATGGCACGTTTCCTGTCCGACTCTTACAGAGACTGTCCTTATTTTCAATCAGGAGACGAATATCTGGTGGTCCGAAAACAAATGTAGAATGATCAAACACTCATACTCACCTAATACTCATAATGGCTTTGGTCATCTTGACTGCTCTGACATTTTCTTTAATATCATGTACACGTATAAAAGAACACCCTTTTTCTACTCCCATTACAGTAGTGACTAAGGTTCCTTCCAAACGTTCCTTCACCGGCAAATCCAGTGTCAGTCCAATCACCGATTTTCGACTGGTACCAAGCAAAACCGGATAACCCAATTTCACTATCTGATCCAGTGCATTTAATAGGAAAAGATTCTGCTCATAACTTTTTGCAAATCCGATTCCCGGATCCAAAATAATGTTATAATCTGGAATACCAGCTTTATGCGCAATGGCAAGAGACTCCTGCAAATCACTGATTACATCTGCAAGAAAATCTTCATAGACAGCGTCTCGACGATTGTGCATTAATACACAAGGTACATCGGCCTTGGCGATTAACCCCGCCATAGTATCATCGTATTTTAATCCCCAAATATCATTGATTAAATCACAACCGGCTTTCAGACCTGCCTGTGCCACTTTACTCTTATAGGTATCCAATGAAATCGGCACATCAAATTGTCGCTTAACTGCTTCAATCACCGGAATCACACGTTCAATTTCTTCCTCTTCGGAAAGCAGGGTATACCCGGGTCGGGTAGATTCACCGCCAATATCCAACAAGTCCATTCCTTCTTTGAGCATCTCTTCCACATGAAAAAGTGCCTGACTCAAATCCGTATATTTACCGCCGTCGGAGAAGGAGTCGGGTGTCAAATTTAGAATTCCCATTACATAAGTATGATTATTTAGTTCAAAATCCTTATTGCCGATTTTCATATTCGTTTACCAAAGTAGTTGCTCTTAATGTTGCTTAACAAGTTGCAAAAAGGTTTCCTGCAGTTGATGATTATCTCTGAATTCGCCTCTGCTAACCATTGTTACCGTACTACTACCCGGCTTTTTCACACCACGCATGGTCATGCAGGTATGTGCAGCCTCCAGCATCACAATGACACCCTTAGGATTCAGATACTCCATAATGGCATCTGCTATTTCAGCCGTCATCTTCTCCTGAATCTGGAGTCTACGGGCGTAGACTTCTACCGTCCTCGCCAGTTTGCTGATTCCAACCACCCTGCCATCCGGAATATAGGCAATATGCGCTTTTCCAAAAAAGGGCATCAGATGATGTTCGCAGGTAGAATAAAACTGAATGTCTTTCTCCAGAATCATTTCGTTATCTTGTGCAGCAAAGGTTTTGGACAGATGTTCTTTGGCCGATTCCTCTCGTCCTGCAAAAATTTCTTCATACATTCTGGCAATCCGTTCCGGTGTTTCCTGTAAACCTTCTCTATTGCAATCTTCTCCAATACCTTCTAAAAGGAGTTTGACTGCTTCTTCAATCTTCTCTTTGTTTATCATGCGAATCTCTCCCAATCGCTACTCTGTTCTTTTTTGAGGATAAATGTTCCACAACAGATATCAAATTTCCCAAATAGGAAAGTGAGCCAAAGGCTACGATTACCGTATCCTTATCTGACAGTAAATAAGCCAATTCCACTGCCTCCTGAACACTGTCAAGCGCCGTAACATTTCCATGATATTCATTGGCTTTCAGTGCCAATTCATAAGCGGATAGCCCTCGCTCACCGGTAGTGGATATGGTCAGTATCTGTTCTGCAAGCGAACAGGTTTCTTTCAAAATTTCATCCTGTTCCTTGTCCCTCAATATTCCTATTATATATAGTATTCTTTTATTTGTAAAATAGAAACGAATGGATTCTGCCAGTCGCTTGGCACCGTCTCTGTTATGTGCACCATCTGCTATGAAAAGCGGTCTTTTCCCAAGAATCTGAAAACGTCCTGGCCAGATGGCTTCAGATAATCCTTTGTACACTGCTTTATCCGAAATCGGGAACCCTTTTGCAGCCAATATCTTCATCACTTCCAAGGCCAACACCGCATTGTCAATTTGGTATCTGCCTACCAGATGAATAACCAATTCTTTGTATTGTTGATAGGAAAAGCTCTGTTTCTCCAAAGAGCTTTTCACTTGCTTGACCTCTTGTGGGTCTGCAATGACAAACGGAATTCCTGTCTGCTCTGCCGTCTTGCTTAGTGCTTCCATAACAGCATTCTCACCCTTCAGTGCAACTGCCACAGAATCCGGCTTCATAATACCTGCTTTATTGGTAGCAATCTCCGATAATGTCTTGCCCAAAATTCCCATGTGGTCCAAACTGATGGACGTGAAAACGGATACCAATGAACGCTCGATTATATTGGTTGCATCCAATAAACCACCCAGACCTGTTTCCAATACAACGATTCCACAATTCTGTTCTTTAAAATACAAGAAGGCAATCACTGTTTCTATTTCAAAGGCAGTTGGGTGCGGATGTCCTTTCTGTACCAGTTCTTCACACACTTCCTTCAAAACCGTCATGTAGTGACTGAGTGCTTTTTGACTGATTGGCCGACTATTTATTTGAATTCTTTCATTATAAGACATAATCGTAGGCGAAATGTATCTGCCGGTGCGATATCCGCCTGCTTTGAGCATTTCGGAAACAAACGCCAGCACCGAGCCTTTCCCATTGGTACCCACAATATGGACAAAAGAAAGTTCCTTCTCAGGATGTCCTAACTTCTCACACAAATTTTGCATATTGGTCAAACCCGGGACACTTCCATATTGTTTTAATTCTTCTACATATTCCAACGTCTGTTGCCATGTCATATCCGGTTTTAGTGATGTCATTTCTTCATTATTTTGATTGTTCAACTTATTTCTCCATGCATATTTTTTATCAAATAGTTACATACTTCTATATATGAAACTACTAAAAACACTACTTAAAAACTTTTTCAAATGTGGATTACTTGGTTGGTGTCTGGAAATCACTTTCACAGCTCTTGGCTCTCTCCAAAAAAGAGATTATCGGTTAATTGGACAAACCTCTCTCTGGATGTTTTCTATTTATGGAAGTGCATTCCTGCTGAAACCACTATTCAAGCTACTACGAAATCTCCCCTTTTATTTACGGGGAAGCATTTATGCATTCTGCATTTTCGTCGGAGAATATGCGACCGGCCGCTTCTTGGATAAGAAAAAAATCTGTCCATGGAATTATGAACGTTCCAAATGGCATATTCGCAAAGTGGTACGCTTGGACTATTTTCCCAACTGATTTTTAGCCGGACTTCTCTTTGAGCGATTAATGCAAGAACATCAGCAGGATTCTCATTCCGAGCCACCAATATAGGCGGTATGATTGCTCATACCGCCCTACCTAATCGTTTAATTTATATCGTCCAGTTCATCTGTTCCTGCACCAATGTCCAAGGTGTTCAAGGTACGCCGTTTCATTCTGGCCTGCTCTGAAGCTTCCAAAATGAAATTTTTGATTTCCTTGGCATTTTTTATATGTACCAAATTCAGCTTAGGATGTGTTGTGTCTCCGGTATAGCAGACAACGGTTCCAATTTTAAACAATCTTTCCATTAGTGAAGTTACCAGCTCCACATCCTGAATCTTGTACATATAGCAATCGTTTTCAATTCTATTGAAAAGGCCACTGTCTATTGTCAATACATTCTCTTTAACGATATATTTGGTAAATGTAAATGGCAATCCAAAGAATAACCATCTTTTTCTTTCTACAAATTCTGTTGCCATAAGAATTTCCTCCCTCTGTTATTCCCCGTGAAATCTGTTGTATTTCGCGGAATCTTTTGTTGATCATTATATGTAAAACTTCTTTGTTGTAGTATACTAAATCCTTATGTATATTGCAAATAGATTTTCGATAGTTCGTCTTGAAAATAAGTCTGCCGTATGCTATGATATTTAAAACA
>CAZNAP010000026.1:0-27752 GCA_964571145.1 uncultured Lachnospiraceae bacterium | reverse complement strand
ACGGTGGTGTGGGAGGACGGTAAATAAATTAATTATTTACCTCCTACCCGATTTGTAATTTCTTTAATATTTTGATATACTTTATTGCAAAGTAATAAGGAGGTACCATGTCATGGTGGCAAGAAACGAAAATCAGCAGATGCGTGTTTTATCTGCAATAGGAATTCTTTTGATTTTATGCGGACATCTGGCGTTTAATGTATTGGAAATGGGAGGTCTGTTTCCTTATTATTCGTTCCATGTTTTCGTGTTCCTGTTTATTTCTGGATATTTCTATAAGCCAGAGGTAGAACTGCATATTTTGCCCTATATAGGAAAAAAGGCTTTGCATCTACTGGTACCATACTTGCTATGGAATGTGGTATATGGAATTATAGCGACTCTATTACATAATGCAGGATTTTCTATTGGAGATACAATTAGTTTTAAAACATTATTTATTTCGCCGTTCCTGGACGGACATCAATTTCTATATAATTATCCGGCATGGTTTGTTCCGGCACTTTTTCTGCTGGAAGTCATTCATATTTGCATGCGGCGTGTTCTTAGTCTCGTTAGGTTAAATAATGAATGGCTTATTTTGGGGGTTTGTCTGGTACTGGGGATTGTGACTGTTTGGTTATCAATTGGTGGTCATGTTTGGGGTTATTACAAGTTCCCCGGAAGACTTTTGTTTATGTTCCCGGGATTCTTAATGGGAAGGCTCTATAAGGACAAGTTGGAAAAGCACGATACATTGCCAAGCAGTATTTATCTGACAATTGTAATGGTTCTACAAATCGTTATTTCGTTATGTTGTGGGGGCCTGGCCTTTAGTGCTGTTTGGTGTACCGGTTTTGCAAATGCACCATTTATTCCTTATTTGACAGCAATAACAGGGATTGCATTTTGGCTTAGAATATCCAGAATAATAACAGAACTGCCAACCATAGCCAGAAAACTGGAAATGATTGGCAGAAATACATACGCAATAATGATGCACCACATCAGCGGATTTATGATTGTGAAAGCATGCTTTTATTTACTAAGTAAATACACACCGTTATTTAGTGAATTTGATGCTACTATGTTCTTTTCCGAAATCAACTTTATTTTTCTACCAGGAGGTGGCGACAGCAGTAAATGGATTTATCTGGTTGCCGGTATTGCACTTCCGTTAGCAATTGTAAAAATGAGAGATTCTATCAAGACTCAAATAATCCGTCATCGAAAAAAAGGGTGACTATTAATTATTCCGTGGCGTAATTAAGTCTGACGGTGATTGATGCGGTCTTTTCCCGGGAATAGGTATTAAATGTTCCACCATAGCTGTAATCCTCGGAAGAGGAATTGCGCGCTGTAATCTGGAATACACCAAGGTTTGCACTGATAAGTTTACCCGGATTACATCCGGTACCTTCTGCTACAATATCAATTCGAGCTTTGGCATTTTCGGTAGCATCTTCAATTAATTGAAGCTTCAGCTCATCCAATTTGGTATAGTAATATTCGGGTGATTCAGAGGTGAACTCTACACCTGACTCAATTAAGGCTGAACTGTCTCTGGATATCTGCTCAATGTTGTCGATATCAGTGGAAGTAACACTTACATTTTGATAAAGTGTATATCCGACTAATTCATCGTATAGATAATCTCCGTTGTCGTTATAAACAGAAGTATATTCTTTGCTGATATTTACAGAGCTGAATACAATTTCGCTTTCATCAATACCATTTTCGAGTAAGTAGTCTTTGGTCGTTTCTGCATTGTGTTTAATGGTTTTATAGGCATAATTAATCGACGTTCCGTAAGTTGAAAAACTTCCTCTCCAAACCACTAAGTCCGATTCAAAATCGCAACTGGCTGATCCTGTAGCAGTAATTCCGTCGCCTGTTCTGGCTTTGTATTGAATTAAGCCACTTGTAAAAATGATGACACAGGCAATCAAGCTGATTCCTGCAATTAATGCAATAATGATTCCCCGCCAGTCCTTAAAGCCTGCTTTTTGCTTGATTGGTTTGCTCTCAACATTTCCTGTACTTTCTAAATTTTCCATCAAAATTCCTCCTATTATAATTATATCCCCTAGTCACTTGGTGCTTATTACTATAATAGGTATTTTTGCACAGTTTGTCAATGAATTAGGAATTTTTGCAAGAAGATAATTTGACAATAAATGAAGCGGTTTATTATAGTTATCAAATTAGTGGTGTGATATATAAGTATTAGGGATAAGTAAGAACAAATAAAGAGTTTTGTAGCAGTTTAATGAGGAGAAATATACAATGAAAACATATGTAAAAGACATGACAGTTGGCAAGCCGGTAGGGCTCTTGCTATCGTTTATGCTTCCCATGGTTGTGGGAAATGTTTTTCAACAATTCTATAATTTAGTAGATTCTATGATCGTGGGGAAATATGTAGGTGCGGATGCATTGGCGGCTGTAGGAGCTACGGGCTCCTTAAATTTCTTGTTCTTTTCGTTATGCGGTGGTTTGTCGAATGGTATTGGAATTGTCATTTCACAGCATTTCGGAGCGGGAAATGAGTCCAGCGTAAAGAAAGCAATTTTTAATGCAGCGTATATTATGCTGCTGGTAGGAAGCGTAATGGGTATTCTGGGCGTAATGTTTTCACGACCTATCTTAGTGTTGTTGAACACACCAGCCAATATTTTAGATACCTCCACTGTATATATGCAAATTATGTGTGGTGGCGTTTTGACAGTGGCATTATATAATTGTATTTCTGCTATGTTAAGAGCTCTAGGCGATTCTAAAACACCATTGTACTTCCTAATGGTTGCTAGTGTGATTAATATTGTTTTGGATTTGTTTTTTGTAAGAAGCCTGAACTGGGGCGTAGCAGGTGCAGGTATTGCTACGATTATTGCACAGTTTATTGCCGGAATGGGCAGCTTATTATTTGCGTTAATAAAGAATCCATATTTTAAAGTGGAAAAGGCACATAGAAAACCCGATAAGGATATTATTTGGCAGTGTGTAAGAATGGGTGTACCACTTGCATTTCAGACATCATTGATTGCAATTTCCTGTGTGGCATTGCAAAGTGTAGTCAATACTTTCGGGTCAGTGGTAGTAGCTGCCTTTACCGCTACCAGTAGAATTGAGCAGCTGGTTCAGCAACCCTATAATTCACTGGGCATGGCGATGTCTACTTATACAGGACAAAATATTGGCGCAGGCAGAATCGACAGAGTGAGACAGGGCTATCGAAAAGGCTGTATGATTATGGCAATCTTTTCGCTGGCAATGCTTCCGCTGGCACAGTTTGGCGGAGAATTTGTCATGAAATTATTTGTAAATGAAATTGAAGTTATAGAATTTGGCGCGCATGCTCTCAAGATTACCAGTTGGTTTTATTTGGCATTGGGTACGATTTATGTGACCAGAGGTATGCTCAACGGTGCAGGGGATGCAGGATTTGCATTTATGAACGGATTAGTCGAGATGATGGGCAGAATTTGTTTTGCGAAGCCTTTAACATTGATTCCAAAGGTAGGTGTTTGGGGCGTATGGCTGGCAACAGCAATGACATGGTTGCTGGCAGGTTCTTTCAGCTTGTGGCGTTATTCTCAAGGTAAGTGGAAAAAGGCATATGTGAAGAAACAATCAGAGCAGTGATTAGTATCCCGGGATTCTAACACACATCAATTGTTTTGGGTGATTTAGTCGCATTTTTGCTTCAAATACCCAAAACAGCGCGCTTGTTTTCTTCACTCCAAAATCGCATTGGGCATAGGGGATAGGATTTGTTAGCGTTATGCCCATGCTTGACCTCATAGTGTGGGCAACACAAACTTGCTTTTTGATACTGTGCCCAAAGCATGTGATACTGACATGTTGATTTGCTTCCTTTGGGTATATAAGGAGCTAAATGCGCTCTACTGCCCAAAACTCGTCCAATGATAACCGAGAATTAATGATATCTTGAATATGTTCGAATCAGCACCACGTGACTAGGCACTTGAAATAATAAACGCCTCAGAGTTCATGTATACATTACATGGAGTCTGAGGCGTTTTTAAGTACGATTTATTTATCTTTTTTTGATATGCTACTAATTTTACCAATCAGTGAAATCACAATCATGATGAGCAGGATAGATACGAAAATTCCAAGCATCCCCTGACCCATAATCGTC
Source organism: uncultured Lachnospiraceae bacterium (assembly GCA_964571145.1). Classification (GTDB taxonomy): domain Bacteria; phylum Bacillota; class Clostridia; order Lachnospirales; family Lachnospiraceae; genus Suilimivivens. The sequence continues at coordinate 23,608 of CAZNAP010000026.1, read as the reverse complement.
AAGGCAATCATTACATTTGACATAATTAATCCTCCATTAAATTACATTAAGTTACAGATACTGAGAAACTAAGCTGATAATCAGACCGCCGGCAATAACCGAAGCAATCTGTCCGGAAACATTGGCACCGGCAGCATGCATAATCAAAATGTTGCTTGGATCTTCTTTCATTGCCATTTTCTGAACAACACGGGAAGACATAGGGAAAGCGGAAATACCAGCCGCTCCAATCATTGGATTCACTTTGTTCTTGGTGAAAAGGTTCATCAACTTAGCAAAGAGAACACCACCCATTGTATCGAATACGAAAGCAACCAAACCAATTGCCATGATGAATAAGGTGTCTACTTTTACAAAAGATTCAGCCTGCATACTAAACGAAATGGTAATGCCAAGGAACAACGTAATCAGGTTAGCCAGAACATTCTGCGCTGTTTCTGAAAGACTTCCGAGAACACCACATTCACGAAGAAGATTGCCGAACATCAGGAAACCTACAAGTGCAACTGAAGAAGGAGCAATGAGGCCCACAATAAAGGTTACGACAATCGGAAAAGCAATTCTCATCGTCTTGGACACGTCACCTGCATTATAGTTCATTTTCATACGACGTTCCTTTTTCGTAGTTACAAGTTTAATGGCAAAAGGTTGAACAATCGGAACCAATGCCATGTAAGAATAAGCAGCTACAGCAATTGCGCCTATGTAATTAGAATGAAGAATCTGAGAAACAAGGATAGAAGTTGGTCCGTCTGCAGCACCGATAATACCGATAGAAGCAGCATCCTTTAAATCAAAGCCCAACAGTATTGCAAATAAGAGTGCTGCAAAAATACCGAACTGAGCGGCAGCGCCATATAAGAATAGAATGGGTTTTGCTAAAAGCGGTCCGAAGTCAATCATTGCACCGATACCAATAAATAAAATGATTGGTAAAGCTTCTGATGCTTCAATTCCAATGTGAAAAAGCCATTCAATAATACCATTGGTTTCGCCAACGCCTTCAATGTACTGATTGAGTACACCGCTTAAGGGGAGATTGACGAGAATGGCACCAAAACCCATGGGAAGTAAAAGGGATGGTTCATATTCTTTTTTGACTGCCAGCCAGATGAGTGCCAGGCCAACAAGATACATGATAGCCTGCTTCCAAGTGATAGCCAGAATACCGGTAAGTAAAAAATCCATAGTAGTTACCTCTTTCTTTTTTTATTAGTGGGAATAAGTGAAAATAGGAAAACAAAAAGACTTTTATTACAGCATGAATACTGCAATAAAAGTCTTACCATTTCAACTCTCAGCGGATAAGAATCAAGCGATTCATATCGTATTGACGCCGACAATACATTCATACGATAGTTACGGTATCAATGCCGGTTACTCCCTCTTATTGTTCTTATTTCTAATAAGTATAAATAAATACATACGAATTAGCAAGTAAAAATTTTGTTAATACTAGTCCGTTTAAGGGGATATGCTAGATTACTTTTTTAGATCAATCAGCTTTCCTCAGCAGCGGCATGTTGCTCAATACACTCGGAAATATAGGTTCGCACTTCATCTCTGGACATATCAAGAGCGACTGCCAGTTCGCCATAAAGGCAATCTTCAGCTTGTTTAAAATAGCGACTGTCCACAGCAGTAATTTTATTGCCGTTCAAGAGCCTCTTTTCTTTGCGCACGTAGATTGTTTTGATTAGCTGAATATAGGATGTACAATTGCCTACATGCATATATTCCTTATAAGTATATTCAATTGTTTTCTCATCTACAAGCTCAATTAAAGGAATGTCCGGAATGGATTTAATCAGTTCATCGGCTTCTTCCTTAGATACAGCCTTACGAAGTACACCATCAGCAGTATCTACAGGAATATAGATGGTACTGGTTGACAGGTATACTGGTTTGAGAAAATAATATTCACGTTTTTTATCCACGCCGGAAATTGTTAATGTGGTAATGTCTTGAATCAGACATATACCATTCGTACCGTAAATGACATAGTCACCTTTTGAAAACACATTTCACCTCCTGGAGAAAATCCTCCTATATACAGTGTACCCTATTTTTGGAAAAAATGTCAGTGTATTTTCAAAAAAATTGAATATATCGCTAAAATAACGTATAATCAATTAGACTAATGTGTAAATAGAGCAAGGTAATAGTATTAAGTGACTATTTTATTGATATTAAGTTAATAAATTATTAGAGCAGGAGTTAGATTTATGAGATTGTTTATTGCACGTCACGGAGAAACTGACTGGAATTTATCAAGCACGATTCAAGGTCAGACAGATACCAGTTTAAATGAACAGGGACGTAGGCAAGCGGCAGAATTAGCCGACAAGTTGCTAAAAGAAAATTATAGAATTGACAAAATATATGTAAGCAGACAAAAAAGAGCGTTGGAAACGGCTCAGATAGTGGGAAAGGCCTTAAATACGGAACCGATTATATTAGACGGTTTGGAGGAAATGAATTTTGGCAATTGGGAAGGTATTACCTGGCCACAGGTGGAAACGCAGTACGCACAGGAATATAACGCATGGCATTTAAACCGTCGATATACGTCCACTCCGGGCGGAGAGTCGTATCAGCAGGTACTTGACCGACTTTTGCCGTCTTTACGGACAATCAAAGAGACAGAAACCGGAAATGTGCTGGTGGTAACACATAGCGCAGTCATAATGGCATTAATGTCCTATCTTAGAGACACACCTTTTGAGAAAATGGTGAAGAATTATAGAACTGCGAACGCAAATATAATTGAATTGGGAACGGAGGAAAAAGATAAATTATGATCTTGGGTGCATTAGAAGCCGGCGGAACTAAAATGGTTTGTGCAATCGGCGATGAAAAAGGACATATTCAAGAAAAGATTTCCATTCCAACGAAAACGCCAGCAGAAACAATACCTCAATTAATTGATTTTTATGGTAAATATCAAATACAGGCACTGGGTATTGGTTGTTTTGGTCCTATAGACCTCGATCCTGATTCCAAAACGTATGGCTATATAACCAGTACACCAAAGTTGGCATGGCAGAATTATAATATCGTAGGTGTTTTTCAGGAAGCACTAGGCTGTCCCATCGGATTTGATACAGATGTAAACGGCTCCGTACTTGGTGAAGCAACCTTTGGGCAGGCAGCGGGGAAAAAATGTGTAGTCTATTTAACAATAGGAACCGGTGTAGGTGCGGGAATTTATATCGAAGGCAAGCTGCTTCATGGCATGCTGCATCCAGAAGCCGGTCATGTACTGATTCAAAAACGTTCTTCTGATACATTTGCAGGAAAATGTCCTTTTCATAACAGGTGTTTGGAAGGACTGGCAGCAGGACCTGCTATAGAGGCAAGATGGGGTAAGAAAGCGGTAGAGTTAGCAGACAAGGCGGAAGTATGGGATTTGGAGGCTTACTATATTGCACAAGCGTTGGTTAATTATATACTAACTCTTTCACCGGATATGATTATTTTGGGTGGCGGCGTGATGCATCAGGAACAACTTTTTCCTTTGATTCGTAGCTATGTGAAAGAAATGTTGAATGGCTATATCAGAACCAAAGAACTGGAACAGACGGAGAAGTATATTGTACCAGCCAGTCTACAGGATAATCAGGGTATTTTAGGAGCATTAGAATTAGGTAAAAGGGCGATGTTATAAAAACAGGAGTTATTATAAAGCATGAAGCGTCTTGCGGTAGGAATTCTGGCACATGTAGATGCCGGAAAAACAACTTTATCAGAAGGTTTGCTGTATTGCAGCGGAAGCATCCGGAAACTTGGAAGAGTGGACAAAAAGGATGCTTTTTTGGATACAGACAAACAGGAGCGAGAAAGAGGTATTACTATTTTTTCAAAGCAGGCGTTATTGAATGCAGGAGAGACGCAGATTACATTGCTTGATACACCGGGTCATGTAGACTTCTCCGCAGAAATGGAACGGACGCTGCAGGTAATGGATTACGCGATACTGGTAATCAGTGGAAGTGACGGTGTACAGGGGCATACGTTGACGCTTTGGAGACTTTTGAAGCAATACAAAATACCTGTTTTTATATTTGTCAATAAGATGGACCAGCCGGATACAGATAAGGAAGTTCTGATGAAACAGCTGCGCAGACAGCTGAGTGAAGGCTGTGTTGATTTCTCAAATCAATTAACAGAAGAATTCTATGAAAATATAGCGATGTGTGAGGAAGCAGCTTTAGATGAATTTTTAACGAAGGGTGAGATTTGCAGGGAGACTTGTATACATCTAATAAAGGAAAGAAAGCTTTTCCCCTGTCTTTATGGCTCTGCTCTTAAACTGGAAGGGATACAGGAACTATTGGAAGTTTTAGATATCTATACTGAAACGCAAGTGTATGTAAATGACTTTGGTGCCAGAGTGTTTAAAATCAGTAGAGATGAAGCTGGAAATCGACTTACTCATATAAAAATAACGGGCGGTATATTAAAAATACGAGATATTCTTAAAGGAACATCAGAAGCTGTTCCGGGCGTAATAGTGGCAGAGAACTGGGAAGAGAAAATCAACAGTATTCGTATCTATTCAGGTGAAAAATTTGAAGCGGTCAATCAAGCTGAAGCCGGTACAATCTGTGCCGTTACAGGATTGACCAAAACAAAAGCGGGAGAAGGACTAGGGTGTGAATCTGGATTAAATGAACCGATTTTGGAACCAGTCCTAAGTTATGCACTGCTATTGCCGGAAGAATATGACCCGGCATTGATGTTGCCAAAACTGCGACAGTTGGAAGAGGAAGAACCACAGCTGCACATAGTATGGGATGAGAAGAGCAAAGAACTGAAGGTTCAGTTGATGGGTCAGGTACAGTTGGAAGTACTGAGCAGTCTGATTCAAACACGCTTCGGAGTTGCTGTCCAATTTGGACCGGGAACAATTTTATATAAAGAGACAATTAATAGTTGGGCTTTGGGCATGGGACATTTTGAACCTTTACGTCATTATGCGGAAGTAACCTTGTTATTGGAAGCAGGGGAGAGGGGCAGTGGCTTGCAGTTTGCGACTGACTGCAGGGAGGATATACTGGATCGAAACTGGCAACGGTTGATTTTAACACATTTGCAGGAAAAGGAGCATTGTGGTGTTCTGACTGGTTCTCCTATAACGGATATGAAGATTACCCTAAAGACTGGACGCGCACATTTAAAACATACAGAAGGTGGAGATTTTAGACAGGCTACTTATCGTGCACTGCGTCAAGGGCTGATGGGAGCGGAGAATGTTTTATTAGAACCCTATTATGAATTTAGTCTGGAACTGCCGGATAACTGCATTGGTCGAGCAATGGCCGATATAGAGAAAATGTCAGGCACATTTGAATTATCACAGCAAGAAGGTGAAAGTGCCATCTTAACAGGGACAGCACCCATGTCTCAAATGCAGGATTATACCAGAGAAGTGGCTTCTTATACGAAAGGTCAAGGGCATTTGTTTTGCAGTTTAAAAGGATATTTTCCCTGTCATAATGCAGAGGCTGTCATCGAAGAAAGAAATTATGACCCGGAACAGGATATAGAGCATACTCCGGATTCGGTTTTTTGTGCACATGGTGCAGGATTCATTGTTAAGTGGGAACAGGTGCCTTCCTATATACACGAGAAATTAAATGTAGATTATATAATAACAAGCGATAACAATGAAATAGAGGGAGACACTTTACAATCAAATCCTAATTCGCAAAGCAGTAAAAATACTAATCATACCAAAAATACTATTCATTCCAATAATGCTACGGATGGCAGTTCGTTTAACAGCATTGGTACAGATGAAATAGAGAGTATTTTGAATAAAATAGCCTACGCAAACAGTAAAAAGAGTGCAGTTACCGGACAAGCGGGCTGGAGAAGAAGGCGAGAGAGCGAAACGTTTGCCGGGGCAGGACAACAGTCATCCAGTGAGCAGGCATTTACTTATAAGCCGATCAATCGAAAGGAACAATATCTGTTGGTGGATGGCTATAATGTAATTTATGCTTGGCCTGAATTAAAAGACATAGCCAATACAACGCTGGATGGTGCCAGGGGGAAATTATTGGATATTCTATGTAATTATCAGGCAATAAAGGGATGCCACTTAATCGCAGTATTTGATGCATACCGGGTAGCAGGGCATGCGACGGAGATTTCGGATTATCACAATATTCATGTGGTTTATACAGCAGAAGCGGAAACAGCAGATCGATACATTGAGAAATTTGCGCATGAAAACAGCAAGAAGTATGATGTGACTGTAGCAACCTCGGACGGGTTAGAGCAAATTATCATTATTGGTGCCGGATGTAATCTGATTTCCTCCAGAGAGTTACTGGAGGAAATTGAACTGACAAATAAGCAACTCATGGAAGATTACCAACGTTCCCAGAAAATATAGATCAAATTAATCAAAGCTAATATAGTAAGAATACCTCCGTTGATGATATGCATCATAACGGGGGTTATTTTTTGTAATTTAGTAGGAGTCGCAGTAATAGACTGTTGTAAATAATACTTATTTCCAAGTCCCAGTGCAATGGCTATATAAATCAGACAGATGGTTACATATCGGAAATCACTGCTACAGGTATAAGGATATATAATTACAAAAGCAGCAAAAGATAAGAGCATAATCACATATCCGGACAGTAGGAAAAGCCTGTCTTCAAGGAGTGTTTTGCGATTCAGTAAGGTAATGAACAAAAGAATAACAGTTGCTATTGCAAATGCAACCCCAAGGAGAAAGACAATCTGACATAAGATTAGGAGAATGTCCGGAAAATTGGTAGGGTATTCTTCTGCAAATAAAGAAGTATGGAACATGATTGCCCAGGTATTATTGCAGGCTTTTGCGCTGATTGGATGAAAAGGAAAATCAAAATGCATACTGGCTAGAGAGGGAATACCAAGTCGTTCCCATAAACTATAAGTTGCGGTATACATCGGAGAGGTTTCTCCCGGTACAGGGACACCCGGTTTTTCACCAAAGCGTACCAAATTACGAATAATCCAGGATAATCCAATGGGCATTACCATCACTGCAAAAATACAGTAGTTTTTAATCCATTTACGAATTTGAATACCTTCTTTTGTTCGAATAACACTGATCAACTGCATCAAAAAGAGTACTGCAATCGGAATAGCCAGTACAGCAGAATTGAGTTTGGTAATCATGCCAAAACCAATACATAATGCCAGACGAATCAAACCTGCTAAATCTTTATGGCGAATCCATTTTAGGGTTTCAAGAATAATCAGAGCCATCAATAAAATGGTCAGCATATCATTATTGATGCTGCCTGCCATAATAATCGTGGCTGGATGGAATACAACAAAGGCTAAGCCAATTAAAAGCCCTTTTCCTTCGATTTCCAGTGTTTTCAGTATACGCCAAGTGACTACCATACAGAGACAAGAATAGAAAAGCGGTAGAATCTGTAGATTTTCAAAGGCCAGTTCCTCGGTTACGCCGAGCCAGATATTCAATTGAAGCCATACATAAGAAAGAATATGGTGAAGTGGTGGATGATAGTAAGCGAAAAGTTCATAAGGATTGATATCCGGCAATTTATGGAATTTATAAATAAATTCTACATAACCAATGTGCCCCGGATTGATAAATTCTGTTCCCATACCGGTGAAGGCACCCGCATCATGCTGTCGTTCATATAGTCCAGACAACAAAACATAGCTACAGCGGAGCATTACACCAAGTAATATCATCATAATAACGGCTGTATTTTCATTTAGACGATTTGAAACTTTTAGGTAAAGCAGTAATGCGGCATAACCAAGGAAGAGGCATACCAACAAGAATACTTTCGTATAATGAGTAGCGTAAAAGAAGGCTCCGCCTTGTAAGGTGGCTGTGAGTAGGCAAAAGAGTAAGATGGTGAATAACATGCCTATGTTTGTCTTTTTCATCTTTGGTAAATCCTTTCTAATAAATAGAAGTAACGTCTGTTATTGTATTATCCTGTACCTTAAAACTCCAAATAGAGTGGCCGGGAAGACGATGTTCGGTTAAGTACCAAGTGCCTTCGATTTGTGTAATATAATAGGGTGTACCGCCTCCGATAAAGTTACTGTAAACATCTTCATATTTTCCAGTTGCCAAATCATCCAGATCTTTCACGCGAAGCAAAGTGGCATAATCCTGATTACCGGTGTTATCTGTAGAAATAGTAATGTAAAAGTAATCTTCGATTGGAGTCAACTGAATCATTCCGGCCATTTGTGCAGGAACAGCATACTCTTTACTAATTTTAAAGTCATAAAGGTCAGCTTCAATAATGGTGGAGTTGCCGGATACAAAGTAAACGCGATTTTCAATAATGGTAAAAGAACGTACATAGACCCCATTCAGCGAAGGAATAGTACGAACCTCAGTAAGGTACATTCTGGTATCGCTTTCAGCATGACGGAACAGATACATTTCCCCACTTTGTGAGCTCCAAGCATAAAAGGTATCTGTATATTCATCATAAATTATATAATGAGGACGATTACCAATATTGCGAAACTCTTGCGTGGGAACATAGACATCCATTCCATTTTCATTGGTCATCTTCTCCATAATTAGGATACGGTTATTTTCTGTGTCATCAATTAGATAAACCTGCCCATCACTGGCTAAAGTGTGCCCCATGTTGATATCAGAAGTCATTAACTGCCACTCGTATAAGGGGTCAGTAAGGTTATCGTGATAAATGACTTGGTTGTGATAGCAGTCCACAATAAAATAAGTGTCCTGTACCTTGGTAATATAGGTAGGAACGCTTAGAGCTGCATTGGGATTATTGGGAATTGTGTTAAATGTGTTCAAGTCATATTCTAAGAGGGTGGATTCCTGCAAATAATCCTTTGGAATATAAGCAGTAGCAGGCTCCGGACGTGCCTTTCCACAGGCAGTTAACAGGCTGATGCAAATGGCCGGAGCAAGTAACAAAAGAATTCGTGTGTGTATAAAATTTGTTTTATTATTCAAAGTTTTCATAGAACCATTATAAATTGAATGTGTGTGATACACAATATTTTTATGGATTTTTTTCCAATTATTCCAATTGACATGCCATCATGCCTATGCTATCCTAAACACACTTACCGCTTAGAAATCCAATTGAATGAAAAATATGTGAACTGTCTGTGGATACCCATGGGCAGTTTTTTGTACCCAAAAGAGAGCCGTGCAGAATTATTTTTCATGCCTTAGTGGCAGAAAGGATTTTTAAATGAGAAAACTGATTATCAGAAAGAAAAAGAAGATTAGAGTTTATAGAATCAAAAAGAGTTTGAGAGAGATTTTAGCGGTGGCTGCAGCTTTTGTGCTGTTGCTCGGAATGATGCCGCAACTGTCGGTGCAAGCAGCAGAGAGAGCTGTTTATCACGTACATACCGGGAATCCTCAGGAAAATAACGGATGTTACGGAGAACCGGTCTATCATGTCCATGAAGGCTCAGAAAGTGAGGGCGGTTCCTGTTATCAAACATTAATTTACCATGTACATACAGGCGACGAGAACAGCGGAAGCGGCTGCTATCAGGAACCGGTTCATCATGTCCATGAGGGGAATGAAACAGAGGGCGGTGCTTGCTATGTTCCTATTAGACATGTGCATACTTCCACCTGTTCAAGGCAGGAAGAATGTCATGAAGATTATTCCTGGTCTGGATATTATGAAACGTACAGTGACTGGTGTTATCATCATGGAGATACGCAACATGCCAGAATACATGCCACTGTCAGACACAGTAGTTGTGGTTCTGGAAAAACGCAGGAAGATATTACGATTTGCTGTTCTTGTGAGCTTCAGAACTGGGATACGCATACATATAGTGTTTTATCTTGTTCTGAGGATACGAGTGCCATATTGGGATATAGTTACAACTGTACTAAGACAGAGGAATCCATTGAGTACTATATCCATAATTGTGGCAAAGATGAGAATACAGTTGAGTCTCATGTGCAGAGTTGCGTAAAAACAGAGGAAACAATTGATTCTTATAAGACTAACTGTGGCTGGGATGAAACCAATATATATGTACCGCTTCCAGTTGACAATACAGAAGCAGAAGCCAATACGGATTCAGAACAATCAAACAACAATTCCGTCGAGGATGAGAATCTTATCGAGCAGACTATATATACGCCTACCCCTTCAGTTACTCCAACGGCGGCACCTACCATGTCGGCCATCCCAACGGCGAAATCGGACAAAAAACAGGCAGATGCCATACAGGATAAAACAATACAAAAGGAAAAGGCTCCGATCACATCCGCAAGTCCTACTCCAACAACCACACCGCAGTCTACACCCCCCATACCTATTATAGAAGAAACTCATCTGGAAGACACTCAAATTGTAGAGATTCCGAATAAGGATGCAACGCAGGCCGTTCCCTTGTCCCCAGTACAAATGGAACAAGAAGTAGGCTTCTTTGCAACACCTGTGGTTCGGATTATTACAGTGACAGCGGGGAGTCTGTTGTTATTATGCGGCTTGCTTTTCCTGATTCTATACTTAAAAAGAAGTGTCCGCTTATATAATGATGATGGGGAAGGAAGAATGATTTATTTAGGGAGATGCTTGGTGCAATGTGATGCGGAAGGCATGGTGATTACAATTAAGGAAGCAATGAACGAACGTGCCAGTACTAACCGATATTGCGTCAAACCGGGACTTTTTATGCTAGGCAGAACACAGGAGCAGGAATTAGTGATTTGTAGAGAAGATAAGCGTATTTCCGTATACTTAAATAAAGAAATGATATTCGTCATATCTTGATTTTAGGCAGTGAATGTGATAGACTCGTGTTTGTTAATGAATTGCATTTTATGCAAACGCAACGAGGAGGATAATATTATGAAAAAGTTATTTGCAATGTTACTGGTAACAGTAATGACAATGAGTCTGCTTACCGGCTGTAGTAAAGCAGCATCAACAGACGCAGCAGCTTCAGCAGCAATTGCTGACGGTGTTTTGACAGCAGGTACAAACGCAGCATTCCCACCTTTTGAATACATTGGAGAAAGTGGCGCACCTGACGGTTTTGATATGGCTTTAATCAAAGCAATCGGTGAAAAGATGGGTGTAGAAGTTCAAATCGAAGATATGGAATTTGATTCACTGGTATCTTCTATCGGAAACAAGATTGATGTAGCGATTGCTGGTATGACCGTAACAGAAGAAAGAGAAGCAACTGTTGATTTCTCTGAAACTTATTACGAAGCCGTACAATATGTAATTGTTCCCGAAGGTTCTGCTATTGCTACAGCAGCTGATTTAGTTGGCAAGACAATTGGCGTTCAGATGGGAACAACAGGTGATTTCATTGCTACAGATGATATCGAAGGAACCACGGTTTCCCGTTATAACAAAGCTGTTGATGCAGTAAATGATTTGATTAACGGAAGAGTTGATTGTGTCATTATTGATAAGAATCCTGCACTTGTTTTTGAAAGTAAATTTGCAGACCAGGTTACAGCTTTAGAAGGCACCGCATTTGAATTTGAACCTGAATTCTACGCAATTGCTATGCCTGAAGGCGATAAAGCTTTGGTTGAGGCAGTTAATAAAGCCCTTGCAGAGATGAAAGAAGACGGAACTTTTGATGAATTAGTTAAGACTTATATTGAAAACTAATTAGTCACAATTCAGTTTGTTATGGTATTATAAGAGGATAGCATACTCATACATGCTATCCTCTTTTTAGAAGAAAGGAATCCTAAAGATGTCGGAATGGTTTGGTAAATTACAGCAGATGTTTTATATGGCATATATCAACGAGGACAGATGGAAGTTATATCTAAAGGGTCTGGGCGTGACGTTGGAAATTGCTTTTTTTGCAGCTATTTTAGGTCTGATAATCGGAACAATCGTAGCGCTTATGAAGCTTTCTGTGACGAAGACCGGCAAGAAGACTATTTGGGCGAGATTTGCCAACATCTATATCGATATTATCAGGGGCACACCTTCTGTTTTACAGTTGCTGATTATGTGGTTTATTATCATGAAAAGTTGTAAAAACGGCATATTGGTTGCAGTTTTATCTTTTGGTATTAACAGTGGTGCTTATGTGGCTGAAATTGTCCGGGCAGGTATTTTGGCCGTGGATAAAGGGCAGACGGAGGCAGGAAGGTCACTGGGACTATCCAAAGCACAGACTATGATTTATATTATTATTCCACAGGCGATTAAAAATGTTTTGCCACCAATCGGAAATGAATTTATTGTTTTGCTAAAAGAAACTGCGATTGCAGGTTATGTTAGTCTGACTGATTTAACCAGAGCGGCCAATCAGATTTCTTCTCGAACATTTGAAGCGTTTATGCCATTGATTGGTGCTGCCATTATTTATTTTGTGATTATTAAGATATTGACTATCTTGTTGGATAAACTGGAGAGGAGACTGCGAAAAAGTGATAATCGTTAAGGATCTGCATAAGAAATTTGAAGATAACCACGTACTGAGAGGCATTAATTATCATGTGCATCCGGGCGAAAAGATTGTTGTTGTAGGCCCATCCGGTTCTGGGAAAAGCACATTTCTTCGATGCCTGAATTTGTTGGAGCAGCCAACCGGTGGCGAAATCTGGTTCGACGGACAGTTAATTACCAGTCCCAAGGCCAATATCGACCAAATTAGAGAACATATGGGAATGGTATTTCAGAGCTTTAATTTGTTCAATAATTTATCAATTATGGATAATATTACGCTGGCACCCATTAAGCTCAAGCTCATGAATAAAGAGGAAGCCAGTGAAAATGCACTCAGACTGTTAGATCGTGTAGGACTTCGGGAGAAGGCAGATGCTTATCCCAGTCAGCTTTCCGGTGGGCAAAAACAGAGAATTGCTATTGTTCGCTCCCTGGCTATGAATCCGCGTGTCATGCTTTTTGATGAACCGACTTCTGCATTGGATCCGGAAATGGTAGGGGAAGTATTGGATGTTATGAAGGAACTGGCCAGATCCGGCATGACCATGGTGGTGGTTACCCATGAAATGGGCTTTGCAAGAGAAGTGGGTACCAAGGTGCTGTTCATGGATGAAGGCGTTATTATGGAAGAAAATACGCCCACGGAATTCTTTTCCAATCCTCAGTGCCAGAGATTGCAGGATTTTTTATCCAAAGTATTATAGTTATTTGGCGTCAATGCTGGGCTTTTCCAAAGGTAGTAATGTTGTAATGAGATAAAACGGAAGTGAAAAAACCATAAAATAAGCATATCTGAAATCAGTGGCAACTGGAGTTGCAATGAGTACAGACAGTAAAATAGCTGCACTTGGAAGATAAAGGAGAAGTTTTTGCTTTTCCTGTCGGACAAGTGCATTTCCTATGCTAAATATGAGTAGCCAGCAAGCCACACCCATACTCCACAAGGTGCCATAGAGAGGGAGCATGCTGCCAAGCTTAATCGCAATTTCTTTCGTTTTGACAACCAAGGGACCACCAATTAAAGGCGTATGGGAAATGCCTAAATTAGAGGCACTGATCCCTTCCCCCTCTGCTACACGATAAAAAGAACCCGGATACCAGTAACCATAGGTTTGATCGATGTAAGCTTTCAGATAATCCCCGGGATACTTGAGGCCTAGCTGAATCCATAGTTTCAGGAACTCTCCCTTGTGAGCAATCAGATAATCCTGGTTGCCGGCACGTACCAGTTCTTTGATGTTATCAGCATAATGAGAGTCATATAGTGCTTTGATGTGAGTTAGGTCAATCACATTTTCAATTTGCTGCTGCTGTTCCTGTGTTAATTCACGATCATTACATAGGACAGCAGTTATCTGCTGCGTAGGAATTGCCAGAAATTCAATGAAATCAGGTTTCTTGACATCATAGGCATTCATAATCGGATATTTGAATAATGCAGCGATTAGGTAAATACATAGTAACGTCGGCAAAAGCAGTTTGCGGAATCTTTTATTAGGAGTAGCAGAGCAACTTCTTTTTCTACACAATCCAATGAGGAGGAAAGGCAGACACAGGAGCATCGCATACCACCCATTGGAACGGAACAGGCACATCATTAATCCTGATATAAAGAAAATGCATACATCATAAATCTTTATTTGTTGATAGAAGCGTAAGAACGAACAACCAAAGAGTAATACTGCTCCGGCGAATAAAATATCTTTCCAGACAGTGACGGAGTAGACTGCATGGAAAGGAATCAGTGCATAGAACAAGGTAATAGCCAGACAAATAAATGGCTTAACATAAAATCTTTTTAGCGTATTTATAAAATACCAAACGGTTAATGCCATGATACACATCTGAAAAAAAGTATAAAAAGACATGGCAATCTCCATATTTCCAGTCAGTCCATAACCGATGGAATAAAGAAGTTTGATTAATAGGGTATGAGCCCAGGGGTGATGATTGCTATAAGGGATGATGCCAAGGACTTGCTCCAACTGATTAATGCTGTCGGGCGTCATAATGCCTGGAAATTGATATAGAAAATAGGGCAACCAACAGAGCAGGCAGAGTAGAAAACCGCTTAAGCCAGTATGTACAGAATAAAAAATAAGGATACGTTTCAGCAAGCTGGACTTAACAGGCAGATTAGTCTGCTTTTCGGATAATAGTAAGGAATGGCTCATTTGTTCGGCATTTCCGGTGTAATAAAAGAAAAATGATAGCAAGTGATAAAACAGAAAATAAAAGCCACATACCACAGATGCAATGATGCCTATACGGAATAGGGTATTGGTCAGATTTTGAATATAATACGTGTAGTCCACCAAAACATACAGAGTGGTGAACACTAAGGAAAGAATACAGGTAATTCTACGTGTGGTGCTCATAGATGTAGGGGACTGCGCTGAAGTAGGTTTCTCGTGTCGATAAAAGAACAGCAGACAAAGAAGAAAGAAGACCAGTGTTAATATATTGCCGGGTTCCATACGGCAGGCCTTCATCAAAGCGCAGGTGGAAAAGAAACTTTGTACTACTTTTCCTAAAAATCGCATGTTATTTTCTATTTTATTCATACAGAAACCCCTCTATTCTAACAAAAAATCTTATGCTATAATGATAGTATTGTAAACTGGTCCGGTTGTCAATAAAACAGTGAAAAAGTTATTAATGGCCGTGTCGTTGGAAAGGCAGACTTGTAAAGATGACTACTATTTCGTTATGTATGATTGTGAAAAATGAAGAAAAAATATTGGCTAGGTGTTTGGACAGTATTGCGGATTTAATGGATGAGATAATTATTGTGGATACCGGTTCCACAGACCATACGAAAGAGATAGCAGCGAAGTATACAGACAAGCTGTTTGACTTTAAGTGGATTGGTGACTTCGCCGCCGCTAGAAATTTTGCTTTCTCCAAAGCAACCTGCGAATATGTTTATTCTGCAGATGCAGATGAAGTGTTGAATAAGGAAAACCATGAGAAATTTCGTCGTTTGAAGGAAAACTTGCATCCGGAAGTAGAAATCGTGCAAATGTTTTACGGAAATCAACTTTCATATGGCAGTGTTTATAATTTTGATCGCGAGCTTCGACCAAAGTTATTTAGGCGGCTACGGACTTTTCAGTGGATTGACCCTGTACACGAAACTATGCGTTTGTTACCACTTGTATTTGACAGTGAAATCGAAATTACCCATATGCAAGAAGAAAATCATGCAGGACGGGATTTAGCAATCTTTGAGTCAGTGATTCAAAAAGGACAGAAGTTATCAGAACGTTTGGAAAATATGTATGCCAGAGAGTTACTGATTTCGGGCTCCGATGAGACATTAATCAAAGCAGAAGATTATTTTACAATGATAGCGGATGGAGAACAGACTTCACCGGAGCAGTTAAAGCAAGCGTTATGTGTAGTGGCCCGAGCGGCACGACTGCGTAAAGATTATTTGAAGATGTATCGTTATGCAATGAAGGATATTGCAGAAGACGGTGTCAGTGAAATGTGTTGTGAACTGGGGGACTACTATTTAGAACAAAAGGAGTTTCAGGAGGCTGCGATTTGGTTTTATAATGCCGCTTATGAAACTCACAGTATCTTAAATGTGCATTGTAGCGGAGACATTCCGTTAAATAAACTGGCGGATTGTTATGAGGCCATGGGTATTTCAGAACAGGCAGCGGAGTATCGCCACGCGGCAACACAGTGGAAACTGTAAATAAGACTGTCAACATAAACGAAAGGTTTGGTTATTGAGATGAACTGGGAAGCAAACGTCAGAAAAGTAGAACCCTATGTAGCAGGGGAACAGCCCAAGCAAAAGGGTGTGATAAAATTAAATACAAATGAATGTCCCTACCCGCCGGCACCCGGCGTAATAAAAGGGGCAGAGGAACTAAAGGGTGGAGATTTTCGCCTGTATCCGGATATGAATGCGGAGAAGTTAGTGGCATCATTGGCAGATTATTATCAAGTAAAGCCTGAGCAGGTATTCGTGGGAGTAGGATCGGATGATGTGCTTTCCATGTGTTTCCTCACATTCTTCTTTGGAGATAAACCAATTTTATTTCCTGATATTACCTATTCTTTTTATGATGTATGGGCACAGCTATATCGGATTCCCTATGA
The DNA here is from genome assembly GCA_964571145.1 of uncultured Lachnospiraceae bacterium. Lineage (GTDB taxonomy): Bacteria > Bacillota > Clostridia > Lachnospirales > Lachnospiraceae > Suilimivivens. The sequence goes on along the minus strand of CAZNAP010000026.1, from coordinate 7,049 downwards.
AATGTGTCAGTTAGATGAACAACTTCGTATACGAAAAGAAGATTATCTGAAACCAAATGGTGGAATTATTATTGCCAATCCCAATGCACCCACTGGCGTATTCGAGGATGTTTCGGTAATCGAGGAGATTATTGCATCCAATCCGGATTCTGTTGTCATCATTGATGAAGCTTATGTGGATTTTGGCGGTCAAAGTGTGATGCCTTTAATTAAAAAATACGAGAATTTGATTGTAGTACAGACTTTTAGTAAATCCAGAGCCATGGCAGGTATGCGTATTGGCTTCGCAGTAGCCAATGAAAAATTGATTAACTATCTGAAGGATGCTAAGTTTTCCTTTAATTCTTATACCATGAACATGCCGGCACTGGAACTGGGCGTGGAATCAGTAAAGGATGAGCAGTATTTCCGCGATACAGTGACTAAAATCATGAAAACCAGAGAATGGACCAAACAACAGTTGGCACGTCTTGGCTTTACGTTTACGGATTCAATGACGAATTTTATATTTGCTTCGCACAAGGCGATACCTGCCCGGGAACTCTTTTTAGCTTTAAAAGAAAAAAATATTTACGTAAGATATTGGAACAAACCAAGAATTGACAATTATCTGCGTATTACCGTTGGAACGGATGAAGAAATGCAGACTTTAGTTGCCTTTTTAGATCAGTATATCAACAAGAGAAACTAATTCCGCATGGCGGAGTCAATGGGAGAATCAATTGGAAGCTTATACAGATTTTGCAAGTGTGTATGATATTTTTATGGATGAGACACCCTATGAAGAATGGGCGGAATTTTTGGTCTCATTCATAAACAAATATGGAATTTCAAAACCGATTAGAAAGGATCGTGCTACTGAGGAAACAGACTCAATGCAGGAAATAGTTTCCATACAGAAAGCAAACATGCTGGAGACAGAAAAAAATCTGGTAGTAGATTTAGGCTGCGGAACAGGCACATTGACAGAGCTTTTATATCGCAAGGGATTTGACATGATTGGAATCGATAATTCCCAGGAAATGCTCACGATTGCTATGAATAAAAAAGCAGAATCAGGTAGTGAAATTCTTTATTTGTGTCAGGATATGAGAGAACTGGATTTATATTCCACAGTCGGTACCGTGGTGAGTGTGTGCGATTCCGTGAATTATCTGTTGGAGGATGAGGAAGTAATAGAAACCTTTTCCAGAATTAATAATTATCTGTATCCGGGCGGTATTTTTATTTTTGACTTTAATACAGTTTATAAGTATGAGAAAATTATCGGAGATACCACCATTGCTGAAAACCGGGAGGATTGCAGCTTTATCTGGGAAAACTTTTATAATGAAGAAGAGAGAATTAATGAGTATGATATAACGATTTTTGCACGTATAGATGTGGATAAAACAGAAAATGCTGAAGAAGACAGTGGTTTATTTAGGCGGTTTACGGAGACGCATTATCAGCGTGGGTATACAGTGGAAGAAATGAAAGCTTTTATACAGGCAGCAGGTTTGGAATTGCTAGAGGTCTTAGATGCAGATTCCCATGACAAGCCAACTTCGGAAAGCCAACGCATTTATATGGTAGCCAGAGAGCACGGAAAATAGGAAGGACTCATACAATGTCAGATTATATAGTGAGAGCAACAGCGGCAAATGCGCAAATCAGAGCTTTTGCTGCTACCACCATAGAGTTAGTGGAAACAGCCAGGAAAGCACATAATACCAGTCCGGTAGTGACAGCTGCTCTTGGAAGATTGATGACTGGCGGTGTCATGATGGGCATCATGTTAAAGGGTGAACAGGATATTTTAACCCTTCAGGTAAGCGGCGACGGGCCACTTCAGGGAATGACGGTCACGGCAGACAGCCAAGGCCGGGTGAAAGGCTACGCCATTCATCCGCAGGTCATGCTTCCACCAAGTGCCATAGGTAAGCTGGATGTAGGTGGAGCGGTAGGACAAGGCATATTGCGGGTTATCAAAGACATGGGATTAAAAGAACCCTATGTGGGGCAGACTGTTTTGCAGACAGGTGAAATCGCAGAAGATTTGACCTATTATTTTGCAACTTCGGAGCAGGTGCCTTCCAGCGTGGGGCTGGGCGTATTGATGAACAAAGACAATACAGTTAAGCAGGCAGGCGGGTTCATTATTCAGCTGATGCCTTTTACAGAAGATGCAGTGATTCAGAAATTGGAACAGAATCTAGCTGCCTTTTCCAGTGTGACGACAGTGTTGGAAGAAAAGAAGACACCGGAGGCTATGCTGGCTCAGTTATTGGACGGAATGGATTTGGAGATTACCGATACAATTCCGGCACAATTTTTCTGTAATTGTGATAAACATAGAATAGAAAAAGCACTGATTAGTATTGGTGCCAAAGACCTTCGTGAGATGATTTCAGAGGGCAAAAGCATAGAAGTAAATTGCCATTTCTGCAATACATCCTATGAATTTACAATCGAAGAACTAAAACAATTACTAAAAAGCAGCAAACAGATAAGTAGTAGATAAATAGCACCGAGTGATTAGGGGATAAGTAATCGGATTTCAAGAAAGGGTTTGGTAGCGGTATGAAGCATGGATTTGTGAAGGTGGCGGCTGTAACGCCTAAAATCAAGGTGGCAGATACAATCTATAATCGTGAACAGATTTGCCAGAATATAGAAGAAGCGACCGGGCATGGCGCCAAAATGATTGTATTTCCGGAACTGTGCCTAAGTGGTTATAGTTGTAATGATTTGTTTCTGCAGGAGCAACTGCTGAATTCCTGTCTGGAGGAACTGGTGCATATTGCAGACTTTACAGAAGGAAAAGATGCCCTGATTTTCGTAGGCTTACCCATGGAGCGTGAGGGAAAACTGTATAATGTGGCAGCGGCGATTCATGACGGAGAAGTACTTGCATTTATTCCGAAAACCTTTATTCCTTCTTATGCTGAATTTTATGAGTCAAGACATTTTCACCCGGGGAATAAAGAAGCCGTTTCAGTCTTTTTTGACGGCGAAGAAGTCCCTTTTGGAACCAATATTTTATTGGAAGCAGAAGGAATGGATGGGCTGTTGGTAGGCTGTGAAATTTGTGAGGATTTGTGGGTTCCAAAGTCCCCCGGCACTTCTCATGCCATGGCAGGTGCAACCGTGTTGGTAAATCTGTCGGCCTCAAATGAGACAATTGGCAAAGATGTATATAGAGAAATGCTGGTGAAGTCATGTAGCGCCAGACTTATAGCCGGCTATATTTTCAGTAGTGCAGGGGAAGGTGAATCCACCCAGGACGTAGTCTATGGCGGACATAATATGATTGCGGAAAATGGTACGATACTGGCACAGGCTAAACGCTTTTCCAATCAAATTATCTATGGAGATATGGATATTCATCGTTTGCGAGCAGAGCGACGTCGGATGAATACATTTACTTGTGATGAAAACCTGCCGTATTTGGTCATACCGTTTGGACTAAACATAGAAGAAACGAAGCTTGAGAGAATGTTTCCCTGTCAGCCCTTTGTACCGTCCAAGCAGAGTGAACGGGATAAGAGATGCGAGGAAATCCTATCCATTCAATCTATGGGACTAAAAAAACGATATGAACATACGGGCTGTCAAAAAGCTGTCATTGGCATATCCGGCGGACTGGATTCCACATTAACCATGCTGGTTACGGTTCGAACCTTTGATATGCTGGATTTAGATCGCTCGAATATTATTGCAGTGACCATGCCCTGCTTCGGTACTACAGACAGAACTTATGACAATGCTTGTAATCTAGCGAAAGCTTTAGGGGTAACGTTGGAAGAAATAGATATTAAAGAGTCAGTGACCCTGCATTTCAGGGATATTAAACAGGATTTGAATAATCATGATGTAACCTATGAAAATGGGCAGGCCAGAGAGCGTACTCAGATTTTAATGGATATTGCCAACAGAGAAAACGCTCTGGTAATCGGTACGGGCGATATGTCAGAACTGGCACTTGGGTGGGCAACCTATAATGGGGATCACATGTCCATGTATGGTGTAAATGCAGGAGTCCCCAAAACACTGGTACGTCACTTGGTTCAGTATTATGCGGACACCTGTGGTAATACAGAATTGCAAAGTATTCTGCTGGATGTACTGAATACACCGGTTAGTCCGGAACTGTTACCTCCGGTAGACGGGGTGATTTCTCAAAAGACAGAGGACTTAGTGGGGCCTTATGAGCTACACGACTTTTTCCTGTATTATATGCTCAGGTGTGGGTTTGCACCTGCCAAAATATTTAGAATTGCTCAGCTGTCTTTTACGGGTCAGTATGAAGATGCGGTTATTTTAAAATGGCTGAAAGTCTTTTATAAACGATTTTTTACACAACAGTTCAAACGTTCCTGTCTGCCTGACGGACCCAAGGTGGGTAGCGTGGCAGTATCGCCACGCGGAGATTTACGGATGCCCTCGGATGCCTGTGCAAGAATCTGGTTGGAACAATTGGAACAGATTATTCTTCCATAATTATATCCGGCGAAGCGGACGGATTTTCTGACGGTGAAGGTGAAGCAGCTTTAGTAAGAGATGCTTTGATTGCATTGAGCAATACCATAGAAGTATATTTGTTGTCGTCGGCATAAGTGATGTTATCCAGCGACTGGTTCGCAATAATCTGATTTGCCAACTCATCAAATGAAGGCTCCAGCAGCGGGAACATAGTGGTAACGGCTTCGTCCAGATTGACAATGCGAATACCATTGATGTTATGGCGATCCACAGTGACCTCCACATCTACCGTGTTATCATTTAATAATAGAGCAGTCGTATAAATACCCGGTGTATAGGTATCGGCAGGTGCTTCAATGGCATCTGCCCCTTTTTTATCTTTTGGAACAAACATAATAATCAGTAAAATAATGAATAGTATTCCCAGCAGTACAAAAATGCCGGTATATATTAATTCTTTCAAATGAAGTACAACAATTTTAGTTTTGGAGCTCATAGGATATCCCCGTAATCATCTTTTTACTATCATATTAGCGGAGAAGAGCATTTATACCAATACTAATTTTTTTTTGTTATTACTTAGCCACTCGTGATTTGAACACTGTATCGTATCATAAATCCGTACGGATTCTTTTAGAAAATCTTAAGATTCTTATTCAGTTGTTTTTTAGGTTTCCCCCATATAGTAAGGCATATAAGAAATTTATTTTTGAAAACAAATTCAATTTGCTTTCGTTATAAGACAAGAATAGGTAGTCACTCGGCGGATAAAAACTGAGCGACGGATGAATTTCATGTGACGAAAGAGAGGAACAAAGAAAATGACACTGGAAGTAATTACACAATATTTTACAACCTATGGAGGTTTGGCGATTTTTATTATTGTTTTATTAGAGTATTTGAATCTACCGGGATTTCCGGCAGGCATTATTATGCCATTGGCAGGTATATGGGCGTCCAAAGGAAATATCGCTTTCTTACCGGCGTTACTGATTACCGTGGCAGCAGGATTGACGGGTAGCCTTCTATTATATTGGCTGGGTTACAAGGGCGGTACGATTTTTCTGGAAAAGTATTTAAATCGTTTTCCGAAACAGCGTCCTGCAATTGAACGAAAACTAGAGTGGGTCAGACAAAAAGGAAGCTTCGGAATTTTCATCAGCAAGCTGATTCCTATGATTAGAACTTTGATCTCTATTCCAGCCGGTGTATCCAAGATGGACTTGAAGCGGTATATAGTAAGTTCGACGTTGGGTATTTGTATATGGAATTGCATTTTCGTCGAAGCAGGTTATTTATTAGGTGATACTGTTTTCACCTATTTGGCGGTTTAAGGAAGGGGTGATTAGAATGAAAATTGCAATGATGACAAATAATTACAAACCTTTCGTAGCAGGTGTACCCATTTCGATTGAACGATTGACCGACAGCCTTCGAAATCAGGGGCATCAGGTGGTGGTCTTTGCCCCCAGTTATGATGGGCAGGAGCCGGAAGACGGCGTGGTTCGCTATAGTTCACTTTTAAAGGGAATTGCCGGCGGAGCATCAGTGCCAAACAGTTTGGATCCGGAAATAGAAAGACAGTTTCGGGAGGGAGGTTTTGATGTAATTCACGTACATCATCCCATGCTAATCGGACATACGGCACGATATTTATCTCAGAAATACAGAGTGCCGCTGGTGTTCACCTATCACACCAGATATGAGCAATACTTGCATTATGTAGGACTATCCGGACTAAAAGGGTTGATGCCGACTTATGTTCGGAATTGCACGCGGTACTGCGAACTGATAATTGCACCCACCCCTTTAATCAAAGATTATTTGGAAGAAATTCAGCAGGAGGTGCCGGTACAAGTGTTGCCTACAGGTGTCCCAGAGGACAGTTTTAATCCGGACGAGATACAGGCAGCGAAGATTCGACAAACACTATTGGAAGATAAAAAGTATCTGTTTTGTACAGTTGCCAGATTGGCCAAGGAAAAGAATTTGGAATTCTTACTGGATAGCCTGAAAAGGCGTAAAGATGCCGGATACAGTGATTTTAAATTGGCACTAATCGGAGATGGACCGGAGAGACAAAAGTTAGAGAAGTATGCTGCGGATTTGGACTTACAAAATGAAATTGTATTTATAGGAAAAGTCCCCAATAAGGAAATTAAAAATTATTGTAAGGCGGCAGATTTATTCCTTTTTTCCTCCTGCTCAGAAACACAGGGAATTGTGCTCCTTGAAGCAATGGCAGCGGGCACACCGGTGTTGGCGCTACGTGCCACCGGCACAGAAGATGTGGTAGTGAATGGACAAAATGGCTATATGACTGAGGTGTCAGAAAACCGGAACGAAATGATACAGAGATTTACCAATCAACTCATTGATATTTTGGAAAAGAAAGAGTTGAATTTCCTCAGGCTAGGTGCGTTGGCTACGGCCCAAAGTTACAGTTGTGAACGAATTGCCAATCAAGCAGTGGGTGTGTATGCAACGGCAATTCGAAATCGTATGCAACGGGAAGAACTACGGCTTAGAGGTAGGAATAAGCGACCGGGTATGGTATACTTTCAGTGGTAAATAGGTTGAATACC
>CAZNAP010000025.1:0-27828 GCA_964571145.1 uncultured Lachnospiraceae bacterium | reverse complement strand
TTGCCCGGATAAATTATAGTGACAAAATTTTAACATTGTTATATGATTATATTATTCAATAGATAAGAATTTCATGATGATATGAATTTAGTGACTAAGAACGATGGGGTAAATAAAGTGGATCATTTAGAACAAAAAGAAATATCGCAGGCGGTAATTGGGCGTTTGCCCAGATATTTCAGATATTTGGGCGAATTACGAGATCAGGGTATAGAAAGAATTTCTTCACAAGAACTCAGCAGTATCATGAAAGTGACTGCATCACAAATTCGACAGGATTTCAATAATTTTGGTGGATTTGGACAACAGGGATACGGATATAAAGTTGAGTATTTATATGAAGAAATCGGGAAGATATTAGGTCTGGACAAAACCCATAACCTAATTATTATCGGAGCCGGAAATTTAGGGCAAGCACTTGCAAATTACATGAATTTTGAAAAACGTGGCTTTATTTTTAGAGGTATGTTTGACAATAATTCAGCTCTTTTCGGAAAGAAAATACGTAATCTTGAAGTAAGACCCATGGAAGAAATGGAATCTTTTGTTAAAGAGAACAACATTGACGTAGCAGTTTTAACGATTCCCAAAAGCAGTGCTGTAGCAGTTGCTGAAAAATTATTCAATAATGGAATCAAAGGTATTTGGAATTTTGCTCATGTGGATTTAAATGTACCAAAAGAGATTCAGGTCGAAAATGTACATTTATCAGACAGTTTGATGAAACTTACTTATAATATCAGCAGGTTTGAAAATGAAAATCAAAACGAATAAACACGAAATCACTCCATAGAAAATGAATGTGAGGGCTAAAATATGTCCAGAACAGATGATATTTTTATTCCGGCGCTGACTGAAAAGAAGATTCCTATACTGACTTTAGACAATAAATGGCATCAGTTATTTGACAAAACAGAAGCAGATTCTAATATTAAGAAACTTGAGAACCGTTTGAATGAGCTCATTAAGAGGCAGGGAAAAATCAACACGGAAACGAAAGAACTTAAGAAGTTGAAAAAAAAGCTGATGCAGGAAATCGTTGAAAATGCAGAAGAAGCATCTACCGGAAATGATAAAGAAGCAAGAAAACGTGCAGATGATCATAAGAGACTGATTAATGATTGTAATACGAAAATGGAAAGTTACGAAGATGAATTGATAGAGTTGCCAAGAGAAATTGACAGAGTCAATCGGGAACTGATGCTTGCCACAATGGAACTTTGTTATGATAAAATACAGTCAAATCAATCTGAAATAGAAGCAACAAATAAATGGATTAAACAAATTAGAGTTGAACTAAAAAAACGTTTGATTCGCAAACAGGAAAAGGAAATTGTCAATCAGGAAATGTATGCCTATTTGCATGATATTTTCGGCGCTGATGTAATTGAAATTTTTGATATGAAATACCAGAAACAGTAAGAGTGATGCGTCATGACCATATTGGTAAATGACGCATTATTTTTGAAAGGAAGAGAACATGCAATACGCCGTTGATTCTAATGAAATGAAAGCTTATGACAGCGATACAATCCAGAAAATCGGAATTCCTTCTATGGTATTGATGGAAAGGGCAGCATTAGCAACTGTTGAAGTGATTATGCAATGCTATCCAAAACTTTCGAATGTACTGGTGGTTGCAGGAACAGGAAATAACGGCGGTGACGGGCTTGCAGTTGCAAGACTTTTAGGATTACGTGAAATTCCGGTTACAATCATGATTGCCGGACAAGAAGAAAAGCTGAGTGCGGAGACGAAGCAACAAGCTACTATTTTAAGAAATTTGGGCTTTTCGTTTAGTGAAAACGTATTTGAGCAAAAGTATGATTTAATAGTAGATGCTTTGTTTGGAATTGGACTTTCAAGGGAAATAACCGGTGAATATGCTGCTATTATAAATCAAATGAATTTGGCTAGAGATCATGGTGCGAAAATATGCGCAATTGATATTCCGTCCGGAATATCAGCAGATAATGGCCAAGTTATGGGAACAGCAGTTTATGCCGATATAACAGCTACTTTTGCTTTTGCCAAGAAAGGGCATCTGTTGTATTCTGGAAAAGAGCATACAGGGCAACTATTTATCAAAGATATTGGCATTACCAATCATGCGTTTACTGAAATTTCTGCACCGAAAGCGTTCTTTATAGAGAAGCAAGACATAAAAGAGCTGTTACCAAAACGGAAACCAGATGGTAATAAGGGTACTTTTGGGAAAGTATTATTATTTGCCGGAAGTTATGATATGAGCGGAGCGAGCATTTTATGCGGTAATAGTATTTTGAGAACCGGTGCAGGTATGTTGAAAATCATTACGCCAAACTGTAACCGTGAAATAATTCAAAATTCTTTTCCGGAAGCAATGCTAATGACTTATTCGGAAATGCCGAATAAAGAAGAGCTAAGAAGTTCATTGGAGTGGGCTGATGTAGTGGTAGCAGGCCCCGGTATCAGTACAAACAAATCTGCTTATGAGATACTGAACTATCTATTAGAACATGCAAGTCAAAAAATGATTTTGGACGCTGATGCACTTAATTTAGTGGCTGTGCATGAAGAACTCATGCATTTGGCAGCAAAACAAGACAATTTGGTTATCACACCACATCCGGGAGAATTCATTCGATTAGCTCATATAAGAATGGAAGATTATCAGAGCAATAAAGAAAAAGAAATTAGTGAATTAGCAAAGAAACTAAATTGCACCGTTGTTGCTAAAGATACCGTAACGCTTGTGTTTGAGCAAACGGTGAACCAATACTATATGAACACTTCGGGAAATGATGGAATGGCTACAGCCGGAAGCGGTGATGTGCTGACAGGGATAATCGGTGGGTTACTGGCACAAGGTTTAAAGCCATTTGAGGCTGCCTACTTAGGTGTTTACTTACATGGACTATGTGGAATGGAAGCATCTGCGAAAACAGGGAAATATGGCGTAATTGCATCGGATTTAATAAATGAATTGTGTTTGGTAATGAATCAAAATGAATGAAAGGCTAGGCAATAAAAATGTGTGAGAAATATCAAAGAGTCTATGCAAATGTTGATTTAGATGTTATTAAGAGCAATATGGATCATATGAAAGCAAATCTAAAACCGGAGACCAAAATGATGGCTGTAATTAAGGCCGATGGTTATGGACATGGAGCGGTACCCATTGCCCATGAATTAGAAGGATTAGATTATCTGTATGGGTTTGCAGTGGCAACAGCCGAAGAGGCATTGACTTTACGTGAAAATGATATCAGGAAGGCCATTTTAATTCTTGGATATACTTTTCCGGAGAACTATGAACAATTGATATTAAATGATATTAGATTAACTGTATTTCGTTACGATACATTAAAACAGCTTTCAGAAATAGTTACTAATCTAAAGAAAAAAGGGATAGAAAAAAAAGCACATATACATATCAAAGTCGATACAGGCATGAGCAGAATCGGAATACGACCGGACGAAACCGGATTGGATTTTGTGAAAGTAGCTTTGGAAACAGAAGGATTAGAAGTAGAAGGTATATTTACTCACTTTGCCAGAGCTGATGAATTGGATAAATCAGCGACTATGAAGCAATTAGATACCTTTCGGAATTTCTTGAATACTATAAAGAAAAGAACCGGTGTAGAAATTCCTGTAAAACATTGTTCAAACAGCGCCGGAATTATTGAGATTCAAGATGCAAATATGGATGTGGTCAGAGCCGGAATTTCACTTTATGGACTGAGACCTTCCGCACAAGTTAGAACGGATTTGGTTGAATTAGCACCGGCATTATCATTATATAGTAAAATTGTATTTATGAAAGAAATCGAAGAAGGCACAGAAGTCAGTTATGGCGGTACTTTTGTTGCAAAGGATAAAATGACAATAGCAACGGTACCGGTTGGTTACGGAGACGGTTATCCCAGAGGACTATCGAGGAGGGGGCATGTATTGGTACAGGGAGAAAAAGCGCCTATTTTAGGCAGAGTATGTATGGACCAATTTATGATTGATGTAACACATATTACAAATGTAGACTTAGGAGACAAGGTGACCTTAATCGGTCATGATGGGAATGAGACGATTACCATAGAAGATTTGGAGCAAATGTCAGGCGGTTTTAACTATGAAATAGCCTGTAATCTCAGCCCAAGAATTCCCCGTGTCTATACGAAAGCATAGAGATGCTGAATACCTTCAGACAATGCGGTTATACTACATAGTAACCAAATGAAATAAACGATTGTAATGAAGGGTGTGAAGAAATGATAAGAGGGGATATTTACTATGCAGATTTAAGACCGGTAATTGGTTCGGAACAGGGAGGTGTAAGACCTGTTTTGATTATTCAAAATGATGTGGGTAACAAACATAGTCCAACAGTTATTTGCGCAGCAATTACATCAAAAATGAACAAAGAAAAGCTTCCCACGCATATTGAATTAAGCGCCGGAAAATATGATATGGTCAAAGATTCTGTCATTTTATTAGAACAACTCCGTACCATAGATAAAAAACGTCTGAAGGATTGGATTTGTCACTTAGATGAGGATATTATGAAAAAGGTCAACCTGGGACTAGTGATTAGTTTGGAACTGGGTACATACACATGACGCAGCGTAGCTGCTTAACGGTAGCGTGTGGCTTAGTGGTATAACGGTGGCAGACCTTGACGATAAGAGACGAAAATGATATAGTTTAATTTGATATTTTTTGCAAAAAGGAGACTAAAGAATGGACGATAGCGGGCCTACGGCCAGTTGTATTTTTTTTATTTTGATGCTTTTCATTGATATGCTTTTCTTTGGATTCGGAGCAGCTGTTAAAGAACTCAATTCCAAGGAACTCTCAGAACAATATGATGAAACAGGAAATAAAAAAGCAAAACGGCTTTATAAAATTGCCTTAAATCCGGAACAATACATTAACACTGTACAGTTTATCGTTACCTTAATCAATTTAGTGATGGGCAGTTATTTTCTCACAAGTTTTAGCAGTTTAGTATCGTTACCCAAATTCCCTTATTTAAATAGTTGGATTACAGGTGCGATACTTTTATACATAATCTTGACCTTTGGGGTATTAATACCTAAAAGACTGGGAACGAGATATGCTAAAAAGTGGGCATTTGCCTGTATTAATCCAATTAATCTTATTGTAATCATATGCTTGCCAATCACAGGATTAATTACTGTTACCAGTAAATGTGTTTTGCATTTATTCGGAATTCATGGCAACGATAATACCGAGGATGTAACGGAAGAAGAAATAATATCCATGGTTAATGAAGGGCATGAACAGGGTGTTTTATTAGCTACTGAAGCAGAAATGATTACAAATATTTTTGAATACGGTGATAAAGAAGCACATGATATTATGACACACCGTAAAAATATATTAGCAATAGACAAGAATATGACACTTGCTCAGGCTTTAGATTTTATGCTCAATGAGAGTAAAAGCAGGTTTCCTGTCTATGAGGAAAATATTGATCATATTATAGGTATTCTACATTTCCGTGATGCTATGAGAGCATGGCAGGATGAGAAGAACCTGGAATTAACAGTAGGAAGTATTGATAATCTAATTAGAGAAGTCATGTTTGTACCGGAAACTAAAAATATTGACGATTTATTTCAAACCATGCAGCATACTAAAACGCAAATGGTGATTGTAATCGATGAATACGGACAAACGACGGGCTTATTAGCCATGGAAGATATACTTGAAGAAATTGTTGGTAATATCATGGATGAATATGATGAAGAAGAAGCCTACATTGAAGAAACAGAAAATGCAAACGAGTATATTATTGATGGTATTACGCCGCTAGAAGAACTGGAAGAAAGATTCAATATATCATTTAATGAAGAAGAATTTGAAACATTGAATGGTTTTATGATTTCTAAGATGGATAAAATTCCGGAAGAAGATGAAGATTTTCAAATGGAGATAGATGGCTATCAATTTAAGATCTTAAGTGTAGAAAATCGTATGATTAAAAGTGTATTAGTCACAAAAATTGCAAGTGATGTGCAAAAAGATGGACACGAAGAAGATGTTCAGGAAAAAGATAATTAAAACAGAGGAGAGAGTTAGAGATGTCAGGACATTCAAAATTTGCTAACATTAAGCACAAAAAAGAAAGAAATGATGCTGCAAAAGGAAAGATATTCACAATTCTGGGAAGAGAAATTGCGGTAGCAGTTAAGGAAGGCGGAGCAGACCCTGCTAATAATTCCAGACTAGCGCAGGTAATTGCAAAAGCAAAATCAAACAACATGCCTAATGATACAATTGACAGAGGTATTAAAAAAGCAGCTGGAGATGCCGGAAGTGTAAACTATAAGTATGTAACATATGAAGGATATGGACCTAACGGTATTGCTATTATAGTGGATGCCTTAACAGATAACCAAAATAGAACTGCCGCAAATGTAAGAAATGCTTTTACAAAAGGAAATGGTAATATTGGAACACCGGGCTGTGTATCCTTTATGTTTGATAAAAAAGGACAGCTGATTATTGATAAAGAAGAGTTTGAAGGCGATTCAGATGAACTGATGATGTTGGTATTGGATGCAGGTGCAGAGGATTTTAGCGAAGAAGAAGATAGTTTTGAAATTATTACAGCACCGGACGATTTTGATGCCGTATTGAAAGCTCTTCAAGATGCGAATACACCTTTAGCATCCGCTGAAATCACGATGATTCCACAGAATTATGTTGAATTAAAGGATGAAACAGCAGTTAAGAATCTTCAGAAGATATTGGATCTTTTGGATGAAGAAGATGATGTACAAGCAGTATATCATAACTGGGATGAATAATCAGAGGAATAAGTGTGAGAAAAAACAAGCAGAAGTTGCTGCCGGGAATATGGATAGCAGTAATAGTTATAATCAGAATCCTATATTTGTTTTTTAAACAAAATGCGATTGTCGATACATATGGTTTTTTTGCAAATGCAATGATACAGATGAATGAGAAAGAGCCTATTCTTACCTCAGGACTGGCATATGCATATACACAAAACATATCGGCACTACTTCGCTTTTTCGGAAATAACATAGAAATAATTCCAGTGTATCATTTAGTATTACAAATAGTTTGGTTAGTTTTAGTTTTTTTGAGTATCGTTATGTTATGGGGCAAAACTGCAGGTATTGTAACCGGTAGTATTCTTGCATTTTCACCATTGGTTTTATATTCTATCAATCAAGTAATAACTGAGAACTACTATATGTTATTTTGGTCAATTGTACTTTTTTTAATCAGCATCTTTTATCGGCGTACGATGCGTAGCGGTTGGTACAGAAGTAATATATGCGAATTAATCTTAATGTTTATTGGTTTTGGAATGGGTCTGATATGTATATGGAATTATTTGAGCTGGCTGTTGATACCGATTATCATTTATGTGTTAATTAGAAATCGTCATAACATAAAAGACAAAATATTAATGGAAGCTTATAAAGAAGATTCAATTGAAAAGTACCAGATTATGCCAGTCAGTACACAGTCTCTGATTATTATGGTAGGCATTTTAGTTGGAATGTTTGCTACCTTAATGAAGTATACCGGTTTGACCGGTTGGAGTATTACAGAACAGTTTATGTGGTGGGTAAAGCAATATACGGCGTTGCCTGATCAATGCCAAGATTTGAACACATGGATGTCAATTTTATTGGTATCTGCATTGGGAATCGGAGTCATTTGTCAAATAATTGTAAATCGTATTTCTGAGAGTATACTGAGAAGGAAAACAATAGCAGCTATGCAGGAAATTCACAATGAATTAGTAGAAAAAGAAGAACCAAAACAGTTTGAACCGGAAAAAATTCATTTTTTTGAGAATCCATTACCGGTACCCCCTAAACATGTACCTAAGAAAATGAATTTTGATTTGGAAGAATTAAAAAGAGACTTAGCGGATTTTGATATAAAAGAAATAAGTGGTAAAGAAGATTTTGACATTGAATAGAATATTATTTTCAGATTGAAACATACTAAAGAGGACTGCAAAAGCAGTTCTTTTTTAGTTTGTGCGCATAAGCGCACTCTAAGGGGTGAAAAATGTCAAATAAAAAAATTGATGAAGAAAATCACAGAAATGAAAAGATAAAAGAATTCGGACAGGTTACATTGGATAAAAATAATAAATCTCATACAATTCACTTGATTACAGTAATTGGTGAAATCGAAGGTCATGATAATCTTGGGACAAATTCCAAAACTACTAAATATGAACATATCCTTCCAGAACTGGCAGCAATTGAAGACAGTAAGAATATTGACGGGGTATTGGTATTACTGAATACAATGGGTGGTGACGTGGAGGCGGGACTGGAAATTGCAGAAATGATAGCATCATTAAGTAAACCTTCTGTATCGTTGGTTCTGGGTGGCAGCCATTCTATCGGAGTACCGATTGCAGTAAGCACAGACTATTCATTTGTTGTTCCTACAGGAACCATGGTTATACATCCGGTTAGAATGAATGGAATGGTGATTGGAGTACCGCAAACTTTTGATTATTTTGTCAAATTCAAAATAGAATCACAGGTTTTATTTGCAGCCATTGCAAAATTTCGAAACCTAGACTTGAAGAATTAATGATGGAAACCGGAATTCTAACGAAGGATGTAGGTACGATTTTAGTAGGTGATGAAGCTGTTTCAGAAGGTATAATTGATAAAACCGGTGGAATCAAAGAAGCCATGAATAAGCTTCATAATTTAATTGATAAATTGCGTTCTTGAATCAATTTAATTAACAAAGTTCATAAGTTTATAGATGACAAGATTTGTGTAAAATGCTATACTATATAAGATTATGTGAATGCCTATCGGGGCATTAAAGAGGTTGATAGTATGGCACAGACTAAAAAGAGTAACTCAAGTAGAGGACAATCTAAAAATAGTTATCAAAAAAAGACAACTGCTTCACGAAATAATACAAGAAGAAGTGAACCAATGAATACAGCAATCAAAAACGAGATATTTTTGATTGCTTTGTTTGCGGTCTCTGTATTCTTATTTTTATGTAATTTTGGTGTAGGTGGCGTGGTAGGTAAAGCAATCAAAGATGTTTTGTTTGGAATCTTTGGATTGACTGAATACATCATGCCAATTGTTTTATTTGCTATGATTCTGTTTGGCTCCGCTAATTCCGGAAATGCAATTGCAATCAGAAAATTAATTGCAGGAATTATTTTATTCCTCTTGGTGGGAATGCTTTGTGAGTTGTTTACCGGAGCACCTGAAGCCGCCGAAAGTTATCAAATCAAAGAAATTTTTGAAAGATGTAGTAAGGAATATAACGGCGGTGGTGTTTTAGCAGGTTCGCTTGCCTACTTGTGCTATCACTTTCTTGGAATGGTTGTTACAGTACTTGTGATTTTAGTAATTGCCATTATTTCGATTGTTGTACTGACGGAGAAATCGATTGTATCAACTGTTAAAACCGGTGGGAAAAAAGTTTACGAACGTTCCAGAGAAGATGCTCTTTACAGAAGAGAACGTGCACAACAAAGAAAATTAGAATTAGAAGAAGAAAGAAAACGTAGAGAAGAAGAACGCAGACTAAGAGAAGAAGAACGAGAGAATGAACGCATTTTACGTATGGATAAACAAGTAAAAGGCGTCATGATAGACACTTCTTTGAAAAAAGAAGATGCAGAATCAACATTTGAGAAGTCCAGAGATGATATTCACGAAATCAATATCACAGATTTTGAAGAACAAATCGAATATGTAGAACCCGAACCGGAAGAAATTGTACCGGATCATTCTTCACTTGATCACATTAAGATAAAAAGTGCATTTATAGATGAACCAGTGGAACAGGAACCACCTGTCAGAAATAGAGTCAGACCGGAAGCTACGCTTCATTCAACTGCACATACTCCAATGAATGCAGCTTCACAAACATCTTCACATGCACCTTCACAAGTACCAACCCATGCACCGACCCACGCAGCCAAGAAATATATATTTCCACCGATGAACAAACTTGTTAAAGGGACGGGAAGAGCTGGCGGAGATTCAACCAGAGAATTAAAAGAAACAGCACTGCGTTTACAACAAACACTTCAGACTTTTGGAGTACGTGTGTCGATTACAGATATCAGTCAGGGACCCTCGGTTACCAGATTTGAATTACAGCCGGAACAAGGCGTTAAAGTAAGTAAAATTGTGGGATTATCTGATGATATTAAGTTAAATTTAGCAGCAACAGATATTCGAATTGAGGCTCCCATACCTGGTAAGGCGGCCGTAGGTATTGAAGTACCAAATAAAGAAAATATGATTGTAGCATTGCGGGATTTGCTGGAAAGCAAGGAATTCAAAGATTTTCCTTCTAAGCTGGCGTTTGCAGTTGGCAAGGATATTGGCGGACAGGTTGTTGTTGCAGATATAGCAAAAATGCCGCATATGTTAATTGCCGGGGCTACAGGCTCAGGTAAATCAGTTTGTATCAATACGTTGATTATCAGTATGATTTATAAAGCACATCCGGACGATGTAAAAATGATTATGATTGATCC
Source organism: uncultured Lachnospiraceae bacterium (assembly GCA_964571145.1). Taxonomy (GTDB): domain Bacteria; phylum Bacillota; class Clostridia; order Lachnospirales; family Lachnospiraceae; genus Suilimivivens. The sequence goes on along the minus strand of CAZNAP010000025.1, from coordinate 17,294 downwards.
AAAGGTAGTAGAACTGAGTGTTTATAACGGAATTCCACATTTATTGATACCGGTCGTTACAGATCCAAAGAAAGCATCAGTTGCTTTACAATGGGGTGTCGCTGAAATGACAGACCGTTATCAGAAATTTGCAGATTATAATGTAAGAGATTTAAAAGGCTATAATAAGAAGATTGAAGCCATGCAAGAAAAGCAGGAAGAAGATGTTCCGGCTAAAATGCCTCAAATTGTCATTATAGTAGATGAGTTGGCAGATTTAATGATGGTTTCGCCGGGCGAAGTGGAAGAATCGATTTGCAGACTTGCTCAGCTGGCCAGAGCAGCCGGTATTCATTTGATTATTGCGACGCAAAGACCTTCAGTAGATGTTATTACAGGCTTAATCAAGGCCAATATGCCAAGTAGAGTAGCATTTAGCGTATCAAGTGGTGTCGATTCTCGTACTATTTTGGATATGAATGGTGCTGAAAAACTTCTTGGCAAAGGTGATATGTTGTTTTACCCACAAGGCTATACCAAACCAGCCAGAATACAAGGTGCGTTTGTATCAGATAAAGAAGTAGCAGATGTTGTTGAATTCTTAAAAAATCAAGCAATAGGCAATATCTACGATGAAGATATACAAGAAAAAATTACGTCCATGAAAAGCAGTAGTACTGGAGCAAGCAGTGCAGATGATTCATCAGAAAGAGATTCTTATTTCTTAGATGCTGCGAAGTTTATTATTGAGAAGGACAAGGCTTCTATTGGATTACTCCAACGTGCTTTTAGAATTGGCTTTAATAGAGCAGCCAGAATTATGGATCAGCTGTACGAGGCAGGAATCGTAGGCGAAGAAGAAGGTACGAAACCCAGAAAGATACTAATGAGCCTGGAACAATTGGAACAGTATATAGACGAGTCTTTTTAGTCAATGAGGAGGGATTCTTTTGAAAACAGATATTCAGATCGCACAGGAAGCAGTACTGGAACCAATCATTAATATTGCACATAAACTTGGCATAGAAGATGATGATTTGGAATTATACGGAAAATATAAAGCTAAGATATCTGATCAGTATCTAGATAAAATAGCTAAGAATCAAAACGGAAAACTTATCCTTGTGACAGCCATTAATCCAACACCCGCGGGAGAAGGAAAGACTACAACAAGTGTGGGTCTTGGACAGGCATTTGGAAAATTAGGAAAAAAGGCAGTGATTGCACTACGCGAACCTTCACTGGGACCCTGTTTTGGTATGAAGGGTGGAGCCGCAGGTGGCGGTTACGCACAAGTCGTACCGATGGAAGACCTGAATCTTCATTTTACAGGTGATTTTCACGCTATTACGTCTGCTAATAATCTTTTGGCGGCTTTACTGGACAATCATATTCAGCAAGGAAATACACTTGGTATTGACCCTAGAAATGTAGTCTGGAAACGTTGTATGGATATGAATGACAGAGTCCTTAGAAATGTAGTTGTGGGATTAGGAAACAAAACGGACGGAACAGTTCGAGAGGATCATTTTGTAATCACAGTTGCTTCTGAAATTATGGCTGTTTTATGTCTGGCAACAGATATGAAAGATTTAAAGGAACGACTGGGACGAATCGTAGTGGCATATAATTATCAAAATCAACCTGTAACAGCAAAGGATTTAAATGCAGTAGGTGCTATGGCGGCACTGTTAAAAGACGCTATGAAACCGAACTTAATACAGACACTGGAGCATACACCTGCGATTGTACACGGTGGACCGTTTGCAAATATTGCGCATGGTTGTAATTCAGTTGTAGCGACGAAAGCTGCTTTGAAAATGGCTGACTATGTCATTACAGAAGCTGGATTTGGTGCGGATTTAGGTGCGGAGAAATTCTTTGATATTAAGTGTAGAATTGCCGGATTAAAGCCGGATGCAGTTGTTTTAGTTGCAACAATACGTGCTTTAAAATATAATGGCGGTATTGCCAAGACAGATTTAGGGATTGAAAATCTTGCGGCACTTGAAAAAGGAAGTGTCAATCTGGAGAAACATATCGAAAATCTCCAAAAATATGGGGTGCCTGTTGTGGTTACCTTGAATAGTTTTGTGACTGACTCTGAGAAAGAAATTAAATACATTCAAGACTTCTGTATGAAACACAATTGCGAATTTGCACTTTCAAAAGTATGGGAATTTGGTGGCGAAGGTGGCATAGAACTTGCTGAGAAGGTATTGGAAACATTAGAAACAAAAGAGAGTCATTTTAAACCTATTTACGAAGATGAATGTAGTCTTAAGGATAAAATTGAAACAGTGGCAACTCAGATTTATGGTGCCGATGGTGTAAATTATTCTGAAGCGGCAACCAAGCAGCTTAAGAAACTGGAAGAACTTGGATTCGGCAATTTACCGGTATGCATGGCTAAAACACAGTATTCATTATCAGATAATCCGGAATTACTAGGCAGGCCTGAACAATTTAAAATCAATGTAAGAGAAGCATACGTGAGTGCCGGAGCAGGTTTTGTAGTAGTCTTAACAGGCGAAGTTATGACCATGCCGGGTCTTCCAAAACAGCCGGCAGCTTTTACAATTGATGTAGATGAGAATGGAAAAATAACTGGACTTTTCTAGGAGGAACGAAGAAATGGCAACCATTATAGACGGAAAAGCAATATCATTACAAATCAAGGATGAACTAAAAGCAAAGGTGACAGAATTAGAAGCCGATGGAATCAAAATCACCCTTGCTGTTATTCAAGTAGGTAATAATCCGGCATCCAGTGTTTATGTTAAGAATAAGAAGAAGGGCTGCGAATACATAGGAATTGGTTCACTTTCATATGAACTTCCGGAAGAAACCAGTCAAGCAGAATTAATCAAACTTATTAATGAACTGAATGAACGCAAGGATGTCAACGGAATCTTGGTACAGTTACCACTTCCCCAACAGATTGATGAAGATACTGTTATTAAAGCAATTTCCCCTGAAAAGGATGTAGATGGGTTTCATCCGCAAAGCGTTGGTGCATTATGTATCGGACAACCCGGGTTTGTATCCTGTACACCGGCAGGCATTATTCAGTTATTAAAAAGAAGTAATATAGAAATAGCCGGTAAAGAATGTGTCATTCTTGGAAGAAGTAATATTGTGGGGAAACCAATGTCTTTGTTATTATTGCGGGAAAATGCAACCGTTACAATAGCACATTCTCGTACGAAAAATTTACAGGAAGTTACCAAGCGTGCTGATATACTGATCGTTGCCATCGGAAAACCCAAAATGATTACCAAAGAGTATGTTAAAGATGGTGCAGTTGTTATTGATGTGGGAATTAATCGTGACGCAGAAAATAAACTTTGCGGAGATGTAAATTTTGCTGATGTAGAACCGATATGCAGTGCGATTACACCTGTTCCGGGTGGAGTAGGACCTATGACAATCGCGATGCTGCTGAATAATTGTATGGAGTCCGTTCACTTACAGTCCTGATAGAAGGGAGACACGTGTGAATCATGAAATGTCCAAAATGCGGCTGTGATATTGTGGATGACCATTTATATTGTGATCAATGCGGAATGGAAATTCAAATAGTTCCTCTCTTCGAACCTGAACTTGAGAATAGTATGATAGAAACCCTATCGACTGTTGCCGAAGAAATAGAGGGAAAAGTAGAAGTAGCTGAAGAAGACATACCAGAAGAAATAGAGGTCAACGAAGAAAAGCCAATTGTTGATGATGTTTTCTTTGCAGAAGAACCGAATAAAAATTGGATATTAGTCAGCATTATTACATTCACCGCAGTTCTAATTATTGCAGCGTTGACTGTATTGTTTGTATACCGTAGATATTCTGTCAATTATCAAATTGATCAGGCGAAAAAGTATGCGGAACAGGACAATTATACTGAAGCAATTAAGTATATTGAAAAAGCACGAAAATTAAAAGACAATTTGCCCGAATTAGTAATGTTAGAGTCCAATTATTACTATAGTTTGGGTGAGACACAACAAGCAGCTGATTTATTGATTGACTTAATAGATAAAGAACATTTGGAATATGAAGTAAAAGAAAAAGCATATGAACGTATTATTGATATCTATGATGATACTAACAGATACGAAGAAATAAACAATATATTGACAAATTGTGATGATGTAGCAATTCAAACGCATTTTAAAAATTATATGGCATTAGCGCCTGAATTCAGTTTTCAATCCGGAACCTATGATACTGTAATCCCGCTTAAGATGAATGCCAATACTACTGGGAAAATATATTATACGTTGGATGGAAGCGAACCGGACGAGAATAGTATGCTCTATATTGCTCCGCTCTTTTTAGAGTCGGGTGAGTATCAAATCGCTGCTATGTTTATCAACGAATATGGAATTAAAAGTGAAATAGTCCGGAATTGGTATGTTATTAATTTGATTATTCCCGATCCGCCGGAAGTACTGCTTTATAGTGGAGATTATCATATTCCTACACTAATAGAAGTAAGTGCACAGGAAGGTGAAACAATTTACTATACAACAGACAGTTCTGACCCAAAGCTTGATTCTATGATTTATACCGAACCGATTCAAATGCCACTGGGAAGATCGAACTATAAATTTGCAGTTATATCGGAAGAAGGGGTATCCAGCGAAATCGTCAGCAGAAGTTTTGATTTTAGTCTGGAAACCAATATTTCAACAGATGTAGCAATCAGAAATGTCATGCAAGGACTGCTTAACAGAGAAGTTTTAACTGATATGCAGGGACATTCTCATGGAATAAAGGGAAAATATGTATTTAAGTATAATTCTATTGTGGAAATTAATAATTTAGGATATTATTATTTATTGAATGAATATATAGAAGATACAAGCGGTAATCAGGTGAAGACAGAACACCTATATGCTGTGGAAGTTTATACGGGAGAACCCAATCGGTTGATTTATGATGAAAACGGTCAAATGGACTTAATATCATTAAAATAAAAATTTAGGAAACAGGAAAGGAAATAGTGATGTACAAGATTTTAGAAGCTAAAGAGCTTGCTGCTAATATTTTCAGTATGGTAGTAGAAGCAAAGCGTGTGGCGAAAGCTTGCCAACCAGGCCAGTTTGTAATCGTAAGAACGGATTATGAAGCAGAGAGAATTCCGCTTACGATTTGTGATTATGACAGACAAAAGGGTACAGTAACGATTGTTTTTCAAATTGTAGGAGCAGGTACTATGAAAATGGCGAACCTGAAAGCCGGCGATATGTTCAGTGATTTCGTTGGCCCTTTGGGTTGTCCTTCAGAATTTATATCAGAAGACTTGAACGAATTAAAGAATAAGAAAATCCTGTTTGTTGCCGGCGGTGTTGGAACGGCACCGGTATATCCTCAAATAAAATGGCTTCATGAACAAGGCGTGGATGCTGATGTAATTGTAGGTGCCAAAAATAAAGAATTAGTTATTTTAGAAGATGAAATGAAAGCTGTAGCCGGTAATTTATATATTACAACTGATGACGGTTCATACGGAAGAAGCGGTATGGTTACACAAACCATTACTGATTTAGTAAATGACGGAAATCATTATGATGTATGTGTTGCAATTGGTCCTATGATTATGATGAAATTTGTATGTAAACTTACCAAAGAATTAGGTTTACATACGATTGTCAGCTTAAATCCCATTATGGTAGATGGAACGGGTATGTGTGGTGCTTGCCGCGTAAGCGTAGGCGGCAAGGTTAAATTTGCCTGTGTTGACGGTCCTGAATTTGATGGACATGAAGTGAATTTTGAAGAAGCGATGCAGCGTCAGCAACTTTATAAGACCGTTGAAGGAAGAGCGTTCCTGAAAGAAAAAGAAGGAAGTACTCACCACGGTGGCTGTGGTAATTGCGGAGGTGAAAAATAATGGACGTATTAAAGAAAATACCTGTCAGAGAGCAGGACGCAAAAGTCCGTGCAACTAATTTTGACGAGGTTTGTTTAGGATATAATTTGAATGAAGCTGTTGAAGAAGCGGCAAGATGTATAAACTGTAAAAATGCACAATGTATCAAAGGATGCCCTGTTGCAATTAATATCCCTGAATTTATTAGTAAAGTAAAAGATGGAGATATCGAAGCTGCTTATCAGGTAATTAGTGAATCCTCTGCATTACCGGCAGTTTGCGGTCGTGTATGCCCACAGGAAAGCCAATGTGAAGGAAAATGTATCCGTGGAATAAAAGGTGAAGCTATTTCTATTGGAAAATTGGAAAGATTTGTAGCTGATTGGGCAGTAAATGAAGGTATTAAGCCTCAGGGTGCAGAGAAGTTAAATGGCAAAAAGGTAGCAGTAATCGGTTCAGGTCCGGCAGGACTTACCTGTGCAGGTGATTTGGCTAAAATGGGTTATGAAGTTACTATTTTTGAAGCATTACATGAACCCGGCGGTGTATTGGTTTATGGTATTCCAGAGTTCCGTTTACCTAAAACAGCTGTTGTTGCCAAGGAAATTGAAAATGTAAAATCTCTTGGAGTTAAAATAGAAACAAATGTAGTTGTAGGAAAATCTGTTACGATTGACGCTTTACTGGAAGACGAAGGATTTGACGCAATCTTTATTGGTTCAGGAGCAGGACTTCCTAAGTTTATGGGCATTCCGGGCGAACAAGCCAACGGAGTTTTCTCTGCTAATGAATATCTGACAAGAAGTAATCTTATGAAAGCATTCAATGAAGATTCTAACACACCGATTATGAGGGGAAATAAAGTTGCAGTAGTAGGTGGCGGAAATGTTGCAATGGATGCTGCCAGAACGGCATTGCGTTTAGGCGCAGAAGTGCATATTGTGTATAGAAGAAGTGAGGAAGAGTTACCTGCCAGAGTAGAAGAAGTTCATCATGCAAAAGAAGAAGGTATTATCTTCAATTTGTTAACAAACCCGGTTGAAATTCTAGAAAATGAAAATGGATGGGTATGTGGTATTAAATGCATTAAGATGGAGCTTGGTGAGCCTGATGAATCAGGAAGAAGACGTCCGGTTGAAGTATCCGGTTCAGAATTTGTAATTGATGTAGATACAGTCATTATGTCACTTGGAACTTCACCTAATCCATTGATTTCATCTACAACTGAAGGACTTGAAACAAATAAGTGGAAATGTATTGTGGCAGATGAAGAGTTCGGCAAGACAACAAAAGAAGGCGTTTATGCAGGCGGTGATGCAGTAACAGGTGCAGCAACTGTAATTCTTGCTATGGGTGCAGGACGTGCTGGTGCACGTGGAATTCATGAATATCTTTCTAACAAATAGGATGCTTTTAAGGAAATATTAATAAATTTCGTAGTTGAAATTAAAAAGCATGGTATATGATGTTATCAGAACCGTATTTTGATAGATATCATGAAATACTGGTAACTGGAGTTAGGAAGGAATTGAAAGCATGAAAAAATGGTTGGATGATGATTCTGAATTTGAAAACAGTGATAAAGCCAAAATACTGGTGGCAGTGATTCCATTTGTTTTAATTATTCTTATCTTGGCAATTACTTTGATTGTAAGTGCAGTAAAAAAGGATAAAACAGAAACAGATGATTTGCAACAAAGTATTATGGAATATGCAGATGAAAATAAACAATTAGGTGACAATGATATGATTGAGCCTACGGATTCATCTGCTGTGGAAACACCGTCCGCTACGGACAAACCTGCAGCTACAGCCAAACCAACGAGCACACCCAGTGCGACACCTTATAAGGAAGTAATGGATAGTGGCAAGGTGGATTATTCCAAGGTAGAATTTAATCCAGATGAAAATCTTGAGGAGATGATGACCTATTGGGCTGATAACAACCAAAAAGCACTTGATGATTTGGCTAATCTGGATCGTTTTAAAGCGATGTCATGGAAGCTGAAAGGAACCAAGGATTGTTACTATTTTGGAGATAAAGATAGCTCAGGTAAACCTAACGGAACCGGAATTGCAGTATATGCCGATAATCAATACTACTATGGCGGATGGAGTAACGGCGTACGAAGTGGCAAGGGTACATGGATTCATTATCATATCCATAACACGAAGAATACAACTGATTTATACACCTATCATCAATATACCGGTGGCTGGGCAAAGGATTTACCGGAAGGGGAAGGCTCGGAACATTATGATTATGATGTATCCTTATTCAAAGAAAATGCAAGATTTAATAATAATCTGATTGGTAGTTATTCAAAAGGACTTGTCAACGGTGAATTTTATATGACCAGTATCAATTATAAATCGGATATCTTAGAGTGGTATGCAACTGCTAAAGACGGTTCATGGGTATATCAAAATGAAGCTCGTGATAAAGCAGGCAGGGGACCGGTTCAAGTTGAAGACAGAAATCCAGATAATTACGTGTGGTTACATCCAAAGGATAATGTGAATATCGGTGTACCATGCCTGATTTCAAAAAATAAAAATTAGTGGCAACCTTTTACAATTCGTAGTAAAATATTAAAAGAGCCGGCTGTGAGGCCGACTCTTTTGTGATTTTAAACAATACGATCGTATGTGAAAGAGTCGATTTATTGTTTTTGGGGTAAAATTAACAGAAGAACTTATGGAGGGAAGAATGATGGCATGGTGTCCCATGTGCAAAAGCGAGTATGTAGAGGGTGTTACGAGTTGTGTGGACTGTGGGTGTGATTTGGTTGATTCTTTAGCTGAAGAGAAGGAACAAGAGGAAGTAGATCAAGAACTGGCAGCCGCCATGATACGAGAAGTACAGGAAATGAAAGAATCAGGAGAAGAAATACCTGAAGATTTAAGAGATTTGTCGCTGGAGGAAGAGGATTTACCACCAAAATATCAGCCGGTATATGTTAATAATGAGGAAAAAGCGGAAGAAAATCGTTCTTCTGCCTATACACTTTTATTTGTAGGCGGAATAGGCCTGTTGGCAGTATTTTTATTCTTTTTTGATGTTATTTCAGTTCAAATGGCATTAGTCAGTAAATATATGATTAGCGGTGTCATGGGTGTATTATTTATCCTATTTATAGTCATGGGCATGGTTTCGCTGAAAAATTCAAAAATTCTTAAAATCAAGGCTTGTAAAGAGAATAATCTTACCATGGAAATAAAAAAATGGGTGACGGATCATTTAGTTCAATCAGAGATTGATTTGAAATTAAATGCAGATAGTCAACCTTTTGAAATCAGGTATTTTCAACGAATTGAATATATCAAAGAATCAATTAAAAAACAATTTATGAATCTGGATGAAGCGTATCTGGATCGATTAATTGATGAAGTATATCCGGAAATATTTGAGGAAAATGAAAATCAAGAATGAAGATTACAATTATTGCGGTAGGAAAAATTAAAGAAGATTATTTTCGGCGTGTAGTCGCGGAATATGAGAAAAGGTTATCCAGATATTGCCGTTTGGAAATTATTCAAGTGGAAGATGAGAAAACCCCGGATCATGCCAGCGAATTAATTGAAGATTCAATCAAAGAAAAAGAAGCAGGAAGAATCTTAAAACATGTAAAAGAAGATGCATTTATTTATACGCTGGAAATAAACGGACGAAAACTAGATTCGCCTGCATTTGCTCATGAAATTGAACAATTGGGGATACAAGGCAAAAGTCATATTCAGTTTATTATTGGAGGCTCTTTGGGACTGCACAAGAGTGTAACAAATATTTCTAATAGAGCACTCAGCTTCTCCGATATGACCTTTCCGCATCAATTAATGAGAGTGATTTTACTGGAACAAATTTATCGTGGGTATCGCATTGTTTCGGGTGAACCCTATCATAAATAAGGAGTAGAATTTATGAGAATGTATGACCTGATTATTAAAAAGAGAAATGGCAATGCTCTATCAAAAGAAGAAATTGACTTTATGATCAATGGATATACCGAAGGTATAATTCCTGATTATCAAGTTTCGGCTATGATGATGGCTATTTATTTTCAGGGAATGAACGAAGAAGAAACATTGTATTTGACTATGGCCATGGCACATAGTGGAGAAATGCTTGATTTGTCCAGTATTAAAGGCGTTAAAGTTGATAAACACAGTACCGGTGGCGTGGGAGACAAAACATCTCTTGCATTAACACCTATGGTTGCAGCTTGTGGTGTAAAAATTGCCAAGATGAGTGGAAGAGGACTGGGGCATACCGGAGGAACAATTGATAAACTGGAAAGTTTTGAGGGCTTTTCAACGGCAATTTCCACAGATAAGTTTATTGACAATGTAAACAAAATCGGAATTGCAATTATGGGGCAAACCACAGAGCTGGCTCCTGCAGATAAGAAGTTATACGCGTTACGTGATGTGACTGCCACAGTGGACAACTTATCTTTAATTGCATCTTCTATTATGAGTAAGAAACTGGCAGCCGGAGCGGATGCAATTGTATTGGATGTTAAAACCGGTAGTGGTGCTTTTATGAAAGCAGAAAAAGATGCTTATGCATTGGCACATGAGATGGTTAGAATCGGTCAAAATGCAGGCAGAAATACAATGGCTGTGATTTCAGATATGGATCAGCCACTTGGCAATGCAATTGGTAATGCACTGGAAGTAAAAGAAGCAATCGAAACATTAAAAGGAAACGGACCTAAGGATTTCACTGAATTATGCATGACTCTTGGGGAGTTAATGCTCATAGCCGGCGGCAAAGCACAATCCAATAAAGAGGCAAAAGAAATGCTGGAAAGTGTTATTAAGGATGGCTCAGCATTAGATAAATTGGCAGAATTCGTAGAAGCGCAGGGCGGCAATAAAGAAATGGTGTATCATCCGGAGCTGTTACAAAAGGCTAAATTGGTGAAACCTGTAATTGCGACAACAGATGGGTATGTTCAAAAAATCATATGTGATGAAGCGGGAATTTGCTCTCTGATACTGGGTGGTGGAAGAGAAACGAAGGAAAGTATGATCGATTTATCTGTTGGTATTATCTTGAATAAAAAGGTAGGAGATCAGGTTCAAAAAGGCGATTCACTGGCCTTTATTCATGCAAATGTTGAGAGCAAACTAGAGTTGGCTTATGAACGGTTATTGAAAGCGTATGTTATAGGAGAACAACCGGAACAATCAAGACCGATTATTTTCGGGATTGTAAAATAGGTATAGTGCGTATTCTTTTTTCATATAGTTAAATATGAAAAATAAAGTAAAGAATTATTCAAAACAACAAAATCAAGCCATATCAAAAAAGGAACTGGTAGTTGAATCCATGAGATTACCCAAGGATTCTGTACTTGGTGCTTCCATTATTGCGATAACAGGAAATACGGATGCTTTTGTTGAGAATTATAAAGGGATTATTGAGTATTCTACACAAACAATATTATTACAGGGGAAAAATTTAAAGATAGAGATAAATGGAAAAAGACTAAACATAGTTTACTATACAAATGAAGATATGAAAATAAATGGATTAATTGAGTCTGTGAGATATTTCATTTGACGTTAATTTAACTATGTGAGGTGCTATATGTTATTTCTGATTCGATTTATACGAGGGTACTTAACCATTAAGGTATCCGGTTTTTCGCCAGAGTGATTTATGAATTTATGCAGTAATCATCATATTTTCTTGTGGAAAATCGAAAACTATAATGAGTATTATCTCATGAATATAAGCTTAAAAGGATTTTATAAATTAAGGCCAATTGTTAGAAAAACTGGTACAAGGGTAGTCATAACAAAACGTTATGGACTACCTTTTCTAATGGTCAGAATTAAAAAAAGAAAAATATTTATGGTCGGATTACTGGGAAGCTTTCTGTTCTGGATATGGATGTCCGGCCATATCTGGTCAATAGATATTATGGGAAATTATTATATAACAACTGATTTATTTCAAGATTTTTTAGCAGATAATAAAATCAAAGCGGGAATAAAGAAGAAAACAGTAGATATTGAAAGTCTTGAAAAGGAAATTCGTACACATTTTCCAATGGTTACTTGGACATCATTAAGAATAGACGGTACAAAATTGGTTGTACAAGTCAAAGAAAATGATTTATTGGATTTAAAGCAAGATAATCAAGAAGTGCAAGAAGGAATGGATTTAGTAGCCCCCAAAGAAGGCGTTGTAATTAGCATCGTCACACGAACCGGGGTACCAAAGGTCAAGGCCGGTGATGTGGTTCATAAAGGCGATGTTTTGGTAGAGGGCGGTTAACCGATTTTTAATGATGACAGTACGGTCAAACACTATAATTTTTGCATAGCCGATGCAGATATTACGTTACAAAGTATTTATACTTTAAATGCAAGTATCAATGAAAAATATGAGAAAAAGGAATACACTGGTCAGGAAAAGAATCGATATTTTATGATGATTGGAACAAACAAACTAATGATTCCATACTTTTCCAATTCTTTTGCACTCTATGATGAAACAGAAGAAATAACACAAGTAAAACTTTTTGGAAATCTCTATTTACCGATTTGTTTTGGACATAATGAGAGAAAAGAATATTTGCTAAATGAACAAGTTTACAGTAAAGAAGAAGCCAAGGAACTTTTTGAAAATAAAATAACAAAATTTATACAAACTTTAGAGGAAAAAGGGGTACAAATTATAGAAAAAAATGTTACAATAAATAAGACTGCGAAAGTATGGAAAATGAAAGTCGATTTTTTGACAATTGAGAAAACCGGAACCTTAAAAAAGACTCAATTAGAGCAAATACAAGAACCGATTCCGGAAGCAATAAATGAAGGCATATGAGGTAACGCATGGAAGTGTTTTCTGACTCAATGATAGTACCCTCCGATATTCAACAAAATGTGTTTGGACAGTTTGATCAGAATATCAAGAATATTGAAAGACAATTAAAGGTATCCATTGTTGATCGAAATGGAGAGGTTAAAATAAGCGGAACAGCTGCTGCTGTTAAGCGGGCAAAAGCGATTATTAAGGAACTGACAGAATTAAGTAAGAGAGGAAATGTAATTCAGGAACAAAATGTGGATTACGCAATCGCTATGAATATGGATGAACAAGAAGATGTATTACTGGAAATAGATAAAGATTGTATATGCCATACAATAACAGGAAAGCCTGTTAAACCCAAAACCCTTGGGCAAAAACAGTATGTGGATGCAATACGCAAAAATATGTTGGTGTTTGGACTCGGACCTGCCGGAACAGGCAAGACCTATTTGGCTATGGCCATGGCAATCACTGCATTTAAAAATCAAGAAGTTGAAAGAATTATTTTAACAAGACCGGCAATTGAAGCAGGCGAGAAATTAGGATTCCTGCCAGGTGATTTACAAAGCAAAGTAGATCCTTATTTACGACCATTATACGATGCACTGTACCAGATTATGGGTGCCGAAACCTTCATGAAAAATATGGAAAAGGGTTTAATAGAAGTTGCTCCATTAGCTTATATGAGAGGCCGTACGTTGGATAATGCCTATATTATTCTGGATGAAGCACAAAATACAACGCCGGCTCAAATGAAGATGTTTTTAACAAGAATAGGATTTGGCTCCAAGGTAATTGTTACAGGTGATACCTCTCAAAAGGATTTAGCACCGGGCATACAATCCGGTTTGGATGTAGCAATTCGTGTGCTTCACAATATTGAAGGCATTACGTTCTGCAAAATGACAAGCAAAGATGTGGTACGTCATCCGCTTGTGCAAAAAATTGTCAAAGCATATGAAAGTTTTGAAACAAAAGAAAATAGTACAAAAAAGAGGAAAAACGGGAATACGGTTTATGGAAAAAAATGACAACAGCAAAAAAATAAGAGTTTTAAATACAGTTCATGAAGCTTTCCTGTTTATTCTTACAATCGGAACCAGTATTGCAGCATCTTATTTATATGGCAAGACAAGCATTGAAATAATTGGAATAACAATATTGATGGGCATTGGATTTAGCGGTGTTTTATTTACTATTGAACAAAGTATTGAAGAAGAAAGTTTTTTATTTGATAATGGAAAACATTTATGGAGGGTTTCTCTATTCTATTTAATATCATTGGGCGGAAGTGTATTATTTCCGTTACTTCCAAAATCCGGTTGGCCATATCTGTGTATTTTCATCGGGCTTATGCTATTTTCTAATCGAATGATTGCACTATCTTCAGGTTCTGTTTTATTAATGTTGACCATTCTTTTGCAAAAAGGTGACACTTACAGCTTCTTTTTGTATTTTATAAGCGGATTAATTGGTATTGTAGTTTTCTCTTATATCAATGAAGCTTTTAAAGTATGGTGTCCCTTGTTAATTTCGTTACTCACATTATTATTGTGTCTGTCGATTCAAGAAGTACTGTTTATCAATGAAACGTTAACCCTAAAAATGTTCATTGTCCCAATCGTAAATATTTTCGTGAGTTTGATTTTATTACTGATTATTTTAAAAGTATTTAGTGTCTCTATTATCTATAAAAAAAGAGATTTATATATGGACATCAATGACCCAGAATGTCCCCTTTTGGTAGAGCTGAAGGCAATGTCTAAGAATGAGTATTATCATGCTGTACATACTGCATATTTGTGCGATCGAATTACTAAAAAGCTTAAATTAGATGATTCACTGGTAAAAGCATGTGGATACTACCATAAAATCGGTATTTTAAAAGGCGAAAATAATTGGGAAAATGTACAGACGATTTTACAGGAAAATGATTTTCCGATGGATGTTCAAAGAATCCTTATGGAATACATAGATAAGAAACAACGAATTATTTCTAAAGAAACAGTAGTATTACTTTTTTCCGATACCATTATCTCATCTATTTCCTACTTGTTTTCAAAAGATCCAGAAGTCAAGTTGGATTATCCTCAGTTAATAGGTGCCATTTTTAAGAAAAAAGTAGAGAGTGGAATTATCGATAAAAGCAATATTTCCTATTGTGAAATACAGGAAATGAAGAAGATTTTAGTGGAGGAAAAGCTCTATTATGACTTTTTACGTTGAAAATGAAATAAATGCACAGTTCGATTTCGATATACAAGAAACAGCAGAATCTGTGATGCGGACAGTATTGGAAGTTGAAAAATGCCCTTATGAAGCACAAGTGAATTTATTGATTACCGATAATGAAGGAATCAATGAATTTAACAGACAATACCGAAACATTGATGCGCCTACGGACGTACTGTCTTTTCCTATGATTGACTATGAACAGGAAGCGGATTTCAGCATAGTAGAAGATGAAGAGGCAGAATATTTTGATCCGGAAAGCAATGAATTGCTCTTGGGAGATATCATTATTTCTGAAATGAAAGTCAAGGAACAGGCATTAAGCTATGGACATTCGGAAAAGAGAGAATTTGCCTTTTTAATTGCACACAGTATGCTTCATTTGTGCGGATATGATCATATGAATGCAGAAGAAGCACGTCAAATGGAAATGAAACAGGAAAACGTGATGAATTTATTGGGAATTACAAGAGATAGCTGAAGAACCGCCAGGAGAACCAATGATGAAAAAGGAAAATACAGGAAGAACAACTTCATCAAGAAAAGACTCATTTGCATTTATACTAATTCTAACCTATATTGTTATGTTAGCATTTCGCATACCGCTTGGGTTGTTTATTGGCGACAATGGCAATGCTTATTTCAGTGTGGCTAATGAATTATGTATGATTTTAGCGGGTATGGTTTCTTTTGGGTTATCCGAAGCAGTAACTGTCTTAATTAGGTATCGTATTAGAAGAGAACAGTATAAAAGTGCACAAATGGTTCTTCGAGAAGCTCTTTTTATTGGCGCTGTGATTGGCTTGCTGTTTATGGCGATTTTGGGAATTGGTGGTTCTGCTATATCTGCTCAGATTGTCAAACTTCCACTTGCAGGATTATCTGTCAGAATGATGGCTCCGGCACTTTTTTTCACTATTGAAACAGGCGTATTCAGAGGATATTTTCAAGGAAATGGTTCTCAGATACCGTCCATGCATTCGAAAATCATTCATACAATTATCTATGTGGTTGGAGGCTTACTTGGAGCTGCAATCATGAAAGATTATGGACAAAAGGTAGCAGCACTTCTGCAAAACGCAAATCATACGGCAGCTTATGGTGCTATGGGAGCTTCTATAGGTATATTGATTGCTTCGGTACTCTGTTTTTTGCATATGCTGATATTGTTTGTGGTATTTAGTAGAGAGTCCAAAAGACAGCGGAATCATGAAAATGTCAGAAATCTGGATTCTCGCACGCATATACTCTATATGATTACGGGAACCGGTATTTTTCATTCACTTTTCTGGCTGCTCTGTAGTGGACAACCGTTATTGGATCAGCAGTTATTTTTCAGGTTTCAAAAGAATATTGAAAACATGGATCTGTTATGGGGCATCTATTACGGTAAATATTTAGTACTGATTGGGATTCCAAGTTTACTGATTTTATTATTGTTTATTTCATCAATTTGTAAAATAATGGCATTGTTCGAGAGAGAAGATTACAGAGTAGCCAGAGAAAAACTGGGTATTCTAATACATCAATGTGCAGTGGTTGCTTGTCCTGTCGCGATTTTTACGGCTGTTTTTGCAGAAAATATCCTTAATATCATTTGGAAGGGCAACAATCAAGAGACAGCAACATGGATACAACTGGGGAGTATCCTAATTATTTTGATGTCATTTAGTGCAGTATTCATGGAGATGATTCAAAAAATAAAGAGAGTAAAAGCAGTTTTACTGATTAGCGGGATTGCATTTGTCGTAAAAATAGTCATAACCTGCATTTTACTAATTAATACGAATCTAGGTATCAAATCGTTGGTCATTGGAAATATTGTGTTCTTTGCAGGTATGGCGATGATTAGCTTTTGGATGTTAAGTAGTATGTTGCAATACAGACAGGAATGGTTTAGGTGTTTTGCCATAACAATCATTGCATCGGCTGTTTCAGGAGTCATTGCAGCATTACTGAATAAGGTATTTTATTCCCTGTTAGGAAGTATGATTGCGTTAATTATAGGTCTGGTGGTAGCAGTAATCTGTTATCTCATTTTCTTAGTAATAGGAAGAGGGTTTACAGAAGAAGAGATGTAGTGTGAAAGAAAGTAAATTAAACCAAAAACGTGGTTTAGACACAAAAAGAAGGTTCACCTAGTGAACCATTTTAAGAGTATTCCCACCTTGGTAAAACGAGGCGCACCTGCACATCAATAACAAACGGGTGGGTGCATCTGATAATGATGCCGGGATGCCTTAGAATTAATTGTATTGTAACACGAAAACCAGAAAGTGTGAACCACTTTCATTACTATTTGTGCCGCGCCCGAAGGCGCGCGGAATGGAGATTAGTATGCCCGGAGGTAAACTATTGTTGTTTATTTCAAGTTGGTTTCCGTTTTTA
>CAZNAP010000024.1:0-31108 GCA_964571145.1 uncultured Lachnospiraceae bacterium | reverse complement strand
CAACTATTCGCAAAACACAAGTTTAACGAATAGTTGGTTCTGGAAAGTGCCATTTTTACGACATTTTCAATTTTTAGTTATTTTTGGCCTCGAAGTCTTCTATAAACTGTTGGATGAGATTTGCACTGCCTTCAACACCAAGTACGCTACTGTTAACACATAAATCATAACTGGACGCGTGTCCCCATTTCTTAGAGGAATAATAATTATAGTAGCTTTGACGTTGTTTATCTTTCTTAGAACACATATCTTTAGCTTTAGCAGCATCTACCTGGTATTTCTCCATGATGCGTTTCTTCTTACATTCCTCATTACCATAAATAAATAAGTGAACACAATTCTTCATGTCGTTTAATGCATAATCAGCACAACGACCGACAATCACGCAAGGACCTTCAGAAGCAATTTTTTTAATCGTTTCGAATTGTGCCAGAAAAACTTTATGGCTGATAGGCATATCTACGAAATGTGATGCATTATATCCAAAGGAATAAGTATCCATAACCAAATTATAAAGAAATGAATTTGTTGGCCGTTCGTCATGATTTTCGAGCATTTCCTCACAAAAACCGCTTTCTTTGGCAGCTAAGGATAACAGCTCTTTATCATAGCATTTTATGCCAAAATAAGCAGCCACTTTCTGACCGATTTCACGTCCGCCGGACCCATACTCTCTTCCTATTGTAATAACTGTATTCATAAACATCCCTCCTCCTAACATTAATTGTTTCTCATATACTGTTTCTCATATACTGTTTTTCTTATACTGCTTTTTATATACTGTTTCTCATATATTGTTGTTCTTATATTTATATTATACATTTTATTGCGGCAAGTTACAATGATTTACATTTACAGAATTGTTAATAATCTCTGGAAATATTCAGGTAAAGGAGCATCTGTTTCAATATATTGACCACTCACAGGATGCTGAAAACCAAGTATTTTTGCATGGAGTGTCTGTCCCTCTAAATGAAAAGAATTACTGGCGGCGCCATACAGTGTATCTCCCAGTAAAGGATGGCCTAAATGAGCCATATGAACACGTATTTGATGTGTCCGTCCGGTTTCCAATACGCACTCAATATAGGTATATTTCGCAAATTGCTTTAATACACGATAATGTGTAATGGCTTCCTTGCCTGAATCCTTAACAACAGCCATTTTCTTGCGATCTACAGGATGTCTGCCTATTAAAGTTTGAACAGTTCCCTGCTCATTTTTAAAGGTTCCTTGTACAATTGCATGGTAACGTCTGACTACTGTATGTTCCTTTAATTGATTGGCTAGACTTGCATGTGCAATATCGTTTTTACAGGCGATTATGGAGCCTGTAGTATCTTTATCGATTCGATGCACGATACCTGGCCGCATAATGCCGTTTATGCCGCTTAAACCATCACCACAATGATATAATAGTGCATTAACCAAAGTGCCTGTATAATGTCCTGCAGCAGGATGAACCACCATGCCTTTTGGTTTATTGACTACAATCACATCAGTATCTTCATAAAGTATATCAAGCGGAATATTTTCCGGTGTTATGTCGGGTATTATGGAAGGAGGAAGAAGAACTTTAATACAATCATCAGGCTTTAATCGATAACTGGATTTAGATACGGGTTGATTATTTACAAGTATTTGACCTTGGCTCAGAAGTTTTTGTAAATAAGAACGCGATAAAGAATCAACGATACTGCCGAGGCATTTGTCGATTCTCTCATTTTCCCACTCTTCTGTTGTGACAAAATCAAATTCTTTGGTCAGTTCATCCATAGCCATAGATTTATTTAAGTTCCCTGAATTTCTTCTGATTAAAGCTTAAAAAGTTAAAATCATTCTCTTTATAAACAAACAGAACCAGAATAACTAATATGAAGGTAGAAATCGTAACAAACATATCAGCGACGTTAAAGATAGGAAAATTAATTAAGACAATATAAATAAAATCAACTACATAATCCAGACGAAGTCGATCAATCAGATTACCAATTGCGCCTCCGGAAATCATAATCAATAATATATGCAGTTTATTAAATTTCTTATCATCAGGAACACGTCCTAAAACATATAAAATCACAATTAAGAATATAGCTGCGACAAAAACAAAGAATACTTTTTGATTTTGCAACATTCCAAATGCAGCACCTTTGTTTTCCAGATAGTTAAATTCTAAAACGCCATCAATAAAACTGAAAGCTGGTTGATTTTTCAACCTAATAACCGCTTGGTACTTGGTTATTTGATCAATAAAAACCAACACAATCAATAATATGAAATCAAATATAAAAAATTTAATTTTACGTTTATTCATCATGAACCTCAATTTCATTTAAAGCATTAAGCATATCATCATCGGTTACAGATGGTTCAATAATTGCTTTTCCTACTTTTTTTAATAAAATAAATTTAATTTTATCATTTTCCATCTTCTTATCGGATTTAGTTAATTGCAAAATTTGATTTACATCAATATCTTCAATACTGATTGGTAGATTAAATGGTACGAACATATCGCGAATTTCATAGTACTCTTCCATTGACAATAATTCACGCTTCCAAGAGATAAAAGCAGCTGCAACACAGCCTAATGCAACACACTCTCCATGTGTTAGTGTGAAATCCTTGTATTTCTCAATTGCATGTCCGATTGTATGACCAAAATTCAGTAATGCTCTGTCACCTTTTTCTGTAGGATCCTGCTCCACAATCAATTTCTTAATGGTACAGCTTTTATAAATCATTTCTAAAAGGGTTTCAGAATCACGCTCACATATTTCGTACATATGATCCAGCAACCATTCATAAAACAAGGCATTTTTAATCAAACCATGTTTCATAATTTCAGCAAATCCACTGTAAAATTGACGATCATCAAGTGTTTTTAATACATCTACATTCATATAT
Source organism: uncultured Lachnospiraceae bacterium (assembly GCA_964571145.1). GTDB lineage: Bacteria > Bacillota > Clostridia > Lachnospirales > Lachnospiraceae > Suilimivivens. The sequence goes on along the minus strand of CAZNAP010000024.1, from coordinate 28,201 downwards.
ACAAGTTTTGGCATATAAAAAGCACCGACCATATTCTTGTAACCATCAAAATCTACACCGGTTTTGCCACCAATACTGGAATCAGCCTGCGCTAACAAAGTGGTCGGTATCTGTACGAAATCAATACCACGTAAGTAAGTAGCAGCTGCAAATCCGGTCATATCTCCGACTACGCCACCACCAAGTGCAATCAACAAATCTTTACGATCGAATTGCTCTTGTATTAATTGACTGTATAATTCTTGAATAGTAGCAAGGTTTTTACTCTCTTCGCCTTCAGGGAATGTGAAAAAGACCAGCTTCTTGCAATTGCCTTCTAATATTGATTTAAATGCTTCTCCATAAAGACTGTGGACATGAGTGTCTGTAACGACACAAACTCTTCTGTTTGTTAGTTCCAGAAGAGTTAATTCATTCAGAAGTTCTCCAAAATCAGTCGAAAAAACGATGTCATAGGAGGGCTTTTTATCATATAAAATAGTAAGTCTGTTTTCCATATTATGCACTATTTCCTATATTATTAGTTTTATTTATATTCCGTTTTATAATCCATTGTTAATTGGAACATCAAAGGAACCTGATAATATTTCCTGGAAATCACCTGAAATATCTACTACAGCAGGTGTGATGATAAATATGTAATGAGAAATCTTTTGAAGATTTCCACTGATTGCGAAGCAAGAACCTGAAGTGAAATCGATGATTCTTTGAGCAATATCTACATCCAATCCTTCGAGATTTAAAACAACAGTTCTGTTAGCTAACAGAGTTTCAGTAATTTCTCTGGCATCTTCAATAGAGGTTGGTTTAATAACGCATACTTGCATGCCGGAACCGGTTCTCTTGGTCTGACGCATTGGTGTTATTTTAGGTGCAGCTTTCTTATATAATCTGTCATCATCGGTAAGGCTGTCTTCTTTAGGCAAAGAGGATTGCTTCTTGGGCTTCTCCTCTTCTAACTCCTCATCAAGATATTCATTTCCGTAAAATTCATCGTCATCTTCCGGTGTTAGTCTCATTGCATTCAGAAACTTATCCATTACTCCCATGTTTATCAAACCTCCGTGCTATAGCGCCGTGCGCTGTTTATATTTGATACTTTCGTTCTCCGAAAATTCCAGTTCCGATTCGGACACAATTGGAACCTTCTTCAATAGCAACCATGTAATCTCCGGTCATCCCCATTGATAAAACATTCATATAAACATTATCAATGTTTTTCCTAGCGATGTCAACAGATAAATTCTTTAACATCGCAAAATATTGTCTGTTTTCTTCAGGATTCTCAACATATGGGGCAATTGTCATCAAACCGTGAATCATGACGCCTGGTAAAAGTGAAATTTGTCGAATTAGATTCTCTGTTTCATTCGGCTTTACCCCAAACTTAGATTCTTCTCCTGCAATATTGACTTCAATGAGAATTTTAATACAAAGTGATTTGGCGCAAGCTTCATGACTGATTGCTTCTGCAAGTCTATAGGAATCTACACTATGAATTAAGGCAACTTTATCAATAATGTATTTGATTTTGTTACGTTGCAGATGACCAATCATATGCCATTTAACATCTTTTGGCATTTCTTCATATTTGCTGGTCAATTCTTGTACTTTGTTTTCTCCGAAATCTCGACAGCCAAACTCATAAGCCTCCATTAAGGCAGAAACAGGCTGTGTTTTGCTGACAGTAATGAGTGTTACAGAATCTTCCTTGCGTTGAATGGAATGACAACATTCGGATAGATTCTGTTGGATTCTTTGTAAGTTATTATGTATATCTGAATTATTCATAAATCAATTGATCCTCTTCTACTTTCGATGAATCCAAAACAATATAGTCATAAACACTTAAACCATATTGTGTATTTGATTTAACGATTGAGTATTCATCATTTTGATAAAAAATATTAATTTGTTTAAAGTCAGCATATCCTTTATTGATATTATATACACCGATTAGGGTGCCGCGTTTACTGATTGCATACTTTTCGGTAGAGCCATCAATAATGATGTAGTCACCAATTCGTAAGGTGGAATCATCTAAATAGTATTCAGTTTCCGTCTCATTATAGATAGTCGTTTTAATGAATTCAGTAGTTTGATTGCCCTCTTCATCAAAAGCTTCTCGATTTACACCGAAACTAGTGCTGTTACCGCCTTTTGTCACATATTCTTTTGGAACGATAAAAAATTCCTTTTCTACAATCGAAGAATTGGGAATCTTGAGTCCAATCTCATCTTCCAAAATAAGTTCAATATCAATAAATCGTTCGGTACAAAAGGTTACCATAGAATTATTGAACGTCAAAATGACAAAATTCTCTCCTGCACTGTTGGTATAAGATGATACCTCACCCCAGGAAGTATCCTGGTTTTTGAGAAACTTGACTTTCACAAATTCAGCTTCTAATAATTCTTGGGTTTTTGCTTCATCTGTTTGAATAATAATAGACCAGTCTTCACTGGTTGACAGTTTATATACCGGATCACCTGAAGTAATCAGTTCATTGCTTATGAGCTGTGTCTTTTGATATTCTCTGGTGTCAAAGGATTCAGACGTAATATCTTCCGGCTTTAATGACTCGTAGCCATCAGTGGAATAAATGAGAATTCCTGTATCAGGTGCATAACAAAAGTTAATTAAATCTGTTATACCCGATGCATTGATTTTATCTATATTCTCTAATATATTAGCATTTGCAAGCTTTAATACAGTCCCTTTTACACTATAGTTGAAATCATAAACAGTTGAGAAGTATTCAGGGTCAAAGTTATTCACAAAACCCAAAATTTCAGTTTTAAGTTCGGATAAATCTTTAGAAGTCAAAGTGTTTTGTTCCGTTTCCGAACTCAAGTATTCTGCAAGACGTCCTGATTCATCTAATGTATAAACTAAATTTCCAACGCCTACACGTTCACCTTCGCGTGCATAATAATTGATATACCCTGCATGATCGGCATTAATAATTTTTTCATCACGAAGAGCAATCCCATGATAAATATTATTAGACGAAAGCGAGCCCATTTTTACTTGATGACTTTCAATGTGATTTTGAGTAAAATACATAAATATACAAATCAAAATATAGACTAAAATCACACCAAAAATAATGATTCCAATATTTCTGTTAAGTGGCTTTCTGTATTTGGCTATTTTGTTGTTGGTTATGGCATTCACCTATTAACTCCCATTATATTCAAGATATTTTAAAACCCCCGGTAAACCGGGGGTTATGTAATTCATGCTCATGACAATAATGCATTCATAAATCGAGTGACCTATTGTCTATAAAGAAACAATTACTTTCTTTTTAAGAGATTCGGGAAGTTCTTCCTGGTCTAAACCAATGCTGATGCAGAAGTCAACAGAAAACTTTTCACTTATAGTTTCCAGCTCGGAAATTGTTTTCTCAATATCTTCACCATTTTCTTCCAGACATGCAATTTGTAAGAAACTGTCAAAGTACATTTGTTCCAAATCATGATCCTGCGAAATGATTCCACAGATAAAACCTATAAATTGTTCGGAATTTTGAACTAAGTAAGATGAAACATCAATCAATCTAATCTTATTATTCAATTCATACATGTGTTTCGTGCTTTTATCCAGATAAACAATATTTCCGGATGCATTTTGTACCTCAGTATTCACCTTATCTAATAAGTGCTTGGTCTTGCCTTTCCCCTTTTTGCCTACAATTAATTGAACCATTGGAAATCCCTCCTGAAGTATATTGGCACACATATTGTAGCATATTCAGTATATGGCCTGTGTATATTATAAGTGATTACAGAGTAAAAAACAACAGTTAATTATTTATTTCACTTAACAAATCTGTCATCTGTAAATAAAGATTATCGCGGTTGTCAGCACGCATAATAACTGAAATATATGGATTCCCTGAAGCATCGCGTGCTTGCAGGATTAAACAGTGCCCCGCAGCATTTGTAGTACCTGTTTTGCCGCCGATAACAGAAATTCCGTCAGGTGCTGTGGCAACACCCTGTATATATAAATTTGTACTGTTTACAGATACTTCCTTCGGTGCTCCCTTTTTATCCGTATATACGGTTGTATAACTGCTCATATGTACTATTTCGTTAAATAATTCGTATTTTATAGCTGCATTGGCGATTAGATACATATCATAAACAGTTGTGTAATGGTTGTCATCTGAAAGTCCGTGTGGATTAACAAAATGAGAATTTGTTGCACCAAGTAACAGTGCTTCTTCGTTCATCATTGCGGAGAAAGCTTCTACCGAACCTGCGATTCCTTCTGCAATCATAATAGCAGCGTCATTTGCTGAATTGATTAAAAGCAAATGTAATGCCTGTGCTAAGGTCATCTGGTCTCCCGGTTTAATACCGCAAACCTGTGCATCTGCCTCAAGAGAACTGACATTAGAAGAAGCGGTTAACAGCATATCTGCCGAACCGTATTTGAGTGCTACTAAAGCAGTCATTATTTTTGTTAAACTTGCGGGGTATAATTTCTCATGAACATTCTTAGCATAGATTGTACTTTTATTATTGATATCAAATAATGCGGCACCGGAAGCTTGAATGGCAGTACCGGAGCCATTGATGTTAGTATTAACAACACATAAATCGGCAGCAAACGGTGTAGCCGTTCCACTGTTTTCTTCCAAATTAATCATACTGTAACTACTGGATTCGGGATTCAGTGTGTAGGGCATTTCGTATTTGAGATTTCCACAACCGGACATAAATAACAGACATCCGGACAATATGAATAATGTTACTTTTCCGTAAATGTTATTTATACATTTCACGCCACTCTAAATCTCCTCTGTCAAGTGATTTTATTAGCAGTTCAGCAGTTGCAAGATTCGTTGCCAACGGAATATTATGAACATCACATAATCTTACAACATTATTAACATCCGGTTCATGATTCTTAGATGTAAGCGGATCACGTAAGAAAATAACCAAATCCATTTGATTGTGTTCAATCTGAGCACCTATTTGCTGTTCACCGCCAAGATGACCGGCAAGAAACTTGTGTATATTCAGATTTGTCACTTCTTCTATTAATCTACCGGTAGTTCCGGTAGCATATAAATCATTTTTACTAAGAATTCCGCGGTACGCAATACATAAATTTTGCATAAGCTTCTTTTTGGCATCATGTGCTATTAATGCAATATTCATAATATGTTTTAATTCCTCCTCGTGAATTCTAGTGACTAATTCAATTTATAGACAGTTAATATTATACATCATTTTTGTTTACATTGTAACCCCACATTTAAAACAAATCCAATTCCGATAAAGGAAGTGACAAGTGATGTGAGTCCATAACTTACAAATGGCAAAGGTAGTCCGGTATTAGGCAATAAATAGGTCACTACCCCAATATTAATAAACCCTTGAAATCCAATTAGAGAGCCAATCGAGGCGGCTATAATGGTGCCGGCTGTATCCTTGGCTCGTCGGGCAATCAGTAAGCATTCTATGCTAATTCCCAATAACAATACAATAACGGTACAAGCACCGGCAAATCCAAATTCCTCTCCTATTACGGCGAAGATGAAATCGGTCTGCTGTTCTGCTATGAAGTCTGCATTTTTAACAGAACTAATTTGATTGTTTTTATATCCTTTGCCAGTTAGCTGTCCAGAACCAATGGCCATTACAGAATACTCCTGCTGATAGCCTTCTGCATTGGCAAATTCTTCTTTGTTCAGGAAGGCAATAATTCGATTCTTTTGATAGGGGTCAATAATCTGCTGGTCGGGCTGCAAAATCAAATAAATAGAAATCACAGCTATGGGAATGGCAACCGCAAATATACCACCGATAATCTTCCAATTCAGACCGCTTGTAAACATAATGACACAGAATACAAGGCAAATAATAATGGTGGTCGATAAATCAGGCTGTTTATAAACTAAAGCGGCAGGAACGGCAAATAAAGCGATACATATTAGGATAAATTTAAAGGTATTTAGTTGACTCTTATATTTGTTGATAAATTGAGCGAAGAATAATATCAAGAGTATTTTAGCCAACTCGGATGGCTGAAAACGAATACCAATCGTAATCCATCTTTGTGCACCATTGGAATCTTCTCCGAAAAATATGACTGCAATTAACAAAGCAACATTTCCGATATAAGCCAACCAGTATAAATTCAATAACGCAGAATAATCAAACAATGAAATTACAAGCATTAAAAACACACCGAAGGCAACCCCGGCAATCTGCTTGCTTTGAAGCGATTCCTGGGCGCTGCCTACGGCTATGACACCGATAACTGTCAGTGCAATTACCATAATAATTAACTTGAAACTGTAATGTCGTATTTTGTACTGCTTAAGCATAAAGTTCACCTACTGTTGTTTTATCAATTCATGTTTTTGTGTAGATCTAATATGGGTATATTTGCATACAAGGTGGGCGTTTTGCCTCTACCTTTGCATTCGGTTTTCGTAATTTGAATTTCCATACTCTGGGTGTCTATTTTCATATACTTGGATATGACTTTTGCAATATCGGTCTTGATTAATTCCATCATTTCCTGCGAACAGCTGACTCGATCCGATATCAGTAATATTTTTAATCTGTCTTTTGCAATTTCTCTTGATTTTTTCCTATTCCAAAAATTTTTGATTCCCATACGTCACCTCCTAGTTCTTATGGAAAATGCCTGACACTTTGGTCCAGAATGAAACACTCTTTTCAATTTCAAGAAAAGGGGTTTCTTTCCCAACTACTCGATCGCATATGTTTTGATATGCTTTTCCTGCCAGTGTATTATTGCCTACAAGAGGTTCGCCTTGGTTGGTTGCGATTACCACATTTTCATCGTCTGGTACAATTCCAATCAGACTCACGGCCAGTATGTCAACTACATCGTGAGCACTCATCATGTCTCCTCGCTTAACCATATCATATCGTATTCTGTTAATAACTAAATCAATTTTGGAGAAATCATTTGCTTCCAGCAGACCAATGATACGGTCGGCATCTCTGATTGCTGAAACTTCCGGAGTTGTTACTACCAGCGCTCTGTCAGCTCCTGCAATGGCATTTTTAAAGCCTTGTTCGATTCCTGCTGGACAATCCAGAATAATGTAATCAAACTGTTCACGGAGCTGATTAATCATTTTAACCATTTGAGCAGGGTTAACAGCTGTTTTATCTCTGGTTTGCGCTGAGGGCATCAAATAAAGACTTGGATGACGCTTGTCCTTGATTAATGCCTGCTTAATACGGCACTTCCCTTCTACTACATCTACGAGATTGTAAACAATACGGTTTTCCAAACCCATTACAACATCCAGATTGCGTAAGCCGATATCGGTATCGATTAATACGACACGCTTGCCCATTGCTGCTAGACCTGTACCTACGTTTGCTGATGTGGTGGTCTTGCCCACACCGCCTTTACCTGACGTGACGACAATTACTTCACTCATTGTTACCTCCGTCCTGTCGCTTTTGCGACATTTACTTTCAATGAATAAATTTCGTCCTCTGAATGAATGCTTTAAAAAGGCAATTCTCTCAGCAATTCTTTGGTAAATGAATCAAATATGATTTTTTCATCTTTCAGGTAGGCTATTTTAGGTTGCATCTTGGGACGAATAGACCATTTTGCCGACTTATCTTTAGGAATATATTTAAAATCACCTATTTTAAGCTTACTCGGTGACATTTCAAGTGCTGCAATAAAGTGTTTGGAATTGCCGTTTCCTCCTGCATATGCTTCTCCGAAAAGACCTCCTAACACAATAATATCATGGGCTGAAATAATCGCGGAACCGGGATAAACATCTCCGATAACAACGATACTGGATTCTGTTTCCAATACTTGTCCGTTCTTTAAGGTACCTCGATAGAATTGACCTTCACTACAGGTCGAATCAACGGTAGACGAATCAGTTTGTTGCAATGCTTTGACAAATTGTTGATTAACAGATTCATCCTCTTTAATCAGGCAAACAATAGTAATTTGTGAATTATGTGCAATTGTATCCAGAACCTGCATTTCTTCATCATCACTGAGTTTTCTGCCTTTAATGGAAAGGGCCATTTTGGAATCTTTGAAAAAAGCGCCCCATTGTTTGAATTTCTCGGCAATTTCAGTTAATAAATTTGGAAAAGGTATTTCAGCATCCAAATCTAACAGGATTCCATTTGGAAAGCTTTTTATAACAACAGAATTTTTCAAGTAATCATTCTCCTTTTGAATCAAAGATTAATCAGTTACATCAGTACTGCCTGTCATTTGTGTTGCGGTTCCGGTAATCAATTCATCTTCGCTTGCTAATTCAAAATAATAACGAATTACATCTTTTGTAGTCTGTGCTGCATAGTTAGAGGTATATCCATAGGCAATTCGAGTTGCAATCGCAATTTCAGGAGCTTCATAAGGTGCATAACATACGAATAAGGCGTGGTTTGCCCGATTTTTATTCTCTTCCGCTGTACCTGTTTTACCTGCAACATTAACAGGCAGGTCACTATAATATGCTTTTGCCTCTACTACCTGTCGCATACCTAACTGAATTGCATTCCAGGATTTCTCGTCCAAGCCGATTGTATTGTGAACTTTGGCATGATTATCTGTTAATAGATTTCCGCTGTGGTCTGTAATCTTATCGATTAAAGTTAAATCATAACAGGTACCGCTATTAGCCACCGTTGTAACATAGCGAGCAAGTCCAACTGTTGTATAGTTGTTGGTACCTTGTCCAATAGAGGAACGTACTGCATCCAAATTGGATACCTGAGGTGTGGATTCTTCGATTTCTACACCGGAAGTCTCGTTTAATCCATACATAGCCGCATATTTTTGAAGCATCTGTATACCGGCGTCGGAGGAATAAGCTTCACCCACTGTTCCTAACTTATATCCCAGCTCATAGAAATACATATTACAGGAATGCTTAATGCCACCCGTCACATTCAAAGCTCCGTGACTGCCTTTGCCATAAATCCAGCAGGCTGCAGGGGGTTCTACTTTATCAAAAAGACCTGTACAAGTAAAAGTGGAATAAGGGGTAATGACTTCTTCCATTAATCCTGCAGTTGCAGTGACCATTTTAAAGGTTGAACCAGGAGCAGTCATCTGTCTAGTGGCATAATTAATCATGGGCGTTGAAAGATCATTTAATAACTTGGAGAAGTATTCCGAATCCACGCCATTAGCCATTTTGTTATTGTCATATCCGGGATAAGAAACTAAAGCCAGTACATCCCCGGTATTTACATCCGTTATAACCATAGAAGCTGAATGTGGATCTAAAGCCAGCTGCGCCGGGGTGATATCCAGATTTTGAATACGGTTCATCATAAACGTATAAGCCGAAATTGCCCCTCTGTCAAACTTATCCCGCTCTTCTTCCGGAATATCAATGAGTTGCTGCTCCATTAGAATATAGCAAATCTGCTTTCCGGAAATAATGCTCTTCTTGATCATATACTTATAAATTTTTTTCGTAAATTCCAGATTCTCATTAATATGTTCAAAAATATAATCTGTTATTTTTGCGTAAATTTCTTCGGAATCGGAATATTGACTATCTAAGTCAAGCTTTGTTACATCAATCCAATTCATTGAAATACAATAATTTAAGTATTCATTCATGCTGATGACTTCGTCGGTAGTCCATGCAATATAGACAGAATCTTTGGTATCCACCTGATCTCTCATAATGATGCCATTGGTATAAAGCATGTCTACAATAAAGCTTTGATATACCTGATACTCAATATTCAAATCTTCGTAAGGCGTTTTTTTATCCGTTAATTCTGAACGCAGGGTTTCAAAAACCAAGTCTTTTCGCTCTGCATACTTCTCATAGACAGCCTTTTCATTTTCCTTAGCATCATATTGGGAAAAATGTGCAGTATCAATTACATTGTTATTAATCAAAGCAAAATAAACATCATAAATAGGAATCTTGATTTTACTGCTGCTTACATCTGTGGTATCAAATTCTTTGGCATTGATGATGTTTGTATATAGAATGCTGGCAAGCTTCTCCTCTAGAATTTTATAGGCAGCAATTTGTAAGTCTTTATCAATGGATAAATAGATATTATTTCCGGCCACAGGTTCTACATAATTGGTGGTTTCTGTAACTTTGCCAACGCTGTTAACAAAGATAGTCTCGCTGCCTTTGGTGCCCTGCAATTGTGTTTCCATAGATTTCTCAATGCCCAGTTTGCCTACAGTGTCATTTAAATCATAGGATTCTTCACCATTTTCTGCTTGCAATAAAGCAAGTTCATCTTGTGATACCTTGCCGGTATATCCAATAATATGGGAAAAGTACGTGCTGTCGACATATTTACGAATGGTGTCTTCTACAATGGATACACCTTCTAATATGGTGTTATTTTCCATGACTACTGCTACTGTTTCCTCGCTTACATCTGTGGCAACGGTGGTTGCGATATATTTTTGGAAACTGTTGTTGTTCATATCATAACGAATCGTAAGAATTTTTAGAGCTTCTTGTTTGGTAAAGCCATTTCCGGGGACAAAAGTATCACTGTTATCTTCCTGTCCGTAATGTCCAATTCTAAAACGTTCCCAACCGCATAAATAATCCACTACTTCCTGTGCGGTGGCGGTACGTTCTTTTTCCTCTAATTTATCAATCGTTAATCTGCCATATACATCAGCCAAAAAACGATCCAGTTGGGTGCCTTCAACTGTAAAAACGTAATTGTTGTTTTTGTCTAATATAATCTTAAAATCACTGACGATTTTATCCCCATTTTCTTCAATCATTTGGATTAAGGTATAAATCGTTGTATTCAAATTCAGATTTTTAAATCTTCCACTTTCATAAACATCTTCGATGGTTACAGAATGAGCCAATTCATTGTATGCCAAAAGATTTCCGTTCCTGTCATAGATACAGCCACGGCTACCGTTAATCACACGTTCTTTCATAATCTTCATCTGAAATGAATCCAGATATTCTTCGCCATTCACAATCTGAAGGTCAAAGATTCTATGCACTAAAATACTGCCAAGGCATAAAAAAATAAGCATCATAAAAAAAACTCTGGATGTTACCATATTAATAAAGTTTTCTTTAAAATTCTCAAACAAATTTACGCGCACTCCTTTTTTCGGAATCCTCTATTTTGGTGTTAATCCATAAAATAAGAGGATATAAAAGTAAGGTAACTAAAATCGTGTAAACCATCTCAGGAAGTATAATATTCAATAAATAATAACTGAAATGGAATCGGCCTCTCATTAAAAAGAGGGTCAAATAATACAAAAGACCATATACAAAATCACTGGTTAAAATCAGTATTAAGGGAAGCTTGATATCTTCAGGATAGAAAATACGGCTAAATTTACCGTTTGCATAACCAATATACATATAAATCATGGCATTGAGTCCCAGTACGCTTCCAAAGAAAATGTCAGCCAGAAAACCGCAAAAAAATCCAATTAATAGACCCGTTTTCTTGCCTCGCATAAACCCCAATGAGGCAGTCAAAATAATCATTAAGTCTGGAACAATACCCCCAAAGGCCAATCCCTTGAATAGAGTTGTTTGCAAAAGAAAGCATGCAATAACCATTAATAGATAAAACAAAAATCTTTTCAAAATATTATTCTCCTACAGTCTGTTTCAACTCTGTGATGATGAGAACTTCTTCTAAATGTTCAAAATCTACTGCCGGCGTAATAAAGCCTGATTTGGTCAGGTTATTGGAATCTACATTGATGCTGGATATGTAGCCAATGAGAATACCGGGGAGATACTTATCGCTGACGTTGGAGGTAACAATTTTATCCCCTTCCACTACACGATCTGCACTGTCTACCAGTTTCTCAAAACTAATTACACCATCGGCATACAACTCCAAATCTCCACATACGATTAGGTTGTCAGAAGTAGAAAGCACCATGCCGCTTGTATTGGAAGTATCATCAATAATGGTCATTACTTTGGACCAGTCCGGTCCTACATCCACAATCCGTCCTACCAATCCGCTTCCGGCCATTACATTCATGTTAATCATGAGACCGTCTTCGGAGCCTTTATCAATTACAAATGAATGAAACCAGTTGCCGGAATCTTTGGCAATAATTCTGGCACCGACTTTTTCATATTCGTCATATTGTGCATCCAATTCATATAATTCTCTCAGATTAGTTAATTCATAACGGTCTTGCTGTAGCTTAATGTTTTCAATTGTAAGCTCGTCAATTTGAGCTTTTAATTCTTCGTTTTCTTGTATCAAAGAACGTATTTGTACCAATTCTTCTGAACGTGTATTAATCCAACTTCCTGCTTTGCTAATTCCATTTTGTAAGGGCGTAATAAGAAAGCCTCCTACCGCACTGATGGGAGCACTTAAGAAATTGGTATTGAATGTCAGTACAATTAGAATTGTACATAGTAATGTTAAAATAAAAAGGAGATATTTACTGGGTAATGTAAACTTTTCTCCTTTTTTCTTTATGATTGGGCTCATTTACTCATTCCTTCGATTGAATAGGCAAGTGATTTATAGTTATCATCCTTTATAATCTTGGCAAGTCCCAAAACAACACTTGTAACTGGATTTTCGGAGACATTTACAGTTAAACCTGTGTCATGCTGTATGAGTTGTGCCAGATGATTAACCTGTGATGCACCACCTGTTAAATAAATTCCGTGACGATAAATATCAGCAGCAAGTTCTGGAGGTGTTCTTTCTAATATGACTTTAATATTGTCGATGATTGTGTGGAAATATTCGATTAGCGACTCATCAATCAGCTTGGTTGGTAATTCCCGTTCTACCGGTAATCCTGTAACAATGTCGCGGCCGTATACAACAGCCCCTTTGCCTTCTTTTTCAAGATCACATAGTGCCATTTTAACGCTCTCGGCTGTTTTTCCACCTATAATCAAGTTGAACTGACGTCTGACAGCTCCTCGAATTGCATCATCAAACTTTAAGCCACCGGCTTTAATTAATCTGCTCAGTACAATTCCGCCCAAAGAAAGAATCGAAATTTCAGTGGTATCAAAACCTACATTTACGATGAGGACGCCCTGAGAATTTTTGACATCAATATCCATGCCTAATCCGTCGGCTACTGCTTTCTCTACGACGCTTATTTTTCTGGCTTTCACATTGGAGTCGCGAATCAAATCATAAAATGCTCTTTTTTCTACTTCTGTTACATCGGTTGGTACGGCAATATAGTAATCAGCAGGTTTCACACTGCCTCTTGAAAGGTCATTGATAAAGTATTTCACCAGCGTTTCCATATTTTTTATATCCGCAATAACACCGTTTGAAAGCGGATAAGATATATGAATATTGCCGGGTGCTTTCTCGTACATTTCAAAAGCTGAATCGCCATAAGCAAATAATGTGTTCTTATTTTCAATGGCTATCATATTCTTCTCTACAAGAATATTATCCTCCATCCTTGAGTAAATCTTGATATTACTGGTTCCTAAATCAATACCAAATGCATTGTTCGACAAAATAAGTACCCCTTTCTATAATAATGATTCTTCTTTCAGACTATAATATCTACCATCGCCTACAATAATGTGGTCTACAAGAAATATGTCCATCAATTCGCCGGCAGCTTTTATTTTCTGTGTAATCAACAGATCTTGTTTGCTTGGCTTTGGATTTCCGCTGGGATGATTATGCAGAAGCATAAACTGACAGGCTCTGCACTTAAGAGCATGGATCAATACTTCGCGAGGTGATAAAAGGGAAGAATTAACAGTCCCTTCCGATATGACTCGTTCATCTAATAAATGAAGTTTGCTATCCAATAAAAGGAGCAAAACCTTTTCATTTTCTTCATGTCGAAGTTTTTCCATATAGTAAGATGCGACAGTTTCTGGGTTATCGAAACGTAACGTATCAGCGGCGCGCTCTGTAGCCATTCGTACAGCTAATTCAGCTATACATTTGATCTTAACAGCTTTCACTTCACCTATTCCCGGTATGCCCATTAATTCTGAGATTGATAAATGATGAATGCAGTTCAGACCGGTATCTCTTCCTTTGGCTAGTGATAGTACCTTTTGTGCTAAATTAAGTGCGGAACAATTCTTAGTGCCTATTCGTAAAATAATCGCAATTAATTCGGCTTCTGTTAAAGAATCAGCTCCATATTTTAGAAACTTTTCATAGGGCTGTTCTTCCTGTGTGATGCGGTTTGGATTCATTTAATTCCTTTCCGCCTCTTCTCTCTCAAAAAAGTCCACAACTATTATACATATTATCACAAGTGGAAATATATGTACATAAAAAATCAATGTTTTCTATAAGTTTCGTGTGTCAAAATCCGGCATAATAATTCCTTTTTCAACCAATTTCTGTAAGCTCATTAGAATGCCATATTTACCATGCTGCCAAGTCAGTCCACCTTGAAAATAAACGGCATAAGGTGGCTTAATTGGACCATCGGCACTTAATTCTATTGAAGAACCGGATACAAAGGCACCGGCTGCCATAATGACGGGGCTATCATAACCCGGCATATCCCAAGGCTCAGGAGTAACATGTCCGTCTACAGGCGCTGCCTGCTGAATGCCCTGACAAAAAGCAATGACACCTTCGGGAGTTCCGAATGTGACGGCCTGTATAATATCGTGACGCGTTTCCGTACTGTTAGGAATCACGCTAAAGCCCAGTGATTCATAGATATTAGCAGCAAATATAGCAGCTTTTAAGGCATTGGCTGTAACTGAAGGAGCAAGAAATAATCCTTGATAAAAAGCACCCAGTGCCTGCAAGGAAGCCCCTACCTCTTTGCCAAGGCCGGGCGAAGTTAAACGATAAGCAGCATTTTCAATACACGCTTTCTTTCCCGCTAAATATCCGCCTATGGGCGCTAAACCGCCTCCTGGATTCTTGATTAAGGAACCCACCACCAAATCAGCGCCTACATCAGAAGGTTCCAACTTCTCAGTAAATTCACCATAGCAATTATCGACCATGCACATTACGTCTGGCTTTATGGATTTAACAAATGAAATTAATTGACCTATTTGGTTAACCGAAAAAGACGGTCTGGTCTGATATCCTTTGGAACGTTGGATCGTTATCATTTTTGTTTTTTCATTGATTGCTGTCTTGAGTTTGTCATAATCAAAACTTCCGTCAGATAATAAATCAACTTGTTTGTAACTAATATTATATTCTGCTAGAGATCCTTTGGAAGGACGGATACCAATCACCTCTTCTAGGGTGTCATAAGGTTTTCCAGCAGGTGAAAGCAATTCATCTCCTGGTCTTAAGTTGCTCATTAATGCCAATGCCAACGCATGTGTGCCACAGGTAATCTGTGGGCGTACAAGTGCATCTTCTGTATGGAAAATGTCTGCATAAACTTTTTCCAATGTTTCTCTTCCTAAATCATTATAGCCGTAACCGGTGGTTCCCAGCAGACATGCTTCACTGACTCTATTTTTTTGCATTGCTCGAATCACTTTTAATTGATTATTTTCTGATAATTGATCGATTTCTTCAAAGCGAGGCTTTAAGGATTGCCATATTTTCTCGCCGAATTGCTCTACTTGCTTACTGATTCCCATTTCTTGATACATAATTTGTCCCCCCTGCATATCGCAGGTTTCCTGCGATACTGCGTCCATAAATGGTTTGAAAATTTGTTTCAAACTTTGTCCCTTCAATCTTTTATTGCTTTTTGAAAATAATCAATCATAAAAGCAAGAATTTTATCGTTATCATAATTAAAATCATCTTTATTGACCCATATTACATTCCGTTCACGTCGAAACCAGGTAAGCTGTCTTTTGGCGAAATGTCTGGTATCCCGTTTGATTAAGTAAATGGCTTCATCTAAGGTGCATTCACCTTCTAAATAAGAAAGTATCTCCTTATAACCAAGACCCTGCATAGATACCATATTTTTATGATAACCAAGCTCCATGAGCCGCTTTACTTCATCTACCAAACCGTGTTCCAGCATGGAGTCTACTCTTTGTTCAATTTGTGTATATAATTTGTCACGGTTATCATTTAAAACAAAATAACAGGACTGATAGGCAGATTCTTTTTGGCGTTCTAAGTGATTATGTTCAGATATCTTGTTCCCAGTCATTTTATAGAATTCTAATGTACGAATAATACGTTTGCTGTTGTTAGGATGAATCGCTTCTGCCGAATCAGGATCAATCTCCTGCAATTGTTGGTGCAAAAATGCACTTCCTTGAAGTCTAGCTGTTTCTTCTAATTGTTGTCTTATGGCCGAATGCTCCCCTTCATCTTGAAAATCAATATTATATAAAAGTGCTTGGATATAAAAACCTGTACCGCCTGTAACAATCGGAATATGACCATTTTCGTAGATATTTTTAAGTGCATCTTTGGCCATTTCCTGAAAGCGAAATACATTAAACTCGTCAGAAGGAAGTAAAACATCAATTAAGTGATGCTTGATGCCACACATATCTTCTGTTCTGATTTTAGCAGAGCCAATATCCATATATTTATAAACCTGCATAGAATCGGCGGAAATGATTTCTCCGTTGATCTTTTTGGCAAGCGCTATAGATAAGTCTGTTTTACCCACAGCTGTGGGGCCGGTAAGAATAATGAGCGGTGGTTTCTGCTGCGTCATGGGTTCCCCTTTTTAAAGAATTCTTCTGAATTTCTTGTCTATTTCATATTTTGTCATGGATATAATCGTAGGTCTTCCATGAGGACAATGATAAGGATTCTCCAGCTTTAATAATTCATCAATTAAAGCCTGCGCTTCGCCAAGAGTCAGACGATTATTGCCTTTCACAGCAGATTTGCAAGCCATGGATGCTAATTTTTGAAGAAAATCATCAGGGATTGTCTTCAGCGGATTGTCTGCCAGTTCATCTAATATATCAGTAAACAGTTCCTTTTCATTACAGCCATATAAATCCAGTGGCATACTGCGTATAGCATAGGAACTGCCTCCAAAATCTTCTACTTCAAAACCAAGCTCCAAGAAAAATGCTCTATATTCTAACAATAAAGCTTCTTCCTTGCCGGTTAAGCTGACAATTACAGGCGGGCTAAGGGTTTGAGAAGCAATTTGTTTACTCTCCAACTGTTTTACTAACCGTTCGTATTTCACCTTCTCATGTGCGGCATGTTGATCAATCACATATAGCTTGTCATGAAAGGCAATTAACCAGTAGGTATCAAAAATTTGACCTAAAATCTGGTAATTTTCTTTTGCTTCCTGGGTTAAAAATTGGTCGTCAAATAAATTCATTTGAGCCGGCTTTTCAACCAGAATATGTTCACTGGGCTTGATAATATTAGAGTGTATATGTTCGCTTTTATGTGTGCTCTCCGTTGTTTGATTACCAATAATTTTATAGGTATAGGGAGATACATCTTCTCGCGTACAACTTGTACTGATAGCTGCTTCTAAAGAAGATTCTTTAGCTGCTCGGTTTACTTCAAAAGGCTCCGGAACATGTGCCGGTGGCGCTTGCTTCTCGTTATCTGCTTCCACAAGATGTACTTCGGGAATTAATTCCTGTGCATGTAAGCAATTTTGAATTTCAGTTGAAAGCTGTTCATAAACTGCTTTTCCATTAATAATTCGAATTTCCATTTTGGAAGGATGCACATTTACATCGATTGAAGAAGGCTGCATTTGGAAATGTAAAACATAAAAAGGAAACTTATGTTGCATCAAATAAGCACGATAGCCTTCTTCGATTGATTTGTTGATGAGTTCATTATTGACATAACGGCCATTTACAAAACAAGTTTCAAAGCTTCTGTTGGAACGTCCTGATTCTGGCTTGCCGATATATCCAGTCACTGAGAAGTCAGTTCCTTCTGTTGAAAAAGGAATCAAATTGTCTGTCAGTTCTTTGCCATAAATTCGATAAATTACTTCTTTTAAATTTCCGTTTCCTGAGGTATGGAATCGAACTTGTCCGTTGTTTGCAAATTTAATTGAAATTTCCGGATGAGACAATGCTAAATGCTCCATCATTTCAGCTACATAACCACCTTCTGTTTGCGGCTGCTTTAAAAATTTCTTACGAACGGGTGTGTTAAAGAAAAGATTTTTGACGATAAAAGTGGTTCCATTAGGCGCACCTATTTCTTCATAATCATCTTCTTTTCCACCGGATATAGCATATCGAACACCAGTCAAATCTTCATTGGTTTTCGTAATCAATTCCATTTGTGCAACTGCAGCAATACTGGATAATGCTTCGCCTCGAAATCCCAAACTATTCAAGATATTCAAATCTTCAATGGAGGATATCTTGCTGGTAGCATGACGTAAAAAAGCCTTTTTAACCTGTGGTTTTGGAATTCCGCATCCATTGTCGGTTACGCGAATGAAAGAGATTCCACCGTCTTTAATTTCGACTGTAATTGCTGTTGCACCGGCATCAATTGCATTTTCGGTCAGCTCTTTCACAACACTGAGTGGTCTCTCGACAACTTCTCCGGCTGCAATTTGGTCGATGGTACTTTGGTTCAATAAATGGATTTCAGACATAATTCCTCTCTTTTCTGCCGTTTTTCGTTCGGCAAAGCCCTACCACCTGTTTTTCAACTGATTTTGCAAACGATATAAGGTATTAAGGGCATCCAGCGGGGTTAGATTAGAAACATCAACTTCTTTCAGTTCATTTAAGACATCTTCATCTGTCACGGTATCAAATAAGGACATTTGGCTTAAGTCCACTTCGTCATATTTCTTACTTTTGGTGCTACTGCTGCGTTGATCAATTTCTATATTCTGAACTTTTTCCAAAATATCATTATCACAGAGCTGTGCTACGATTTCTTTGGCTCTGTCAATGACCATATCGGGTACACCTGCCAGTTTGGCTACTTGAATACCATAGCTCTTATCGGCTCCACCCTTAATTATTTTGCGAAGGAAGACGATATCATCTCCTTTTTCTTTAACAGCAATGCAATAATTGTTCACATTATTCATTTTGCCTTCCAGTTCGGTCAGTTCGTGATAATGCGTTGCAAATAAAGTCTTGGCACCCAATAGCTTTTTGTTACTGATATGTTCAATTACGGCCCAGGCGATACTCAATCCGTCAAAGGTTGAGGTACCTCTTCCGATTTCGTCTAAAATCAACAAGCTATTAGAGGTGGCATTACGAAGGATATTGGCAACTTCATTCATTTCTACCATAAAGGTGCTCTGTCCGCTTGCCAAATCATCGGAAGCACCTACTCTTGTGAAGATTCGATCCACCATACCTATGTTGGCACTTTTAGCAGGCACATAACAGCCTATTTGAGCCATTAATACAATCAGTGCAACTTGTCGCATATAAGTGGATTTACCTGCCATATTAGGTCCTGTAATAACAGAAACACAATATTTGCCATTGTCCAGATAAGAATCATTGGCAATAAATAAATCGTTGGTAATCATTTGCTCGACTACTGGGTGACGACCTTCTTTAATATCAATGATTCCTTTTTCATTCATCTTAGGACGTATATAATGATTCCGTTCTGCAACTAATGAAAAAGAAGCAAGTACATCCAGCTTGGCAATTGCCTTAGCAGTTTTCTGAATACGTTCCATTTCTCCCGCTATGGCATCTCGTATTTGACAAAACAAGTCATATTCTAAAGTATATAGCTTGTCTTCGGCATTTAAAATGGTATCTTCAAGTTCCTTTAATTTCGCATTTGTGTATCGTTCTGCATTTGCCAGTGTCTGTTTTCTGATGTAATCTTCGGGAACTAAGTTACTATAAGAATTGGTAACTTCATAGTAATAGCCAAATACTTTGTTGTATTTAATACGCAAATTTTTGATACCGGTACGTTCTCGGTCTTCTTCTTCCAACTTGGCAATCCAGTTATGACCCTCGATTTTGGCATGACGTAAGGTGTCAATATCCTCATTAAATCCTTCTTTAATGATTTTGCCATCTTTTAATGCAATGGGGGCTTCTTCATCGATGGCATTCTCGATTAAGGATGAAATATCGGCCAAATCATCCAGTTCTTCTTGAATAGAATTGATCAGTTCAGAATGAAAATCATTTAAAATTGTTTTAATATGCGGAATCATTTTTAATGAATTGCCAAACGCCAGTAAATCGCGGGGATTTGCGGTTTTATAGCTTACTTTTCCAAGAAGACGTTCCAAATCATATACAGGATTCAGATATTCGCGAATTTCATCTCTGTTAATCGCTTGTGAAGACAAATCTTCCACACTATCCAAACGTTTGTTGATTTGCTCAATATCGATTAGTGGTTGTTCAATATACTGTCGAAGTGTTCTGGCACCCATGGCTGTTTTCGTTTTATCCAGTACCCACAAAAGAGAGCCTCTCTTCTGCTTCTCACGAAGGGTTTCGGTTAACTCCAAGTTGCGTCTGGTAGAACTGTCAAGAAGCATATACTTACTAGTTAAATAAGGATATAAATGTGTAATATGATGCAGAGCGGTTTTCTGAGTATCCGTTAAATATTGCATCATGGCACCGGCAGCAAGAAGTCCTGAAGGGAAATCTTCTATACCCATACCTTGAAGTCCTGTTACATGAAAATGCTTCATCAGACTTTTTCGGCAGTTATCTTCATCAAAAAAATGAGGTTCCAGTGTATAAAGTGCAATATGCAATCTGCTTTTTAGGTCTTCCAATTCAATACCACTCACCAAAAAGGAGTCATTACAAATGATTTCGCTTGGATTGTATTTATTGATTTCATCAAGCAACGGTTTATTACCTTCAACCTCTGTCAGGAAATAGTCGCCGGTCGTTACATCTGCTATGGAGATTCCTATTCTACCCTGAAAATAGGCAATGCTCATAATGAAATTATTGCGCCCTTCGTCCAGTGCTTGAATATTCAGGTTGGTACCGGGGGTAACAATCCGCGTAACTTCTCGTTTGACAATTCCTTTACTTAATTTGGGGTCTTCTACTTGCTCGCAAATCGCTACTTTATATCCTTTAGAAACAAGTTTATTAAGGTAGGTGTCCACTGCATGATAAGGAACCCCACACATAGGGGCTTTTTCTTCCAAACCACAGCTTTTACCGGTCAGGGTTATCTCTAATTCTTTTGAGGCAGTCAATGCATCATCATAAAACATTTCATAAAAATCACCCAGTCTGTAGAAAAGAATACAGTCAGAATATTCTTTTTTTGTTTGCAGGTATTGCTGCATCATAGGGGTGACTTCATTTATTTCTGCCATTCCTGATTCCTTGCCTTTCGATTAGTTGCTTACGATTCATAATTAGGACAATTTATTTGCACGAAGTAATGCGTCATCAATATGTGCACAGAAATTATCAGCACCTACAGTTTCATAGAAATCTGATTTTTGCATTACACTCATAGGTTGTTCGTTCACATGTGAAAAAATCAATTGTACATTCTTCTTTTGGCACATTTTAAGCAATTGCTCAAGATTATGCATGGCAGTTGCGTCAATGGCACTGACACTTCTCATGCGGATAATCAAACAATGTGTGGTTTCTTGTAAGGTGATTCGAAGAAGCTTATCAGCAGCGGCGAAAAACAAGGGTCCACTAATTTCATAAACCAAGGTGTTGTCCGGAACAACACGTAATTCAATGGCATCAGGATCATCTTCATCAGAGATATACTTCCAGCCTTCTATTTGTGTTACATCACTCATTCTCTTCATAAATAGAATTGCTGCAAAAACAATACCTACTTCAATAGCGATGACCAAATCAAATACAACAGTTAATACAAAGGTGACTACCAGTACAGCAATGTCGCTTTTGGGTGATGTTTTGATTAAATAGACAAATTCACGCCAACCACACATTTGATAAGCAACCATAAATAAAATAGCGGCTATGGTAGGCATTGGAATCAAGGCGGCATAAGGCATGAAAACAACTAAAATCAGTAACAATACTACTGCATGTACCATACCGGAAATAGGGGTACGTCCACCACTTTTCACATTGGCTGCGGTTCTGGCTATTGCGCCTGTTGCAGGGATTCCACCGAATAATGCAGAGGCCATATTACCAACACCCTGTGCAATCAGCTCCGTATTTGACTTATGTTTTGAGTTAATCATACTGTCCGAAACAACACAGGAAAGTAAGGATTCGACAGCTGCTAAAATTGCAATTGTTAAGGCATTTCCAAACTGACTGCGAATCAATTGGAAATTTATTATTGGAATAGAAAAAGTGGGCGGCTTATTAGAAATCTCATATAATGTACCGATTGTATTTACTTTCATATGTAAGGTTTCAACTAAAAAGATGCCTAGTATAACTGCTAATAAGGATGCCGGTATAGAGGTAATGAATTGGCCGATTTTACCCGGTATTCTTCTACCCAACATGGGCCATACGATCAAGACAGCCAAGCAAAGAATTCCCACCATAAGTGCTTGTATATTGATGGTTCCCATATTCTGAATGACAGCTTCTGCCTTCTCCATGGTTTCCACAGGACTGGTTCCTTTGGGATAAGAAAGTCCAAGGAAATCCTTGATTTGACCGACTGCAATTGTAATTGCAATACCGGCAGTAAATCCGGTGGTAATGGTATAAGGAATAAATCGAATCAGACTTCCCAATCGAAGAAGTCCCATTAATACTAATAATAAACCTGCCATAATTGTCGCAACAGCTAGTCCTTCTAATCCACTTGTGGCTACCATACCGGCTACAATGGTTGCAAACGCTGCTGTAGGACCTGATATTTGAACGCGGCTACCACCTAAGAAGGAAATAACAAATCCAGCTACAATGGCAGTATAAAGACCTTTTTCAGGACTGACACCTGAAGCAAGTGCTAATGCAATTGATAAGGGCAAAGCAATAATCGCAACGATAATTCCTGAGATTACATCTTTAATAAATTGTTCTCTGGTGTAATTTTTCATCACAGAAAACAACTTCGGTTTTAATTTTTCCATAATCTATCTTCCTCACATCATTCAATAATTTTTATGAATCTACTCGTTCGCCGACATAGTAGAATCCATGACATTCTTTTAATTTAACAGGAACCAGCTGACCAATCAGATTGTGCTCTCCCGGAAAATGTACAATTGTATTATTGGAGAGACGCCCGGTAAGAAGTTTGTCGTCTTGCTCGTTCACTTCTTCCACTAAGACGGTCATAACTTGTCCTGTATGCCTTGCAACGCGTTTACGGGCAGTATCCTGCACTACTTTTAACAAACGGTCAAACCCTTCATGAACAACCGCTTCGCTTACTTGATTAGGCATTGCTGCCGCAGGAGTCCCAGTCCGTTTGGAATAAATAAAGGTAAATGCATTGTCGAATTCAACCTGTTTAATGACATCAATTGTTTCATCTACATCTTCCGGCTCTTCTCCGGGGAAACCAACGATAATATCAGTGGTCAATGAAATATCCGGTATCTGTTGTTTGATTTTATTAGCCAGTGCAAGATACTGTTCTTTGGTATACCGCCGATTCATTGCATCTAAAATACGAGTGGAACCCGATTGCAGAGGCAAATGTAGATGATGACAAATCTTCTTAGATGCTTTCATGACTTGAATTAAGTCATCTGATAAATCCTTCGGATGAGAAGTCATAAAGCGAATACGTTCCAACCCCTCAATCGCTTCTATTTTTTGCAGGAGTTCTGAAAAAGTAATCGGCTGGTCTAAATTTTTACCATAAGAGTTCACGTTTTGCCCAAGTAACATGATTTCCACTACACCATCAGACACCAAAGATTTGATTTCGCTAATGATATCTTCCGGATTTCGGCTTCGTTCTCGACCTCTTACATAAGGCACGATACAATAGCTGCAAAAATTATTGCAGCCAAACATAATATTAATACCTGATTTAAAGGCGTATTTCCTTTCCACAGGCAAATCTTCCACTATTTTATCTGTATCTGTCCAAATATCAATGACCATGCTCTGAGATTCCAACATGTTAGTCAGCAATTCAGCAAATTTATAGATATTGTGCGTTCCGAAAATCAAATCTACAAAACGATAACTCTTTTGAATTTTCTCAATGACAGAAGGTTCCTGCATCATGCATCCGCAAAGTGCTATTTTCTTAAGTGGATTCTTCTTTTTTTGACTCCCCAGTACGCCTAATCGGCCGTATACGCGCTGATTGGCATTATCACGCACCGTACAGGTATTGTAAATTACAAAATCAGCATTTTCGTCTTCTGATAAAGTATATCCAACCTGCTCCAAAATGCCTGCCAGCTTTTCGGAATCTCTGGCGTTCATCTGACAACCGAATGTAATGACTGCACAGGTAAGGGAACGTCCCAGTTTGGCACTTTCTGCTGCTATTATTTTCTGAGCCTTTGCAATATAGTAATACTGCCTATCCGGCTCCGATAGGGGTGGTGCATTGGATAAATCAAATTGACTAAAATCTATCTTTAACATGGATTTATGAACCCTTTCTATTAAAAAAATATAGAATAAACATTTGCTTGTTAAATGTTTATTTACTCGACAACCTTGTATAAATACGCATTCCCACTTTTGCCGCAACGTTCCACTATATTCAAGTAGTTCAAAATATGTAATACATTGGCGGCTATTTCTTTTCTTTCTTTAACAGCTTTGCCAAATTGTACCGCTGTAAATGGTTCTTCTAAATCATAAGGTATTAACTGCAGATAATCTTCCACTCGCTCAAAACGTATTTCGTCAAGCAGTGCTGCCGGAATCCGGTCGTACCTATGAGAACCTCTCTTTTTATCTTTGCTCCAACCATTCAATAGTCGATACTCTTCCAATTCCAAAATAGGAAAACAAAGGTGTAAATTAGGGTCTGACAAATACGATTTTATCTTATACAACTCATAAAAAGCTCTGTAAACAGAGCCTTTCACGGTGCTTTTTCGAGGTTTTGATAACTCGCCTGTTGTTTCATCTATCCAACAAAGACTTTTAATTCCTGCAATCGGATAAACAATGGTTACAGGATAATTTGGCAGAAAACAATCCAGTTTACGACGCATCTTGTTAAAATTTGCTGTTTGGATTTCTATGATTTCTGAACCTGTAAAAATATCTGCCACAAATCCATCAATTGGAATTTCTTGCATATCAGGGTCTGAAGCATAGTAATCCTTTAAAATAGCATGAAGTGTTTTCTCCTGTAAGGTACCAATCCCATAGCGCTCTCTTTCAGAGTTCACAATTTTGTTTGTAATTTCTTTAAAACGGATTGTATCCATACTTCAGATTCCTTTTATTTTCTTTCCAAAAAGAGCTTTCTGGATATAAAATTATATACCATTACAACGCCTGTTGCAATAATTGCACTGATTGATACCATCATTTCCTGTGATATAATCGAAAGAAGGTATGCGTTGTTTATATAAATAATATCAATGCAGGTGTACATGATGATTTCATTAATCAATAACCCGATTGCAGAAAGAATCAAGAAGACTATAAATTCTTTCTTCTTATCCATCTCTTTTTTATGGGTAAATACAAATTTTAGGCTAAGAATATAATTTACCAGTGCCGATATTACAAATCCAAGAAATTTTGATATTAAATAATGGACACCAAAGAAATTAGCCAATCCGGTGGTAATACCAAAGTCAATTAAAAAGCAAAAGAATCCCACAATACCAAATTTGAAGATCTGTGTAATTAACTGTTTCATAAGTTTCTCCAATTCTTTTATTCTAAAACATTTATAGTATGTACAATTTTGTATATTAAAAAGCAGAATTGCCACATAGTGTATTATACATGACAATTCTACTTTTTTCATCATTAAAAATTAAATTTATTACTTTTCTTCCCTGTTCATAGTAGAAATATAGTAAAATGTTGTCTTTTCAGGAATCGCCAAGTATCGTTCACCACCATTTGGTGCCTCTACTTTGGTATAATCTGTACTGTCTGCAAATACAATTCGCCCGTCTGGCAATGCACAATACAACACGCCTTCCCACTGACAAGGAGCTTCATATGCAGGCAAAACATTTATGGCATGTTCATCCCCCAGGTTATAGGTAAAGATACCGTCAAATCCCCAGAAAACAAAATCTGTATCCGAACCGGCAGCCACTACATCCAGCATGATTGTTTCCGGTGGTACAATACTCGGGTAGACAGTTCCAAGTGCGCCTTTATCCACATCTATAGATGCAATTCCCATATTCCAATCCTGATCCATCACTGTAATATAGGCAAGCCCATCTTTACCAATGCCCAAGCCGCCAAGCCTACTGGTATGATAATTTTCGGTGTTAATTTTGGTTATTAAGGCTCCGTTTTGATCCAAAACAAGCACTTCATTATCTGGTTCGGCTAATTGTCCGCTGAGATAAATGTTGCCCATAGTATCCACTGCTATTCGACCGATGATTCCATTACCGTCACTGCCACAATAAGGTTTCAAATCGATTTTCCGGATCAAACTGCCTTTGGAGTCAATCATCCACAAATATAAGTGAGTTTCACCGGAATCTTCCCATTCCCAGCCTGTTGCATAAACAACATCGTTGGTAGCTTGATAGACTTCCAAAATTCTGGTTTCAGCTGTGAAATCATCATAAAATACTTCAGAATCACTACTCCCTATTTCCATTTGATGTATAGAATTGAATCCTCCAAGGAAAATACTGTTATTTCCGGCACCTATATCGCAAACAGACAACTCCCCTGTGTATGGTATCGTTAGTTCCTGCTCAGGATTCCACACAGCATCACTTTGAAGAATCGCTTCATCTGTGGTTACTATTGGTTCATTAGATGCGATGGCTTCCTCCGGAAAATCGACCTCACCCGATTCAATCATTTCATTCATTTTCTGTAAGCTGTAATCTCTTTTAGTTCGAAAATCTATGATTTGCAAGAGTTGTTCGTCGGTCATTTCTTTATCTGGAAGGAAAAAGGTCCCTGTGTCTGCTAAATAAGCTACATTTTTACCATTATAGGCATCCGCTTTTTGAATCAGAGTAAGTTCTTTCTCCGGGAAAAGACCATGTTCTGCATAAGCTGTTTTTAACGAATCTATTCTCGCTTGCTCTTCTTGGGTGATTGCTCTGTTATAGTTATCTGCAGGAAGCTTGGATTGATAAATCTGGACAAAAAACTCTTCCAATTTATCTCGATTCATAGTTTCCATTCGTTGTTGCAAAATACTGACTGCCGCAGTAGCTGTTATGGAAAATGCCATGATTAGTACAGCGGCTAAAACCAGTGCTTTTCTCAGATTCATTTTATAAAAATGCTTTTGACTTGGCAAATCATTTAACAGGTTATCAATTCTGTTTTCTAGAGATATTGGTACTACTATGGTTTCCTGTTGTGCCATTTGAAATAATTTATTTTGTGTTATTTCGCTCATTATAGGTTCTCCTTTCAAAGCTTTAAAGCATATCCCTAAGCTGTTTTTTGCTTCTGGATAAACGTGATTTAACAGTACCGATTGGAATGTTCAATATTTTGCTGATTTCTTTGATTGGAAGCTGTTCATAATAATACAAAATGATTACTTCACGAAAACTTAGCTCCATTTGTTGTATGACATCCCACAGTTCATGATGCTTGTCCTCAAATACAGGCAGATATTCTTCTACAGAATCAACATAGGAAGTTCGCTTTGCTTTTCTGTATAGTTTTCTGGACTCATTTGCTGCTATTTGCATAATCCATGCTTTAAAGCGTTCCGTATTTCGTAATTGATTCAGATTTTCATATGCAATCAAAACCGATTCACTGACCACATCTTCTGCATCTTGCTGGTTATGTAACATACTGAGAGCAAGACGATACATATTAGGCGTATATTCTTTGATTAATAGCGTAAATGTTTCTTTGTCTATCGTGGACACATATCCACCTCCTCTATTTTAGCCGGCTTATACTTATTAGAGTACTTTAACAGTAAAAAGGTTCCCTTATATCGTAAAAAATGTGCAAGGAAATAGTTCCCTGCACATTTTGAACAATGTACCTTTATTTTGTAATTCAAAGAATCAAACATTTGTTAATTGCAGCAGTCGCATCCGCTTGATTGCTCTTCACAACCGCAGGTAGAGCCACAGCCGGAACCGGGATAAGAGATGAAATTTCTGGGTTCAATTCTGGAACCGGTACCGCAACCACAACCGGAATTACTATTTCCACAGCTGTTGTTTGTATTGCAATCGTTATTTCCACACAATAAAAGTAATAAAATTAAAAGACAAGAATTCATATTAAAATCGCTCCTTTTTCATATG
>CAZNAP010000023.1:0-31274 GCA_964571145.1 uncultured Lachnospiraceae bacterium | reverse complement strand
ATTTCAAGCACAGTCTCTTATAATTTGCTCATGTTCAAATATCACAAATGTAAAAATATTTTATCATACCTAATGTAAAAAAACACTTATGATATTTATTTCAAACTATGTATCTTAATATCCTATAGTATGCTACAGTAAATGCAGGGTGTTACCCAAACGGTAAGCGGTTCGCCTTTCGCCAAAAATAGTACATTTTGAGAACTTCCTGTATGTTTGGAGGTGATATTATGGAAAATAAGTGGAAAGGTACGTAGATGATTGGAATAGTAGTAGGTATTGTCAGTATATTTGTAACAGTTATTAGTATCAAACAGTACACTACCAAAAAACAAGCATCAAAAAAGCAACCGCCCTCACCAAGGTAAAATGGTTGCTTTTTATTTAGTAACTATAAACTTAGGCGAACCGTTTGCTCGGGTAACACCTTTTTATAAGAACATCGTACCATTTATCCTTTATTGTGTCAATCCAAGCTAACATTATCCCCGGAATATGTAATTTCAATCAAAAAATCACATCCACCCGGCTAACAGAACGCTGGCAATAATGCCTGCTAATGTGCTGATTAAGGCACCTGGTAATGTCCACCGTGTTTTAGTAACTTTTGCTGCTATAAAATAAACGGACATCGTATAAAATATAGTTTCTGTACAACTCATCATAATCGAAGCAATGCGTCCAATATACGAATCTGTTCCGCAATTTTTGAATAAATCCAGAACTAATCCGGTTGCTGCTGATGAGGAAAACATCTTAACCAATGAAAGCGGTACCAGCTCCGACGGAAAGCCAATCTTCTCACTTAATGGTTTAATTAGATTTCCTAAAAAAGTGAGGAATCCGGATGCCCGAAGAACACCTACGGCTGTCATTAAAGCTACCAGCGTGGGTGCAATTCCAACCACTGTTTTAAAACCCGATTTAGCGCCTGTAACAAAATCCTCGTAAACTTTTGTTTTACTTGCAATTCCAGTTGCTATTACATAAAAAATCACTACCGGAATAATGATATTGGAAATATTTGCTAACGCTGATGCCATATACAATCCATGCCTTGAGTGCATTTCTATAATATATGGTTTTCCTAAGTAAAGTATACCGTATGTGCCTCGCCAGTCAAAGGGTCTCTTTGTTGATAATCGAATAGCATAAATGTTGGTGTGTTTTCTCTTCTGGTTATCTCTTTAGGCGATTGAACCCATACCGGATAGTGAAAGACTTCCATATGTGTCATCTTCATGGTTTGTCTGGCATGAAATTCTGTATATGCATGCAAATATTCCGGACTCTCTTCCTCTTTCTCATAGAACGCCCAAATTGTATCTCTATAAGAAGATAAATTCACAGCGAAATCCGGACGACTTTTTGCCTTTTCCCTAAGGTAATAATCATATGTTAAAAGTTCTCTGAATAATTCTTCTCTGCTGGGTGCCACGCTGACAGCAAATTCCAACAAAATATCATAGCGGCGACTTCTGGCAGGAGAATAGACAAAATATTCTTTATCATTAAAGTAATCCGCCAGTTTCTCAAACATCGAAAAAGGACTTTCAAATGCTTGCTCCAAAACCGTTAGTGTATGTGTAAACTGGTTGGAATTATAGTATAACTCCACCATTTCTTCGATTTGCTTGAGTCGCAAGATTTCTCCATAGGAAATCCATTTGGTATAAAGCACCTCATAAGGAGATTTGTCTTGATATACGATTCCGTATTCCTGTGCTTCCTCTCGTATGGGCGCCCCCTTTAGGACTTTCAAAAAACCAAGTTGCAACTGCTCAGGTCGCATCGCATAAACTTCATTAAATGATTTTCCAAAACTTTCATAATCTTCTTTCGGAAGTCCAGCAATTAAATCCAAATGAATATGAATATTGTGACGACTATGTAACTTCTTTACCACCTCTGCAATATGCAGACTGTCAGCAGGTCTGCGAATTAACCGAAGAGTTTCCGGATTCGTTGTCTGAACGCCTATCTCCAGCTGTACCAGACCGGGTCGTAAGCTTGTCAGCAATTCTATTTCATCTTCCTGCATAATATCTGCTGCTATTTCAAAATGAAAGTTTGTGACACTATTGTCATTTTCTTTGATATATTGCCAAATTGCCATGGCACGGTCATGATTACAATTAAAGGTTCTGTCAATAAACTTCACCTGTGGTATTTGTTGATCTAAGAAAAATTGTAGCTCTTTCTCCACTGTTTTAAAACTGCGTAACCTAACTGTTTTGTCTATGGCTGATAAACAATAGCTACATCTGAACGGGCAACCTCTGGAAGACTCATAATAAACAATTCGGTTTTGCAATCCTTTCATAACCTCTACTGAAGTGGTATCTGTTTCATGAATCGGATATAAAAAAGGAAGTGTATCAAAGTTCAATAATTCTCTGGCAGGCGTTGCCCCCTGACGCAGAATCAGCCCCGGAATATTTCGAAGCTCTTCTTCCTTATTTGTCGCTAGTATTTTATTAGCAACTTCAACTCTGCCTTCCACATAACAGGTCAATAAATCGCGAAAGGTTTCCTCCCCTTCGCCAACCATAATTCCTCTGACTGCCGGATATTGATCTAATAATTTATCCGCTTCAAAAGAAACCTCCGGTCCACCCAGCCAAATATCCGTATTGGGTAATATTTTCTGGATTTCCACCAGCAAATCTCGGACTATATTAAAATTCCAAATATAACAGGAAAAGCCGATTACATTCGGCTTTCTTCTGTATAAATCACCCAGTATTTCCTCCGGTCGTTGGTTAATTGTATATTCCGCCAGTGCAATATGAGGCCAAAGCTGTTCACCCGCAAAAGCACGCAGACTGTAAATAGCCGGATTCGTATGAATGTACTTGGAATTAACTGCTGTTAGTAAAAATTGCATTTTACACTAAGCTCCTATATTATGACCCATTGAGTTAAGAAACCTTCTAAACGCAGCCCTGCCTTCAGGTGTACGTTTGTAGACACCTGCATCTGTTAATACCTGTTCAAACACCAACCCTATTTCTTGTTGCAAAATACTGTCTATACTTGATTCTTCTATTGTATCATATTTCTTTTGAATTTCTTCTACCCACAAGGCATGCTTCTCCAAAAGTTCATCTTGCCTCAAATCACGGTTCTCCAGCATAGCCGCCTTTACATTCTCCATCTCGTCTTTTAAACGAGCCGGTAAGACCGCCAATCCCATAACCTCAATGAGACCGATATTTTCTTTTTTAATATGATGTAAATTGGCATGCGGGTGATAGACGCCAAGAGGATGCTCCTTGGTGGTAATGTTATTACGAAGCACCAAATCCAATTCATAACAATCGCCCTTTTTGCGCGCTATGGGAGTAATTGTATTGTGTGGCTCTCCTTGTGTCTGTGCATAAATAAAGGCATCTTCATCTGTATATTCCCGCCAGGCATTTAAAATCTTATCTGCTAAAGATATAATGCGTTCTGTGTCTCTAGCACTCAACCGAATCACTGAAAGTGGCCATTTCACTATGCCTGCTTTCACATCTTCGAAGCCCTTCATAACAAATTCCCACTCATTTGGTGCCTTGGCCATAGGAAATTCATAACAGCCTCCCTGGAAATGGTCATGACTTAAAATAGAACCGCCCACTATGGGAAGATCCGCATTGGAACCAACTACATAATGAGGAAATTGTTTGATAAAGTCAAACAGCTTACAAAAAGTATTGTGCTCGATTTTCATGGGAACATGTTGCCCATTAAAAACGATACAGTGTTCATTGTAATATACATAAGGAGAATATTGAAAGCCCCATTGCTCTCCCTGAATCGTAATCGGAATAATTCTGTGATTCTGTCTGGCCGGATGATTGATTCGCCCTGCATAGCCTTCATTTTCTTTGCACAAAAGACATTTTGGATAACCTGATTGCTTGGCTTTTTTGGCTGCGGCAATAGCTCTGGGATCCTTCTCCGGTTTGGATAAATTAATTGTAATATCCAAATCTCCGTATTCTGTTGCTGTCACCCACTTTTGATCCTTAACGATTCGATATCTACGAATATAATCAGAATCACAACTCAACTTATAAAAATATTCGGTTGCCTTTTCAGGGCTTGACTGATAATAATTTTGAAAAGTCCGAATCACCTCACTGGGACGCGGCATCAAAACACTCATAATTTTAGTGTCAAATAAATCCCGCTCAACAATATTGTCATTTTCGATTAATCCAGTTTCCACTGCATAATCCAGCATACTGCGCAGTATATTCTCCAGATTTATTTCCGGATTCACCGCTGCTTCTTCGTTCTGATTAACGCTTTTCTGATTAACTTTTTTCTCATCATCTGCATCATCAATTTCATCCAGTTGAAACAGTTCCAACAAACGATTGACTGTATATATTTCATCTTCCGGCAACACCAGTCCTGTTTCTAATCCATAAGCCACCAGATTTCTAATATCATTTTGTATCATGAGAACTCTCCTTGTATTTAAATTCTACATGGTCCGTCGCCTACTTCTACTACATAAAAACCTGCTTTATGTCCGGTTTTAGCTAAATAATTCTCGCCTACCTGCGAAATAAATGGATCAATCGCTTCATCCTTAACCAGACTCACAGTACAACCTCCAAATCCAGCACCGGTCATACGAGAGCCAATGACACCTTCTATCTTCCACGCTTCTTCCGCCAGTGTATCCAACGCCAAACCTGTTACCTCATAATCATCTCGAAGCGACCTATGGGATTCATTCATCAATTGTCCAAATAAGGCTATATCATTTTTCTGCAAAGCATCAACTGCACGAATAGTGCGTCTGTTTTCATATACTGCATGTCTGGCACGTTTCACTCTGATTGGATCTTGAATTGCATAATAACAAGCATCAAACTGCTCCGGGGTCAATTCACCAAGACTTCGAATATCAATCACTGTTCGTAACTCCGCTAATGCCGTTTCACATTCTTGTCGCCGTTCATTATACTTGGAATCTGCCAGCCCTCTTTTTACATTACTACAGGCAATAATCAGTTTCATTCCTTCCAATTTAATCGGTGCATAAGTATACGATAAGTCTGCTGTATCCAGAAAAATAGCATGATCCTTTTTCCCCATAGCAATGGAAAATTGATCCATAATGCCACAATTGACTCCATTAAAGTTATTTTCAGCATATTGTCCTATGAGGGCAATATCTTGATTATTGATACCGCATCCACACAACTCTCTTAAAATATATCCTGTCAAGACCTCTACAGATGCCGAAGAGGATAATCCTGATGCGCTGGGAATATTTCCATAAACCAACAGATCCAAACCATATGGTATTTTATATCCACGTTGTTGAAATGCCCACATCACACCCTTGGGATAGTTGGTCCACCCTGCTTTACTGTCCTGCTTCAAATCATTCAGGCTGGATTCCATCAATCCCTGTTCTTCATAATTCATAGAATAAAATCGTAACTTTCGGTCTGTACGCACTCTGGCTACCGCATAAGTTCCTATAGTAAGTGCACAGGGAAAAACATGCCCGCCATTATAATCCGTATGTTCCCCTATCAAATTAACCCGTCCCGGTGCAAAAAAAACATCCGCTTTAGGCGTATCCCCAAATAATTCATAAAATTTCTCTAACATTTTTTCTTTCATAAACACCCCTTCTGTCCGCCTTCCAACAGCGGAACCCATCTGCTATTCACTCATTGCTCTTTTGTTATTTATATGAACCGTAATGATTTGTTTAGCCACTCGGTGACTCTATAATTTATACTATCTAAATCTGTATATTAGTCCAGTATGGTTTGTTATGAAAACCTGTCAAAATGTTATATTTCTATTTGTTTGCTTGGCTGATAAAGTCTTCAATTTGTTTCAAATAGTCTTGATTTTGTCTAGCTTTACCCTTCTGCATTTCTTTTCTGCAGTCTGATGGAGAAGTCCCTTTCATCTGTCTGAATGCTTTGGCGAAGACCAGTGGATCTGTATATCCGCAGGATAATGCGATGCTTTCTACAGATAAGTCCGTTAACTGCAACAATTCTGTGGCTTTCGTTATCCGCACTGTGGCCAAAAACTGTTGTGGAGACAAACCGGTTTCTTCTCGGAACAGTGTATATAAATAGCTTCTGTTAATACAAACATATTCTGCAATATCCGTTACTTTAATCGGATTACAATAGTTTCCCTGAATGTATTCAATGGCTTTTCGGACATAAGTATCTGCACGATTTACTTCTTTGGTTTCTTCGATTGGCAAGCCTTCGGATATCAGCGACAAAAACATATGCAACTGCCCATTTCTGCGCAAATTATTAGATATTCCATAAGTATTATGCTCCATCATGTCCCGAACTACTCGATATAATTCATCTCCTTGCTCAGCTTTGAAGATAGGATTTGCCAAAGATAAACCCATTGATTTCACTGTCGCTTCTGCAAGTGTTCCTCCAAATCCTACCCATACATAGGTCCAAGGATTGGTTTCATCTGCCTGATAAAAAGCCAGCACCTCGGGCGGAATCAAGAACCCATAGCCTGCTTCCAACACATAATCCTGTCCAGCAATGCTAAACTTGCCTTGTCCGCTTAAAATATAATGAATCAGGTAATGCGGTTTCTGTGCCGGACCAAAGCTGTGCAGTGGTTCTGTTTTAGAGCAGCCACAACAATTCACAAAAAGACTTCCGCTTTTTTCACTTGTAAACTTCAGTTCATATGCCTTTTCCATTTTATCCCCCACACATATCGTAGGTTTCCCGCGATACGGTTTAAGTAATTCTTCTCACATCATCATAGCAAGCCTGCAAAATCCGGTCAAGCGACAGATTACGGATATATTGTCTTGCCAAGACCAAATCGGTTCTATATAATATATTTTAGTGCCATTACAATAAGAAGTCACTCGAGGTTCGAACATACTTAAATTGTTTTGGGTAATTTAGACCTGTTTTGCCTACAATGCCCAAAACAACTTGCTAGATTTTGCTCCAGAAATAGCATTGGGCATAGAGTCATGATTTGTTCTCACTATGCCCATGGTTTTCCTCATAGTGTGGGCAACACAAGCTTGCTTTTTGTTACTGTACCCAAAGCATGTGATACTGACATGTTGGTCAGGTTCCTTTGGGTATATTCGGAGCAAAATCAACGCTACTGCCCAAAATGCACTAAATGATATCTTACGAACTGAGAGTTAATTATAACTTGAATGTAAATGTGTTTGAATCCCAAATGACTAGATAAATAAGCGAGGTTTTTATGAAAAATCAACATAATTTTAGAAAACGAATTTCAATTCTTTTCCTATATATCGTTTTTACATTACTAATGACAGGCTGCCAAAAAAATACACCCGAAAAAATTGCAGAAGCACAAGAAACCTTTTTAAAACTTGTTGATATTCATAATCAGGTTGTAGAGGCTCATAAATACATAGAAGACAGTTCCCTTGATACACAGCTGGTTTCTTTAGCTGAAAAGGTAACTCAAATCGAAAGCTTTAATTTGAATGAAATGACCGATGAAGATATTGACATTCTGATTTCCAGCATGAATTCAATTATCAGTTCCTATCAGGAATACCTAACCTCCATTGAAACCATTAAGGCTCAGGAAGAAGCTGCAGTTATTATCCCTGTGTACGTTACACTTTGCAATAATACAGAATTTACATTTACAAAACTAGAGCTCTATGAAAAAAACAGCTCAGCATTAAAAACAAATATTTTGGAAGATTTTGAAGGTTTTGTTCCCGGACAATATCTGGCAGGACTGACCATCTATAAAAATGCCGACTCAACACCGTGGATCCTGACTTTAGAGAACGCTGAAGGTCTTTCCTACCAAATCGAATTGCCGGTTGAAAGTTATGAATCCAAAGAATATACTTTGTACTTGAGCTATGATTCTGAATCAGAAGAAATAAAATGTCTTGACAAACAGGAAGAACAGATTGTAGAATAATTCTTGTGCCTAACATAGACACCAATGCAGGTGTGGTTCAATGGTAGAACACCAGCCTTCCAAGCTGGATACGTGGGTTCGATTCCCATCACCTGCTCTTTGCACAAGTCATACATTGAAATAAAATAAATAGCTGCTACATGCTTGCATGTAAGCAGCTTTTTTATTTTATTCCAATATACGGCGACGCCGTGCATGAAATAAATGCGAAGCATTTATGAATGCGTATGATTCATTAATGCGAAGCATTTATGAATGATGCATTTCTATTGCATTTATGAATGCGTATGACAATTCACTGTTTTAATTCCAATCGATTTCACTATGTGAAGTTGTTTTACTAGTATCTTCTTTCGCGTCTTTGATTGCTTCTATTTCGTCTGGTTCTGGCTTTGTCTCTGGAACAAATTTTACAATCACTTTGTACAATGTTTCAATGTCACTCTCAGGAACTAATTCTATAATATTTTTTAATGCCTCTCTACTCATTTTTGCACCTCCTATAGCCTTTTATATACTTGGCCTCTTGGTAAAATATCATTTATTACTATTGTATCGTTATTGATTGAAAATAACACTCTCAAATCACCAACACGTAATCTATAATCATAATCAAACCCTTGCAGTTTCTTAATATCTCCAAATGGGATTTTTTCAATCGCCGTTTTCAATCGTTGTTTTTCTAACCTATCGCAAGAATTGATGTATTTTACAGCTTTCTTTTTATACTCGATTCGCATACTTAGTATTTCCTCTATTTTTCATTCTTGCGTGGTTTTTGGTGACATATTGGTCACTGTTTCTATAAAATGAAATATATTTGCAAAATTAGTATACCACTGCACCAGCTTATTATCCATATAAATATTACATCATCATACAGATAAAAAATCATACTGTGACATATAAAGCTGATAATACTCGCCCTTATTCTGCAGCAACTCATCATGAGATCCCATTTCCTGAATTTCACCTTTGTCGATATACATAATGAAATCTGCACTCTGAATGGTAGAAAGTCTATGTGCAATAATAAAAGAAGTTCTTCCCTCCAAAAGTCGGTTTAGCCCTTTTTGCAGGAGGATTTCCGTTTCAGTATCAATACTAGAAGTTGCCTCATCCAAAATCAAAATTCTGGGATCAGCTAATAGCGCTCTGGCAAAAGAAATCAGCTGTCTTTGTCCTGCTGAAAGTCTGGTTCCTCTTTCATTGACCTGTGTATAATAACCATCTTCCATTTCCATAATAAAATCATGCGCACAAACTGTCTTGGCAGCTTCGATTACAGCATCATCGCTAACCTCATCATTGCCATAGCGAATGTTATCCATGATGGTTCCGGAGAAAATAAAACTATCCTGCATCATAACACCCATTTGCCTGCGTAAGGAATGAATGGTTACTTCTTCAATATTAATTCCGTCTATTAGAACTTCTCCACTGTCTACGTTATAGAATCGACTCAGCAAATTGACAATCGTCGTCTTGCCTGCACCGGTCGGTCCTACGATTGCTACGGTCTGACCTCTTTCTGCGGTAAAGCTTACTCCCTTCAGTATGACCACATCATCCTCATAACTGAACTTAACATTTTTAAACTCTACCTTGCCCTGTATTTGTGGCATCGGAACTGCTTCCTGCTTATCCTTGATTTGAACAGGTTCATCAATAGTTTCAAAAATACGTTCCAAATATGACACTGCTGTCAGTACCGAATTGTAGAAAGAAGCCAATGTATTAATTGGATTCCAGAAACGACTGATATAAGATGTAAATGCAATTAGTGCACCCACTGTCACGCCGGTACCTTCCATTCCAATCCAGGAAATTCCCAACACATAAATAAAAGCGGTTGTGACCATACTAATCAATTCTACAGATGGTCCCATAACAAAGTTGTATTTAACAGCACGCATCCATGCTGCCCTGTAATTATCGCTTAATTTATTAAAAATACCACTGTTCTCATTTTCACGAACAAAAGACTGTGTCACTCGAATTCCATCAATACTCTCTGCAATATAAGCATTCAGATTAGATTGTTTATTACTCTGTATCTGCCAAGCACGTCTGGTTCGTCTTTTCAGGTATACAATCACTACAGAAAGGATCGGTAACCCACAAAGACAGATAATGGTCAGTCTCACATTAATACTCAGCATAAAGAATATAATGAAAAACAGGTTACAAAGTTCCGTTATGGTATTAATAATACCGTTACTTAACAAATCACTTAAATTGTTAACATAGTTGACAACCCTTACCTGAATCTTTCCATGCGGGCGCTCATCATAATAAGCAAAGGGTAATTCCTGCAAATGGGTAAAGATGTCTTTACGCAAAGCATAAACTATGTTCTGCCCAACCTGCGTCATTAATCCAATTTTAACGCGCAAACTGAAACAGGTATAGAGTGCAATCACTAAGGTCAGGATTGAATAAATTAGAATTTCACGCATATCCTTATTCGGAATACTGTGATCCATTACGGTCATAAAAAACCTGGGAATCAGCATACCAAGTGCTGAAGCCGACAGCATCAGAAAGATAACCAACGCCATTTGCTTTCTATAAGGCTTCATATAGCCGGCCAGTCTTTTCAACTGATTGGCATCAAATTTATCTTCTAATACTTCATCTACATCATATTTATTTCTAGCCATTTATTTGCCCGCCCCCTTAAAGTCTCCGTATTGATGGTGGAAAGCAGCAGCATAATAACCGTCAGCGGCTACCAATTGTTCATGAGTACCCTGCTCCACGATTCTGCCTCGGTCCATTACCAGTATTAAATCCGCATCCTTAATAGAAGAAATTCTATATGCGATAATAAAAATAGTGCAGTCTTTTTCAATATTCTTCAACTGATTCTGTATGTAACTTTCGGTTTCCATATCGACTGCAGAAGTCGTATCATCCAATATCAAAATCGAGGGGTCTTTTAATAGCGCCCTGGCCAGAGAAATTCTCTGCTTCTGACCGCCGGACAATCCTACGCCTCGTTCACCGACAATTGTGTCGTAACCTTCCGGCATCTGCTGAATAAACAGATTTGCATCTGCCATTTTAGCTGCCTTTTTTACATCCTCAAAACTGCAATTAGGTCGCCCATATGCAATATTTCCTTCTATGGTATCCGAGAATAAAAAGACATCCTGCATAGCCATTCCGATATTGTCGCGAAGATCATACAAATCCAAGTCCTTGATATTGATGCCATCTACCTTAACCTCTCCCGATGTTACATCATAGAAACGGCAAAGCAAATTCATAATAGTTGATTTTCCTGAACCGGTAGAGCCAATGATTCCAACTTTCATCCCGCTCTTAACCCGAAAAGAAATATCGGTAATAATATCAGCATCCTCTGCCTGATAAGAAACATGCGAAAACTCCACATCTCCCTGAAAATGCTTTCTAACTACAGGACATCCGGGCTTTCTGATTTCAGGTTCTTGACTAT
This sequence comes from uncultured Lachnospiraceae bacterium, assembly GCA_964571145.1. Lineage (GTDB taxonomy): Bacteria > Bacillota > Clostridia > Lachnospirales > Lachnospiraceae > Suilimivivens. The sequence continues at coordinate 19,864 of CAZNAP010000023.1, read as the reverse complement.
AAGTGGTATAAATTTTCTCTGCTGAAGTAGTAAATCTTTGAATATCATTAATCCACCATCCTGCCATTCGAAGCGGAACGGTCAGCATCCATAAATATCCACTGACTGTAACCAAATTACCCATGGTAACCTCACCCTGAATAACCATATATCCACCATAAAGCATCAAAACCACCATTAATACATTTGAAAGGAATTCAAAAATAGGTACATATTTTCGCCATACCAAAGATGCTTTCAATTCTGCATCACGATAAGCTTCATTTTCTTTATCAAACTTCTCTTGCTCATAGTCCTCTCTGGCAAAGGCTTTCACCACTCTGTTACCGCTGATGTTCTCCTGCACAAACGTATTTAATGAAGAAAACTGCTGTCTGATTTTCATAAAAGCAGGACGCACTTTTTTAGATTGTGCATAAGTAGTCAATGCTGTAAAAGGCAGTACTGCCAGCATACATAATGCCAGTTTCCAGTTGACCGTGAAAATCATAATCAACGCAAAGGATAACAGCAATACATTTTCATATACTGAATAAATAACATATGCTATAAAGTGACGAATCGCATCCATATCACCGGTTTGTCTAGACATTAAATCTCCGGTTCTGTTTTTATTATAAAAAGCGAAATCCTCCTGCAACAACTTTCTGTATACAGTATCTCTCATCTTGTATAAAACTCCTTGAGAGCAAATTTCAAACATAATCTGTGAGCTGTAACGTAAAATGCCCTTTATTATAGTTACACCTAAAATAATAATAATCATTCCCGGTAGCAATTCAATATGACCGGCAGTAATGACATCATCTACTATAATGCCTGAAATATAAGGATTAACAATCGTCAACATGGCTATCAATGTAGTCATGAACAATCCTATTGCCATCCTAAAACGATATTTTCTTAAAAAAGAATAGACCCACTTAACCGGTGACATAAAACACCTCTTCCTATAATACATTGTGTATCTGCTGATTGTTTTTATTTGATGAATTTTATCATACGTTTATTTTGGTTATTTGCCTATAAAAGAAACATTTGAAAATAGAATGAATCTATTTTGTTCTTGAAATTATCTGCTATAAGAAATAAACTGTATGTAATAATCACTCTATAATACTAGAATTTGAATGGGAAGTAAAGGCTAGAAAATATAGAAAAGGACGGGAATAAATATGGAAAAAAATACAAAATTGAAAGATTATTCGTTGAAGGATTTAGAATACTGCAAGATTCATGGTCGAACAGTAGAAGGACAATATCCGGTTCCCCTTTTCTTTAACGGAAGTGCCATTGAAGTCAATGTAACCGGTACTAAATTATGGATTGATATTGATGTGGATTTTGATACTTATGAACCTTGGGCAGGATATGAAATAAATGGCGAATTGATGAGTCGTCAAATGCTCATGCCCGGTTCTTACTCTCTGTGCCTTTTCCGAGGCATGAATCCTGATTCTGTGAAGAATGTACGGTTTTTCAGAGAATTACAAGCAATGTCAGATGACAGCTGTTATATTACTGTTCGCGGCTTTCAGTCAGACGGCCTTTTCCTGCCGATTTCGGACAAACGCCTTAAATTAGAATTTGTGGGAGACAGCATTACTTCCGGAGAAGGTACTTATGGTGCTACCGCGGAAGAAGATTGGATTCCTATGTTTATGAGCTGCAGTCACGACTACGCTACAATGATTGCTAAGGCTCTGAATGCGGATTATCGCCTTATTTCGCAAGGTGGCTGGGGTGTCGTTTGTGGCTGGGATAATGACCCTCGTCACAATATTCCTTCTGTTTATGAGAAGGTTTGCGGCCTTACTAGCGGTGAACGAAACGAACAACTTGGTGCTTCCAAGCCTCACGACTTTCGCAAATGGCAACCCGATGCCATTATTGTCAATTTAGGAACCAATGATTGCGGTGCTTTTAATCAACCGGAATGGTCTGACCCTGTTACCGGAGAAACGTTTATACAACGACTCAATCCAGATGGTACCTACAATCAAGAGGATATTCTGCGTTTTGAAAAGGCCGTGATTGATTTCCTTGGCATGCTTCGTCGTAATAATCCTGATTCTCAACTTGTATGGGCTTATGGTATGCTGGGTTATGAACTGACACTCGCAATAACAGATGCTATAAACGAATATAGGAAGCTTACAGGCGATAACAAAGTATCTTTCCTGCAGCTTCCCAATACCACTACTGAAACGATTGGTTCACGTTCTCATCCGGGTGTTCCTTCCCACGAACGTGCCGCTAAAGTTATGATTGAATATTTACAGCAGATTCTTAATTAGTCGAGGTCATCCTCATCATCCAGCATTGCCTTGTCCGCCAGTTTCTTCTCTCTGGACTTGGCCATGCTGCCGACAATCAGGAAAAGCACAAAACAGCTAATAAAAATAAAGAATGCATCCATTCCTATAATTGCTAAAATAATAGGAATTTCCTTAATCTCAAACTGGATTACAGTAATAATTCCAAAAACCACTCCTATGGCTGCACCACATAAACTATATCCAATATATGCCTTAACTCCGGGCACCTTTTTCGTCTGAAAACACCATAATCCTTTACGAATACAACCCACGCAAAGCACAATACAGGAAATCATAAAAATACACCATTCTGCCATCATCTGTTCAAGAGGTACCTGTAAGATAAAGCGTTCAACCGTTATTGCTATAAACAATAGCCAAAAAGTAACCCAGTATGCTGTGTGTTCCGCTTTCAATAATTCTAATTCCTGTCTTTCATCTACTTGTTTCTTGAATAATTTGCTAAATATACTCATTTTCTTCTCCCATTCTGCCGCTGTTCGGCTCATAATTAATTTACCAACTATTTATTACCTATTGATTGCCTATTCTTCTGGTGTCTGTTCTTCCCAAAACAACTGATCTAAAGTCTTACCAAGTGCTCTGCATATGGATATGCATAATTGTAAGGACGGATTAAATTTTCCTGATTCAATCATGCCTATTGTCTGTCTGGTAACTCCCACCAAATCAGCCAACTGTTCTTGAGAAATGTCTTTTTCTACTCTTGCTACCTTCATTCTGATATTCTTCATTTCCTGCCTCCTGTTTTCTATTTAGTCTGATTATTTTCTTTGATTCTGTTTTCATTTTCATCCTCCTGCATAACGCAGGTTTCCTGCGATACTGCATCCATAAATGGTTTGAAACTTGCTGTTGTTGTCTATGAGCACATAGTAATACATTCTTTACTGAATGACAACTATATTTTACATTTAAATTTATATAAATTGCATTTAAGCTTGTATAGCTTGCATTTTAGGCCATAAAGTAAAACTCTACAGAGTCATTAATGTATGATGTCATTTAGTGAGTTTGGGCAGTAGTGTTGATTTTGCTCCTGGTATACCCAAAGGAAGCTGACCAGCGCATCAGTATCATATACTTTGGGCACAGCAACATAAATCAAGCTTGTGCTACCCACACTATGCGGGAACCCTTGGGCATAATGATAACAAATCATGTCTCTATGCCCAATCCATTTTGACAGATTAAGGCGAGCGAGCTGTTTGGGTTTTTGATGCAAAAACACATAAATAAAGCACAAGTCGGTTTCATTAAGAAAATGGCTTGTGCTTTGGGTGTCCGTATGGATGACTTGCTGGATTGATTTCTTAGAGAACATAGAATTGCAGCGCATATAAAACCGCCAGTATAGATACGCCATCTTTTGTTCCGTTTGATTTTAACAATTCAATCTCCCTTGTTTCTCTTATTTCTTTTTTACTTTTGCAAGCATGCCCACAACTATGATTAAAAGAATTAATCCTGTGGTAGTAATAGGATGATATACTCCTGTGGTCACATAAATGTAAGCACCCACAATCAAAAAAGCGATTAATAAAATTGCAATGACAAATAAAATGATTGTTTTGTTTTTCATAGGTATTTTTCTTTCTCCTTTAGTCACTCAATGCTATCTATAATACTTCTTCTTTAAATTATGATGATACACCATCATAATTGGAAATGCACCAATAATTATGCAAAAAAAGATAGTTAAGGCAATAACCTCTGTCTTTATAAATAAGCAGATAATAAAAGATGCGATAATTGCCAAACCGTAAATAATCCACATATATCCATGTTTTTTATTCCATACTGCCATATCTAAAAGTTGTTCCGTTTTCGGAGGTTTTTCACCCGAATAAAATCCAACAGGTTCTTTACTTCTTATTTGTGAAATACCTATTATAATAAAAATCATAGATACCAATAGAAATATTACAAATGTGATTATTTTTTCTGCCATATTTAGACCTCCATAAACACCGATTTGTTACTTTACTCAATTTCTCTACAAACTGAAATTTTACGCAAAACAATTACTGTAGTCTTCTTTTGCCACCATCGTGTATTTTATCATCTTAACAGTATACTATGAATTTGAATGAATTTGAATTATTTGGAAGTATAAATCCATTGTTGGCGTGGCATAATTGTGCTATAATTACGGAAATAGAAAGGAGTTGATATTTTATGCCATTTATAATGCCAATTAGAGATCTTAGAAATACAAGTAAAATATCTGACATTGCACACAAGGAGCAACAGCCAATTTATATTACAAAAAATGGATACAGCGACTTAGTTGTAATGAGTAGTGAATTATATGATAAATTTGCAAAAACAAACCGCATTGACCAGGCAATCTTTGAATCAGAAAAAGAAATGATAGAGGGCGGAGAAGCTATCGACCTTGATTCTGCATTTGAAAGATTGGACAAAAAATATTATGGATAAATATAAAATCGTTCTAAATGCACGGGCATACAGAGATTTAGACGAAATATTCAAATATATTTCCACAGATCTGCAATCACCAGAAAATGCTCAAGGACAGACCAACCGACTATGGAATGAATTAAAAGAGTTAAATACATTTCCGCAGTCACATCAAGAACGTATAATCGGGACATATGCAGGAAAAGGCTACCGCCAATTACTGATAGATCACTATATTGCTATCTTTAAAGTTGATGAACCAAATAAAACCATAAGAATTATAACAATCCAATATTAAGGTCGGAATATATAACTGACTTGCACAAGTGTCAGGTTTTTCACCCGTATAAAATCCAACAGGTTCTTTACTTCTTATGCCAAATTTTGTTCCAGCCACTTAGCCACTCCATCATTTTCGTTACTGTCACACACTTCATCTGCTGCCGCTTTTACTTCATCCAGAGCATTTTGTACAGCAATGCCTTTTCCAAATGACTGCAGCATATCTATATCATTATAGTCATCTCCAAATGCAACTATCTGTTCAGGTTTAATGTCATACTGCTCAGCTAATAGCTTGATTCCATTGGATTTTGTTGCCTTTTTATTCAAAATCATAGCGATTATATTTTCAGAAAGCTGCAAATAAAGTTCTTCAGGTATGTATTTTTGCAACAGACTCATTTCTTCCAGAGAATGTGCTTCTACAATTATTTTATCTGCAATACTGCCTTCAATTTCGTGAAAATCATTTGTCAACTTATATTCCACTCCGGGCCAAAGGCTTTCGGCCTTAAAATTTGCATACATCACATCATTGGATTCCACCGCAATTTTGCTCATAGGTTTGTCTGCTAAAATTGCTGCGACAAGTGCCCTTGGTTTCTCTATTCCGAAACCGCTCTTGGCTTCCTGCTGATCTATGACCACCGCTCCGTTATGAAACACTCCAGCATCATACTTTACCCAGGGCAAAGTATCCTTCACCGCGCGTATGGGACGAGCCGTGGCAATCGCAAACAGGATTCCTTTTTGTCGCATCTTGTCCAAAAACAATGCCGTGTACTCTGAAATATACTTGTCATTCTTTAACAAAGTACCATCCAAATCCGTTACTACCATCTTGATATTGTTGTTTTTAGACATACTGTCTGCTCCTTATACTTCCTGAATCAACTGTTCGACTGCCTCATAAAACTGTGCACAATGATAACCGTCTGCAACTGCATGGCTAACCTGCAAAGCCAGCGGAATCACATATTTGTCATTTTCTTTCACATATTTGCCCCAGGTAACCATTGGGAAAAGAAAATGTTGCTCGCTCTCATTCAAAACTGTAAAGGACTCATAATGAATCCAGGGCAGTGCAGAAACGATGTAAAAATTTGGATAGAAAGCCGTTTCCTTGCCTTCCTTCTCGAAATTATCCAAATCATCAGACATCTTTTTATAAAAAGTACTAACTTCCTCTTCAAATTCCGTACATAAAGATACTACATTTTTGTCCTGATCCATAACGGAATACATGGGATTGATATAAGAGTAATACCCCAAGCAACCTTCAGCATCATATCCCATTTTAAACTGTTCAAATTGATTCAATGCCTTAGTCACAATCCATGTGAAAAGCGGATAAAATCGCAAATTTTCTTTTTTGATTTTCTCCACAAGGTTAGTCACATCCACCTTGACTGTTAAACTGTATGTACTCTTTGCCACTGTAGAAAAATGTTCAAAGGTTTCTTTTCTGGACCAATTGTCCATATCAATTACTTTAAATTCCATGTTCTTTCCTCCTGAATTACTCATCTCGATTTCTGTATCTATCCGGCAGTCATCTTTTTATTCCGAATCATCCGTTGCTTCCATCTGTGCAATAGATTTTTTCAGTCGTGAAATATTATCTTCAGAATAGAACGGATCTGCTGATGCCTGAGAACCATAAACATTTGAAGGTTCTTTTGCTGTCTCTACTTCTTTTTTCTTCTTAAAGTGTTCAAATAATCCCATTTTTTGCCCCTCTTTTGTATTGCTATCAAATGCTTCCCATTAAATTGCTTCAATCTCATCCATTACTGCCTGCATTCCATTCATTCCCGGTGAATGGGCTGAATCTTTTATAATGGTACAGGTCAGATTGGGGTGATTTATTTCCTTTACAAAGGCATCTATCATTTTCGTAGAAGTAACCACATCCGCATCTCCCTGTATAATATGATATGGTACAGTCACCGCTTCTAAATCCTCTCGTAAATCAACCTGTGCAAGTTCATTAATAAGACTTCTATTTTTCAAATAACCATTCACTACCATTGCCTTAAAATCCACAAAGCGATAATCCGGACTGAAAAGCATGCCTTGTATCATTTTGCCAATTGGAGCTTTTGGTTCCTTAGGATTTGTGTAACCAAAAGTATATTTTCGCACGTATTGACTCATTTTCATTGACGCATCATATGAATTATCCTTTTCTTCTACGATTCTCTTGACCTCTTTTTTAACTTTATCTGAAGCTGTTGAATTTAAAATCGCATTCATCACTTCTTCAGACCTCATTAAGTCACGTAAAACTTGGCCATATGTAAATACACCATCCACCGAGTCCATTCTTTTATTGGCAGCCCGTACTGCTAAAATGCTACCCCAGGACATTCCAAAAAGGAACAATTTATTAGTTGGAAACCGTTTTTTCAGAACATCAATCAGGTCAGTAGTCATATGAACGATGTCATCTATACACATATCTTCCGAAAGTTTCGCATTATTGATACCGCATCCATACTGATCCCAACAAACCAAAATACATTTGTCTGTAAATTCCGGAAACAATCCTCTTGCTCCTACACAAAAAGGAATCGGAGAACCGGGGCCGCCATGGAGTGCAATTACGACAGGTAACTTCTCCGATTTGCCTTCTATCATAATTTTCTGATCACGCTGTCCAAGAGATACTGTTATGACTTCGGATATCTGGTTGTTTTCAATGACTGCTCTTCTTTGTTTATTCATAATGCCTTTCTCCTAATATCATCTGCTTTCCATAACTACTTTCTATAATAACACATTTACATGACCGGTTGTTTCTCACATTTGCAAATTCTTTGGACTGCATATTTGCCTGTAACTGCGGCTACGGGTAGCCCACCGGGAGACTGTAACCACATGCCTGCCAAGAAGCAATTCTTTAAGCCTTTAATTTTGCCATTATGCATCATGGCACTATCACCGGGCTCCATAGGAAAAGCCATCCATGCTCCATGATAGGAATTGCAGAATCGATGATAGGTAATCGGCGTATAGACATCGATTAGTGTAAGTTTGCCTACTAACTCAGGAAATCTTTTTTCCACTATTGCCTGAATTTTCTTCGCCATTTCTTCTTTGTAAATTTCATAGGTCATTTTGTCTTCATATAACTTAGCCCACCAGAAATAATCTTGATCTGACTGGCTGATAAAGGTGTTCAAAACTGTTTTTCCTTCTGGTGCAAAGGAAGGTTCATAAGAGTAATTACGAATTCCCAGTGCATTAAATTCTGTTACACCCACTGTATACTTTTCCGTCTCGAATACCAGTGAAACCGGATAATCCTTCATGTCCATGTCGACTGCAAAAGCAACGTGTGCTGATGTAGGAAGTATGGAACTGCCTGATTCATGGTCAATCTTCTCAAACTGCTCTTCCAGTCCTTTATCGTGAAATTGATTGTTTAAAAGTTTGTCTAAAGTATATTTCACGTCGCAAGCTGCAATGACATAATCGGCAGCAATTTCAGTACCGTCTTCCAACTTGATTCCAACTGCTAAATTCTTTTCCACCATAATTTCTGTAACCATAGCACCGGTTATAACCTTACCACCAAGGGACTCATATTTCTTCTGCATACGCTGAGCCATGGCCAAACTTCCACCCACTGGAATATCGCCATTGCCGCTAAGAACCGTAGCCAACGTGAATACAAGAGCGGAGGCACAGTAATACTCGGGCACTAAATAGGATATACCCAACTGTAACAAAGGATTGCTAAATTTCTGTGCATACTCTTTACAAGTCATCTTACCATACTTCTTGTTAATCGTCCCTGCATCTTTCATTTTCATGCCCAGTTTCATTAATTCCGGTAATGCATACATATCAATGGGCTTATTTGCCGGAACATCCATAGAAACTGCCAGTGATACGTCATGCAACAACTCTTCTATCTGCTTCTGATCTTCGGGTGCAATACGCAGCAATTCTGCCTTTAACTTATCCGGATCGTTATAAAACGTAATTGTTTCGCCGCCAAACTCATAAACGGAAAAGGCTTCAGGTCTAACTGTTTTAACATCCTTACCTAGCGCACCTGTATCCTTCCAAAGCTCATACATCATAGTATCTTTACTGGTTCCAGTAAGCCAATGAATACAGTTGTCAATGTGATAACCTTGGCGATTCCAACCAGTACACTGACCTCCTGTAATTGTATGCTGTTCATAAATTTCTGAGGAAAAACCAAGTTTTTGTGCATGTACACCTGCTGATAAACCTGCAATTCCTCCACCGATAATAATAATCTTCTTCATTTGATTAACCTATACCTTTCTTAAAATATCTACTACCCAATCCGCTTCCGGTATGGGATATTCGGGATTCATGGCAATGGACTGGGCAACACCCTGAATGGCACTCCAAAAAAGCAGCGACAATGCTAACGGATCCCCGTCCTTCATCTGCCCCATTTCCTGTCCCCTCTTAATAATTTCAGCAGAACCCTCTATTGCTATAATCTGCGGCAATAACTCTTCTATTCTCTCAGTAACTGGCCCCTGATTCCATGCCTGTATCATCAAAACAAAGATTTTTGCTACAAAAGGATTTTCTTTTGTATAAAGCAAAATTGAATGGGCTGCGTTATAAAAAAAAGTAATGGGGTCTGTGCTATCTTCTTTCATAACCGTCTGTGGACCTGATACTCCAATTTCAACTAAGGTTTCATAAAGCTTCTCTTTCGACTCATAATAGTGAAACAAGAGTCCGGTACTCATATGGACTGCCTCTGCAATATCTGTGATTCTGGTTCCGGCATATCCCTTCTTAATAAAAATATCCAGGGCAGCCATTAATATCTCATTTCTTCTTGCTTCCTTTTGTTCTTCTCTGGTTGGCATTATTTATTCCCCCCACTACGTCTATTACGCATATTTATTGAGCATTTATTCATTGAATTATTTTTCATTGATTATTTGTTCAATGAATATATGTTCAATATAATGCTTCTCGCTTTGTTTGTCAACCTCTAACATAAAAAAACGTAACCGACTTCTTTATAAAGTGGTTGCGTTTCTTTCGCGTTCAATATTTTCTAGTCATCAAGCAACTATACTTTGCGAAGGAAAATTGCAACTATTTGCAATTTTCCTTCGTTACATATACCATTTCATTCCTTGAGTGTCAACTTAAGGTGATTATTACGCGTGTATTTATATTCCTCTTTTCACCCGATACCACTCGCCTGTTTCTACATTCTTTTCCACAACCAAATCATAACCGTTTTCTCCGTGATAGACGTATATCTCCGTATCCTCTGGACTTAATTCCAACACAAATTCGCTTTTTGCTCCAATTGAACTAGTGAATTACTCATCACTGAAGTAACGAGCTTCCTGTTTCTACGTCAATTGCCTCTATGTTAGCAGGTCTTATGCTGACTCCACAAGCGTATATTCGGAGCATCCCACCCCTATTGCTTTTTTATTATTATACTGCTTTTTGATATATTCGGTATCCTTCGTTCTTAATGTTAACAGCTGCATTATAATCTCTGTCTACTTCATTACCGCACTCACACAGATATATTCTTTCTGTAAGTGCTATCTTATGTATCTTTCCGCAGTTACTGCAAAGCTGGCTACTTGGAAACCACTTATCAACCTTGACGAATGCTTTTCCTCTGTCCCTCAACTTGTACTCTAGCATATTAAGAAACATTCCATATCCATTGTCCAGTGTTGCTTTTCCATTGCCAAATCCTTTATTGCTCATCACTGTCATGTTCAGATTCTCCACACAGACAAGTGCATACTGATTGGCTATCTCAGTACTTCTCTTATGCAGATGATCCTTCCTCTGATTGACTGCTTTTCTGTGGATGCATGCAACTCTTTTCTGCTGCTTATAATAATTCTTGCTTCCAAGTTGTTTATGCTTTAACTTTCTCTGCCCCTTCGCCAGCTTCTGCTGTGATTCCCGATAGTACTTATGTGTTCCACCAATGGTTCCATTGGAATCCATATATAATCCGTCTGACTTATAATCCATTCCAATTACTGCATCATATTCTGCAAACACGGAGCTGATTACTTCATCATACTGGTACAGTACAGAAACATAATAACTCCCATCACTTTCCTGTTTCAATGTCGCGCTTTTTATCTTCCAGTCACCTGGAAATGTACGATGGATAACTGCCTTGACCTTTCCAAGTTTCGGTAGTTTTATATAAGTGTCTCCTACCTGTATATTATTGTTGGTAAAGTTGGTTGTATAACTTCTTGATGAACGATGTTTGTTCTTGAACTTCGGATGTCCTCCTTCTTTTTGAAAGAATCGCTTATATCCATTTGCTAAAGCATAGACTGCATTGGTAAGTGCAAACTTGTCTACTTCTTTCAGGAAATCATATTCCTTCTTTAACGTTCTGTTCACATAGTTATTGGCATCTATTCGTGACATATGTTTCTTACCAGACTTAAAGTTCTCTTCTTGTATTGCAAGAACTTGATTATATACGAATCTGCAACAGCCGATTGTCTTTGCAATCTGTATCATCTGTTCCTGATTCGGATAAATTCTAAGTCGACATGCCTTGTTCATATCATCACTGCCTTTCCTTCTGCGAAGCGATATAATGTTCTACCTGCTGTCTGCTTCTGTCACTGACTGTTACTACAAGGTATGATGGATTCCAAAGATGTCCTCCCCATAACTGCTTCTTCATCTGTGGATATTCCAGAAACAACTTTCTTGCCAGATTTCCTTTAAATATCTTCATCATGTCAGAAATCATAAATTGTGGTTTGCAATCAAGAAGCAAATGAATGTGGTCTGGCATGACCTCCATTGCCGCGATTGTAAACTTGTACTCTTCTGATAATTCGAGCAGAAGTTCCTTGCACCGTTCATCTATTCCATTACATAAGATATTCTTTCTGTACTTTGTACACCACACAATATGATACTGTAACGAATATACATATCCACGACCATACGTTAACTCATTATTATTAGGTAAATCAAATGTTTTATTCATGTTATTATTATACCATATGAGATCATATATCGCAAGCAAAAATCGAACATATATTCTGTTTTATAATTCTAGTTCATTAACAAATCAAATGCAAACTAGAATGAAAATAAAATAAAGAAATATCGATTAAAGTAAATTGAAATAATAGAAAAAGTAACAAGTAGCACTATAATGCTACGCCCCAAAAATATTAGCTAACTAACTCACGACTAAAGTCACAAGAATGCGCCAGCTGATTTTTCAACATTAAACCCAGAAGCCACTATCATTATTAGTAGAATACCTATTACACAACCGATTGAGATAAGTATCTTTTTCTTCATCTTTTTTGCCCTCAATTCGTAATATCATCCTTATTTCCTACTCTACTTAAAGTTGTCTGTTACTTTGTTTCATCCCAATGTTCTTTAGTTAATAAATTTGTATGACCGATTCTTACCTCATTCATAAGTGGCACCTGTACTTCATTGCATGTATGATGAAATACGAACCCCAACTTTTCCTGTACTCTTTTTGATTTCTGATTTCCATCATAATAGCCACACCACATCTTTAACATTCCGAGCTCTTCGAATCCCCTTTTAAGAAGTTCCTTTGCAGCCTCCGGCATATAGCCTCTTCCCCAAAATGGCTTTCCTATCCAATATCCCAACTCACATTCATCGTCCCGTTCTGTCATATCGGTATGTCCATTTAACTTCAATTCTACCGCACCAATTGCAATATTGTTGCTTTTCTCACATATTGCGTAACACTCCGTGCCGTTAAGTACATTTTTAATTACATCTTTGCTTTCTTCTATAGAGTTATGGGGAGGCCATCCTGCAATGGGACCGACCTCTGGATCTTTTGCATATTCAAACAAGCTGGATGCATCTGCCTCAGTCCATTTTCTTAATATCAGTCTTTCTGTTTCCATAATTTTCAGCTCCTTTATCAATGATTTTTATTATCCTCGCAAACTGAAATTGCCCTCAATTTGTAATCTATTACCTACATTGCAAATATTTCTTTAGTGCATTAATATGCATAAAGAATAATTTCTCCGGTTCTTCTGTTAAAAGGCACTTTAAAGCTGAAACTTCTACCCACTGAATGTTTTCTGTTTCGTTCGTACTACTTAACAAGTCTCCTTCTGCTTCACACAAAAATGTATTTAAAATAATTGAATATGCACCCGACAAATTCTGTGTCACACAATAAGGTGTAAAAGAATTTGTAATCACATGTCCTATTTGATTGGATTCGACTTCATTTTCACCGTAAATCTTTGTTACTTTTAATCCGGTTTCTTCCCAAACTTCTCGACGAAGAGCTGAAAAAATATCCTCATATTCTCTAATTTTACCAGCCGGAATTTCGATCATGCCATTAGTTTCTTGGCCATCTTCTTTTTGTCGCGTCTGAATCAGTATATATTTTTTGCCTTCTACTGACTTTTCAATTATTGCTCCGACACATGGTTTTGCAAAAATTTCATCCATCACCTTAATACCTCTTACTATCTTCACATTTATAATCCATACTTCGACCTCATATAATAAGAAACTTCTGCCGCATCTTTATACATACCCTGTGTTGCATGCTCACGTGATTTTTCTAACTTGACTAACAATTCATGCTCTGTTAATGCTTCATATGGATTTGCACTCACTCGCCTATATTGAATAACTACCTCTCTTCTTCCGGGCGATGTTGCGGCAAAGTAATATACCATCTTACCCCAAATTTATCCATTACAGCACAAGCTAAAGGACTCCAGGGAAATGTACATACATTAGTTATTACTCTACCGTTGGGAGATTTGCAATCCATATTTGAATTAACAATATCTACCCGCCAAGGATTTTCCAATGATATAAACGCCAATTAACATTTCACCAAGTGACAATCCTAATAGTAATCCGGAAACAAAATCTTTAAAATCCGAACCTCCAACTGCATACGAAAGCGCCTGTAATGAGATACCCATTACAACTAATATAATTCCGTATAACATGCTTTTTTGTTTTTCTAATTCTTGTGTTCTTCTAAGCAAATCTAAAATCTGTTCATCATCATAGGTGCGAATACTTTTTCCTTCGGATATTTCCCCATCCATAAGTTCTGCCACTGTAACCTCGAGTTCATCGCATAAACTCTTTACGATTGAATAGTCCGGCATACACTTTCCCGTTTCCCATTTTGAGATAGTCTTATTGGAAACCCCAAGTTTCTCTGCCAGTTGTTCCTGTGTAAGATTTTTCCGTTTCCTGTTTAATGATATAAATTTTCCTGTAACTAATTGATTCATATGTATTCCTCTCTCCATTCATTTGATAATATAAGGCTATCATTTTTTTGTAAAAATATAATCCCTTATAAGTAGAATACAGGTGGAATCTGCCATTCTGTTCAGCTCCTATACACTGGGAACTGCTTACTTTAAATTACAAATCATAATATACTCTTCTTCGTTCTTATCTACAATTTCGAAACCAACTTTCTGATACATTTTCACTGCATAGTTTGCTTGTTGAACAGCAAGAGAGGCTTTTTCATACCCTTTGTTCTTTAAAGATGCAAGCATTTGTTTCATCATCTCTGTTCCAATTCCAAGACCTCTGTATTCCTTGTATAGTGATATTGCAAAAGATGGGGTATCATTATCAATATGTCCATAATCGTTCATTATTCGAGTCCATACAGCACCAACAATCTTTCTATCAATTTCTGCAACTAAAGCATTATCATCTTCTTTATCAAACTCTTTTATATAAATCTGTAATTCGGGTTGATTAATAATTTCTCTCGCCGGTAAATCCACTCCGTTTGGAATAAAGATTGCTTCATACAAAAAATCTTCTAACACTTTATATTCCTTTGGTTTTAATTCTCTAATCGTATAATTCATTCCTCAACATCTTCTTGACTTGCAGTCAAGAAGCATCCCTCACTTTCCTATGCTTTTACAGTCGTCCTCAATCAGTATATCCGGTCTGAGTTGTTCCCTCTATGAAAATCATTATTCTCATATGTCTTTGCGTCTCAATTTCTGAATTGTTAATTTTTTTCATAATAAACAATATCCATTTTATCATTGATATTTTCAATTACACCCGTTTTTTTATATCCTAATTTTTCATATAAATAACAGTTTCCGCTTTCCTGAAGAATCGTGTCTAATTGCCAATTATTACAACCATGAATTTTTTCTACCTCACCAAAAGCGCTTATCGCATATCCTCTATTTCGAAATTGTTTCATTATAAATATTGGAGCAATTCGTTTTCTACTTCCATCTTGTTTATCAACGACACGAATAGCTCCTACTAACTCATTATCATCAACTATATAATAAGATAATTACATCATCCAAATATCCTAAAATTGGTATAAAATCAGGAATCAAATCAATTGGCGAAAGTGCATATCCAACTGTGATGCCAGCAAAAATCTTTGCGAATATAGGTGTCTCTTTATCTTTCAAACTCAAAAAAACAGTTGGAATATCCTGTTTTAATTTCTTTGCACGTTCTTTTAATGTCATATCATATCTCCATAAATTCCGATTTGTACTCCAGTTCATTTACTCGAAAAGCTGGAAGTTAGGCTTCTCTTTGTAATAGTGAATACATTTTCATATCAATAACTTTACCATTCTTTACAGCATTATTTCTCAAAGTACCTTCATACTGAAAACCTGCTTTTTCAAGCACTCTGCAAGATGCGCTATTGTATGCAAATGGTTCTGCATAAATACGGATAATATCGCTCCTATCAAAAACATACTCACAAATCTGTTTTACAGCTTCAGTCATAATGCCTTTGCCCCAATATTCTTCTGCAATGTAATATCCCAATTCCGCAGTTCGTTTATGTATATTCTCCTGACGAAAAACGCCAATACTTCCAATCACTTTACTGTCTACTGTAATAGCAAAAGCAAATGTTTCATTTTCATTTGCAGAAAGCATGGCAGAGATATAATCCTTTCCATCCTGCTCGGTGTAGGGATAAGGTAATCCGTCCCGAAGATTATTTTGTACTTTTTTATTGGAAAGTGCCAATGCTAAATCCGTTGCATCTGATAACTCCCATTTTCTTATTTTAACTACCATATTCTTTTCACCTCTCAGAGTGGCGGTCAATTATATTTTTTCATACTTCACCGCCGTTTTATTCGTACACCATTCATGATGGTTCTCTTCTTCGATAAATTCCGACTGCCTACACGAGCATTATAGCATGAAATGAATGGACTAGACTACGCGAACTGATTGAAAATCAAGGGTAATTATACCCTTAATTTTCAATGTGTATCCACTAATAGTAGACATTTGACGAATTCCACAGTCGAGTAGACTCACACCTCATAATGCAACCCCCTCACAGAACCATACGTGCAACTTTCCCGCATATGGCTCTTCATAAATTCACAGTGTGAACTACTCATCACTGAAGTAACGAGCTTTCTGTTTTCTGCTTCAATATTTTATTTTATGTCCATTTTCAATATCGATTTGATAGAGCAGTTTGTCTATATTTTCAAATTTAATGTCTGGGCAATTAAATTTCTGAAATTCCGCACACTTTAAAATATACTTTGAGTATAACTTTGCATATTTCTCCTTGGCATCTTTTGAAGAATAGAGTGGAAAATCTTTATTATAAATAACAAAGTACGAACGTTGATCAATAATAGGAAATATATCTGGATGAAACATTTTTAAAATTGTACTTGCTACTGCTATGCGTACTCCTTTACAAGAAAGCAAACGTTTTATAATATCTATAATAATATCGCTACCGGCTGCTTCGGTTGGATTATTAAAGTTAAGCGCTCTAATATCTCGAATAATCTTATCATCAATTTGTGGAAGTCTGTTCGTCTTCCAAAGAAAAATTTCATTTATTATATCCTGATTTTCCTGTGCATCAACTCCATCTGATAATTTGATACGTTTTTTTATATGAGAATCTGATGCATACTTATACCTAGATAAAATTTTTTTGTAATCTAAATCATCTTCCATATGACGCTTTAGAATTTGTTCCATATAATGTACCATTATTCCATTCGCTATATAATTATTTATAAGACATCCCTCGCAGAAATGATCATGTCGAAATTCTTTAGCAATAATAGAAATCAGCTGAGTTTTGGATAGTTTATCCATTTCTGTTTGAGAAGCTTTTTGTGTATACAGACTTTCATTTCCAATTGTGTCATATATATCAGAATAATTAGTTTGCACCAATCCTGTATCATATGCCATTTTCATGAATTCTCGAAGTTTTTCTTCTAATCCCCATTTATCGCCCAACGTTTTCTGATAAACATTATATTGCATACACCACCTTTTCTTCTCAGAATCAGTACTTATATCTTTTAGTATTGGAATATAGTATTTTAGAAAATCATATTCATTGTTTATACTTTGTTTGAACTTCATTCTATCTTTAATCTCTTTTATCCTCCATAGTAAGATGTCGTTCCAGTTATCCCATCAAGTGCCCCTTTTTGTAATAGACATACCATAAATCCTTCGTCTCCCCATTTCTTTCTATCTTTATGGTATATGCCAAATTGAGAGGACGCTTCAAAACCATATCTTGAATATAGTATCGGATTCCCTCCAAGAAACACCGCCCCATATCCCATTTCTTTTGCTCTTTTTAATCCTTCTTCAACAAGCATTCGCATTATGCCTTGCTTTCTATATTCTGGTAAAACAGCACTTTGAGATAAAGTCAATTGTGTAACATTTCCTTTATCAGTGACTATGTCTGTCTCATGTATAGCAAGCTCTCCAACCATCTTTCCATTTTCTAAAACGGCAACAAGTGAAAGTTCTGGAACAAATGTTTTTTTGTTTCTTTCCTCTATAAAATGCTGTTTCATAAATCTTCCAGTATCCACACCATGTTGTTCCGCAAATACCTCAAAGATTATATGATTCACTTCCTTATATTCAGAAGGAGTTTCTGGTCTAATAAATATTTGCAAATCTTTTCTTCACACCTTTCTTCTTTAAAAACAATAACCAATTTGAATACTGGCATCTGTTATTACACTTTTCAAAATAACTATATAGATGAAGAGCAACCATCCATATAAAGACAGTTGCTCTTTAGACACTTGCATTCTTTAGCAATAAAAGCTGATTTCATCTATGTTAAAGTGTTCTTTCCACGCACGACATATAATAAAATATTGTGCTGAAATAATTTCCAATAGCTCATTTAACTCACTTTGTGGAATATGACTTCCATTGCTAGCCATAATACAACCTCCAACTCTCGTTATCCAAATCTTCGTTGCATTAGGAGTTGGTTTTCCTTTTCCAACATGAACATGGATCGGTTCACCACTTTCGTTCGACCAAAAGAACACTTTGTATCCACCAATCTGAAATATACTAGGCAATCTTTATTCCCCCATTTGCTGCGTACTTGAATAGTAGATGCGCATTGTGATGAAGGAACTCTTCAAACTCAGCGATTTCTACATCGTTGTATCCTGTTCTTTTTATCCATTTATAATCTGGTAAGCTGCATCTTGCACTATCAAACCCATCTTCTGTAGGTCTTTCAAAATGAACTTCTACTGTTTCTTTTCCCGCTATCTCCATCAACTGCGAATGTGTAATTTCTGTTTCATCCGCTAATATCATGTATGGATACATCATAACCATTCACCTCCTAATTAAGTGTGGTTTAGTCTATACTGCTATTTCAATTATAACCGATACAAATCACCATAGCAAGCAATTGAAACAGCTTTTCTCCTTTAACAGGCAGCCATATTTTCTAATTGTTCATCAAATTAGAAGTCCAATTCTTCAGCATTCAAAAGAAGTCTTCTAAAATAATCATTTTCATCTTCATCTACAATATAAAATCCTAAGCTCTCGTATAATTTTCCTGATGCTATATTGCCTTTTCTATGTCCAATGTGAATTTCTGTAACTTTGTAATCATCTTTCAGTTTTTGTATTGCTAATTTTAATGCTTCTCTGGCATATCCATTTCCCTGATACTTTTCATCAATCATCAAAGGATTCATATAACCTGATATTCCATCTTCATCATATCCAATTCCAATCATCCCTACGATAGTTTCATCGTTTATTATTGCATACAATTTTGTTTTTTCCTCGTATCTGCTAATCCCAATCCAATATACATTTGGAATGGGAAATATTTCCTGCTGTTCTTTCGACACTTTAAGTTCCGTTACTTTCAACCAGTTATCTACATTTAATTCTTCCAGTCTAATCAATCATTTATCCTCCGTAAATTCTATTTGTACTCCAGTTCATTTACTCACAAAACTGGAAGTTGAATACTAATCTACATGATAAAATAGCTTCAAACGCTGAGCTTCATTCGCCTCAAAACCAAATTTCTGATAAAACGGGATCTTATCTGGAAAGGCGCATAATTCAACAAATATTTCTGTTCCTTTGACGCCATTGTTATTGATATATTTCATCAATTCGTTTATCATCATTCGTCCAATACCTTTATGCTGATATTCTGGACGAACCACTACATCCTTTATATAATAATTAAGTCCCATATCCCCAATCATTCGTGCCATCGCAACAATTCTATCATCATCCCATATAGAAATGCGAAATGAAGTGTTTTTCATAGCCAGTTCAGTTTGCTCCACAGATGGACCGTCACCCCAAACAGTTTCCCACAATTCAATAAACTGTTTGGCAGTCAATTCGTTATATTTAATTATCAATTCACCCATTAACTCACCTCCTCAACTTTCGATTTGTACTATATATCACTATTTTTCAACAAAAGCACTATA
>CAZNAP010000022.1:0-31626 GCA_964571145.1 uncultured Lachnospiraceae bacterium | reverse complement strand
AATAAACCATTGTTTTTTCTATAATTTCCTTGCAAATTTCCGTTTTTACTGTAAAATAGGTAAATGTGAGCTTAATCGGATAAACACCGAGTGACTAACAAGGATTGAGAGGAGTTTTGATTTATGATTAGTGCTAATAATGTAACGTTGCGAATTGGAAAAAAAGCCCTTTTTGAGGATGTAAATATTAAATTTACAGAAGGTAACTGCTATGGATTAATTGGAGCAAACGGTGCCGGCAAATCTACTTTTTTAAAGATTCTGTCTGGTAATCTGGAAACCACCAATGGTGATATTGTCATTACCCCCGGCCAGCGTCTTTCCGTGCTGGAGCAGGATCACTTTAAATATGATGATCAGGTGGTAATGGACGTGGTAATCATGGGAAACGAACGCCTTTTCCAAATTATGAAGGAAAAAGACGCAATTTATGCTAAAGAAGATTTTTCAGATGAGGACGGCATTCGTGCCAGTGAATTAGAAGCAGAATTTGCTGAAATGGACGGCTGGGAAGCAGAATCCAACGCTGCTACTCTATTGAACGGTTTGGGAATTGACACCGACATCCACTATAGCATCATGAAGGATTTGAATGGTAATGAAAAGGTTAAAATTTTGCTGGCAAAAGCATTGTTTGGCAATCCGGACATCTTGTTGCTGGATGAGCCTACCAACCATTTGGACTTAGATGCCATTGCATGGTTAGAAGAATTCTTAATTAACTTCGAGAATACCGTCATCGTTGTATCGCATGACCGTTATTTCCTGAATAAAGTATGTACGCATACCGCTGATATTGATTACGGCAAAATTCAGCTTTACGCAGGTAACTATGATTTCTGGTATGAATCCAGTCAGCTGTTGATGAAGCAAATGAAGGAAGCCAATAAGAAAAAGGAAGAAAAAATCAAAGAGTTGCAGGAATTTATCTCTCGCTTCTCCGCCAATGCTTCCAAATCCAAACAGGCAACTTCTCGTAAACGTGCATTGGAAAAAATTGAGCTGGATGAAATCAAACCCTCCAGTAGAAAATATCCCTATATCGATTTCCGTCCGGAACGTGAAATTGGCAATGAAGTCCTGTCCGTGGAAGGTATTTCCAAGATGATTAACGGCGTTAAAGTTCTGGACAATATTTCCTTTATCGCAGGGCACGACGACAAAATCGCCTTTGTAGGCGGTAACGAATTGGCTAAAACTACGTTATTCCAGATTCTTATGGGTGAAATTGAACCTGATGAGGGTACGTTTAAATGGGGTGTTACGACTTCCCAAGCGTATTTTCCAAAAGACAGTACTGCTGAGTTTGATAACGACTATACTATTGTAGACTGGCTTACCGGCTACTCTGCGATTAAAGATGTAACCTATGTGCGCGGTTTCCTGGGACGTATGCTGTTCGCCGGTGATGACGGAATCAAGAAAGTAAAAATTCTGTCCGGTGGTGAAAAAGTACGCTGCCTGCTTTCCAAAATGATGATTAGCGGTGCCAACTGCCTGATTTTGGATGAACCTACAAACCATTTGGATATGGAAGCAATTACCGCCCTGAACAATGGACTCATCAAGTTCCCCGGCGTTGCTTTATTTGCCTGCCATGACCACCAGTTTGTACAAACATCTGCCAACCGAATTATGGAGATTCTCCCTAATGGTAGCCTGATTGATAAGATTACCACTTATGACGAATATCTGGAGAATGATGAATTAGCAAGAAAACGTACTGTTTATACCAAGCAGGCAGAGGAAGATGATAATTAAGTATGAATATAGTAGATTTACATGTACATTCCAATAAATCAGACGGGAGCCTGTCTCCCACCGAATTAGTCAACTATGCGGTGGAAAAGGGGCTCTCGTCCTTTGCGTTGACTGACCACGATACAGTAGACGGCATACAGGAAGCAATCGATGCCGCCCGTAATCTGAGTCAGCAAAATAATGTGAATATCGAAGTTATACCTGGCATTGAGTTCTCCACCGATTATGAAGGTCAGGAAGTTCACATTGTAGGACTTTTTATTGATTATCAATGCGACTTCCTAAAAAGACGTCTTGTGAATTTCGTAAATGGTCGGGAAATTCGCAACAAAGAAATGTGTAAGCGTCTGACAGAGCATGGTATGCCAGTTGATTACGAAGACTTAAAAGCGGAATATCCAAACTGCGTACTTACACGAGGTCACTTTGCCAGATATTTATTGAAAAAAGGATATATAAAAAGTACCAAAGAATCCTTTGAGCGAT
The DNA here is from genome assembly GCA_964571145.1 of uncultured Lachnospiraceae bacterium. Classification (GTDB taxonomy): domain Bacteria; phylum Bacillota; class Clostridia; order Lachnospirales; family Lachnospiraceae; genus Suilimivivens. The sequence goes on along the minus strand of CAZNAP010000022.1, from coordinate 29,379 downwards.
TTCTGGGTGACCGCGGTTCCTGTTATGTGCCTCGCAAAAAAATCACCCCTATGCGTGCCATTGAAATCATTTTAAAAATCGGTGGTTTTCCGATTCTGGCTCATCCAGTGCTCTACCACATGAGCAATGAACGTCTGGATGCGCTTGTTGCTCTGTTAAAAGAAGTGGGATTACAAGGACTGGAAGCTGTTTACAGTTCCTACAGTTCCTCAGAAGAACGAGAAATGCGTCAATTAGCAGCTAAATATGATTTATGTATCAGCGGTGGTACCGACTTTCATGGAGCTGTCAAACCCAATTTGGATTTGGCTACCGGTTATGGCAAACTGTTTATCCCTGAGGAAATACTGAATAAAATCAAGGAAAGAAAAACTTGGCTATCAGAGCATCCCGCTTCACTTCAGAAAACCAAAATTTTGTTTACTGATTTAGACGGCACTCTTTTAAATGATACAAAACAAATCAGCCCCTACACCAAAGAAGTGTTGCGTGCCTGGACCAATGCCGGACATAAATTTGCGCTTTGCTCTGGTAGAGATATTAACAGTGTAGCGGATGTAAAAAATTACCTGGGTTTAGATTTCCCCGGCATGTATTTGATTGGCTATAACGGTGGGCAAATTTACGATTGTGATCAACAGCAAACGCTCTACAAGATTACCCTGTCTGTTCCACAGATTCAATACATTATGAAAGAAGCAGAACGCTTCGGTGTTCACTGTCATACCTATACCGATACGCACATTATTTCGCCCTGCGACGATGAAGCGTTAGCACATTATCGCACTGTGATTAAGACGCCGGTGCTGTTCAGTTCGGATGTTACCTCTAAGTTGCCCGCAAATGGTGCCTGTAAATGTATTGCCATTGCTTTAAATGAACAGGAAAAGATGGACTACTTCCGCGATTCCCTTTTAGACTGGGCTAATCAAGAAGGAATTTCCATGCTGTACTCCAGTCCTTATTATCTGGAAATCTTTCCCTCTATTTCCGGAAAAGGCGCTGCGGTTCAAAAACTATGTGAATTACTGTCCATCCACCCCTATTATAGTGTAGCTGCGGGAGATGCCCAAAATGATATTTCCATGATTGAAGCTGCCGGTATGGGAATTGCCATGGCAAACGCCATGGAAGAAGTGAAAGTAGCTGCCACCACCATTGCTGCCTATGACAACAATCACGATGGACTGGCTCATGCACTGGAAGATTTGTTCTAAGTTGCTCGAATTCTGCTACAAAATTAATATGTTGAACCAATATTTTTAACTTAAACATAAAAACCTCTTGCATTATCGTTCAACTTATAATAAAATAAGCAAGTGTCATGTGGCGGTTATTTATAATCGCATATACATAGACAAATAAATGGCTCGTTGGTCAAGCGGTTAAGACGCCGCCCTCTCACGGCGGAAACAGGGGTTCGATTCCCCTACGAGCTGTTGACTGATTGCAATTAAATGCGAACAGCCCAACCCGAGAAGATTCTTGAAATCAGTATGACTACTGCCTTCAGGAATTTTTTTTGTTTATTTATCAATCTTGCTCGCAAACAAGCGTTCTGTTATAATAGTATAAGTGGAAAGGATATCAAAATGCGTTCCTATTTATGTATTGACTTAAAATCCTTTTATGCTTCTGTTGAATGCAAGGAAAGAAATCTTGATCCGATGACTACCAGACTTGTGGTTGCTGACCCCGAACGGTCAGAGAAAACGATTTGTCTGGCTATTTCGCCTGCCATGAAACAGCTTGGAATCAAGAATCGATGTCGATTATTTGAAATTCCGAAAAGCATTGAATATATTATTGCACCACCTCAAATGCAAAAATATATTGATTATTCTGCAAATATTTATGAGATTTATCTGAAATATATCGCCAAAGAAGATATTCATGTTTATTCAATTGATGAAGCCTTTATGGATGTCACCAACTATCTGTCACTTTATCAGATGACTGCCCGAGAGTTGGGACAGCGAATTATGTCTGATATTTTTAATGAACTGGGAATACGTGCTACTTGTGGCATCGGTACTAATTTATACTTAACAAAGGTTGCTCTGGATATTACGGCCAAACACGATGCCGATTTTATTGGCGAACTGGATGAAAAAAGCTATTCAAAACTACTTTGGAGCCACAAGCCTTTGACCGATTTTTGGCGCATCGGACCTGGCATTGCCAATAAGCTTGCGATTTACGGCATCTTAACTATGGGCGATATTGTCCATACGGATGAAGATTTGCTTTATCACTTATTTGGCGTAGATGCAGAACTTCTGATTGACCATGCCTGGGGACGCGAACCTACTACGATTGCAGATATTAAAAACTACAAATCCCAAAATAACTGTCTGACAAGCGGTCAGGTTCTCATGTGCGATTACCCTTATGAAGAAGGCAAATTGATTGTAAAAGAAATGATGGATTTACTCTGTCTGGATTTAGTCGAAAAAAATCTGGTCACAAAATCTGTCACTCTCCACGTCGGCTATTCAAATCATCTGAAGTTGAACCCTGCACACGGAACCTTCCGTCTGGATGATGAAACCAATTCCGATTTGATTTTAATACCTGCGATTACCTCTTTATATGAGCAGATTATTAATCCGGATTTTCCGATTCGTCGTGTTAATATTTCCTGCAACAATGTGATTCCGGAAGAATTTCATCAATATAGCTTTTTTACAGATATTGTAGAACTTGAGAAAAACCGCAAAGTACAGAAAGCTGTTTTAGAAATCAAACATAAATTTGGCAAAAATGCCATTCTTAAAGGAATGAATTTTGAAGAAGGTGCTATGACCCGAGAACGAAATCATCAGATTGGAGGGCATAAAAGTGGCGAATAAAACACATATAAAAATGGATATCAGTAACCGTGCCAAGCAGTTTATGCCTTTCGCTGCTTTAAAAGGTTTCCCTGAAGCGCTGGCGGCCAAAGAGCACATTGTGGTTCCAAAACCGATTCTTTCAGATGACAAAATGGAAGAATTAGACCGGAACTTACAACTTCTAGAACGTGGTAAGATTGCAAACATTATTTACTATCACGAAGATGAATATTTGAAAATAACCGGCATTGTCGCTCGTATCGATACTGACAGCCGGTTATTGCAAATCGTAAATACTAAAATTTCTTTCGAAGATATTCTGGATATTCATCAGGACATATAGTCGAACAAACTAATTTGATTGGTTTCCGGCAAATCTCCAAGCAGATGCATGCTGTCCATCAACTCAATGACCGTTTTGGATACCTTGGTTCGCTGGCGGAAATCATCTTTCGACAGGAACGGTCCGTCTTTCGCAGCTTCCACAATCGCGTCTGCTGCTTTTTCACCAAGTCCGTCTATACTGTTAAGGGACGGCATGATTTTGCCATCGACAATCTGAAAAGACTTGGATTGTGCTCTGAAAATATCCAACGGCTCAAAATCAAAACCTCTGGCATACATCTCCTGAACCACCTTCATATCACGTAGTGAATCCAGTTCTTTCTTGCTGAGGGTATCCATACGATGCTTATAGTCCTTCAAATTCTTTTCCAGATTCGCTTGACCCTGGCACATCAATTCATAGGAAAATGCCGATGCACGGATACTGAAGAAAGCAGCATAAAAAGCCAACGGATAATTAATTTTGCAATAAGCAATACGCCACGCCATCATAACATACGCAGCAGCATGTGCTTTCGGGAACATGTACTTGATTTTCTTACAGGACCAGATATACCAATCGGGCACATTTGCTTCCACCATGGCACTCTCCATCTCCTCTTTCAATCCTTTTCCCTTACGAACACTTTCCATGATTTTAAAAGCAAGAGAACTCTCCACTCCCATGCTAATCAAATAAACCATAATATCATCTCGGGTACAAATAGCAGTTGAAATCGTAGCCTTCTTCTCCTGAATCAACGTCTGGGCATTACCCAGCCAAACGTCTGTACCATGCGCCAGACCTGCTATTCTGACTAAATCGGAAAAGGCCTGGGGCTGCGTGTCAATCAACATCTGCATGGCAAATTCTGTACCAAACTCCGGAATACCCAAGCATCCCAGCTTACATCCGTCAATTTGTGCAGGGCTGATGTTCAATGCAGAGGTATCTTTAAATAACGACATAACACCTTGATCGTCCAGTGGAATTTGAACCGGATCAATGCCGGTTAAATCCTGCAGCATACGAATCATGGTAGGATCGTCGTGTCCCAGAATGTCTAGTTTTAACAAGTTATGATCGATTGAGTGATAATCAAAATGGGTGGTGACAATATCCGTATTCATATCATTAGCCGGATGTTGTACCGGGGTAAAGGAATTGATATTTTCGCCAAGCGGTAGCACGATAATACCGCCCGGATGCTGTCCGGTACTTCTTCTGATGCCAGTACAGCCTGCTACAATACGGTCAATTTCGCAATTACGTTTATGCATATGGTGGTCTTCATAATAATTTTTCACATATCCAAAAGCTGTTTTGTCTGCCAAAGTGCCAATAGTTCCGGCACGGTAGGTCTGACCTGCTCCAAAAATAACTTCTGTATATTTGTGGGCTTTACTCTGGTATTCACCCGAGAAGTTCAAGTCAATATCAGGTTCTTTATCGCCCTTAAATCCCAGGAATGTTTCAAAAGGAATATCAAAACCATCTTTCTTTAACAGTGCCCCACAAACCGGGCAATTTTTATCCGGCATGTCACAACCGGCTTTTCCGGAATATGCTTTCACATCTTCTGAATCAAAATCACTGTAATGGCATTCTCCACAATAATAATGAGGACTTAAGGGATTTACTTCCGTAATTCCAGCCATAGTTGCCACAAAAGAGGAACCTACAGAACCTCTGGAGCCAACCAGATAGCCGTCTTCCACTGATTTCCAAACTAATTTCTGCGCAATAATATACATAACCGCGAATCCATTGGTAATAATGGAATGCAGTTCCTTATCAAGTCGCTCCCTAACCACCGTCGGAAGTTCTTCGCCATATAATTCGTGGGCACGATTATTACAAATATCTGTTAAAATTTTATCGCTGTCTGGAATCACAGGCGGACATTTGTCCGGTCGAACCGGAGACATGACTTCGATTTGATCTGCAATCAGGTTGGTATTGGTGATAACAACCTCTTCGGCTTTTTCGCTGCCCAAATAGGAGAACTCATCCAACATCTCCTGTGTGGTACGCAAATAAAGAGGTGCCTGATCATCTGCATCCGTAAATCCTTTGCCAGTCATAATGATTCGGCGGTAAACTTCGTCTTCCGGATCCAGAAAATGCACATCACAAGTAGCCACTACCGGCTTGCCAAATTCTTCTCCCAGTGACACAATCTTCTTATTGATTTTCTGAATATCTTCTATGCTGTTTACATTCGGTACACGTTCGGATGAAATCATAAACAGGTTATTGCCTGTTGGCTGTATTTCCAGATAATCGTAAAAATTCACTAATTTTGCAATTTCTGCTTCCGGTCGTTCTTCCAAAATCGCCCGGTACAGTTCGCCCGCTTCGCAGGCACTTCCAATAATTAAGCCTTCACGATGTTTCATCAAAAGGCTCTTGGGCACTCTGGGTGTTTTATGATAATAAGTCAAATGTGATTCGGAAATCAGGGTATATAGGTTCTCCCTGCCTGTATTATTTTGAGCCAAAATAATTGCATGATGAGAAGGAAGCTTCTTCACAATATCAGGGCTGGAATCTCCCATAATATTTACTTTGGCCAAGGTATCCGCACCGGCTTCCTGTAACATGGGGATAAACTTGGTGAAGATTTCAGCTGTCGCCTCTGCATCCTCCACTGCTCTATGATGGTTCAACAGTGATACGCCCATGGTTTTAGCCACTGCATCCAATGTATGTTTGGCTTGATTTGGCAACAAGATTCTGGCCATTCCCACGGTATCAATATAGGTATATCCGCATTCCAGATTCTGACGGGCGGCATTTTCTTTGATAAAACTCATATCAAAACTTGCGTTATGTGCCACCAAAACTGCCTCTCCACAAAATGCTAAGAATTGAGGTAAAACTTCTTCGATGGGAAGCGCGTCAATTACCATGGAATCACTAATTCCGGTCAACTTTTCTATACGAAAAGGAATGGGTACGTTGGGATTTACGAAAGTAGAAAAACGATCCGTAATTTTCCCTTCCAAAACCTTCACTGCCCCGATTTCAATAATTCTATTACTGATAGGCGAAAAGCCTGTGGTCTCGATATCAAAAACAACAAATTCACCGGAAAAGTCCTTATTGACATCACCGGTCACTATTTCCTGTAAATCATCTACCAAATAAGCTTCTGTACCGTAAATAATCTTGAAGAAATCCTGTTTATTAGGATTTTCATCCCCTGCTTCGATTCTTCTGGCCTTTTCTTCACGCCACAAATCATCCCATACATGATTGGCATCAGGAAATGCCTGTACCACACCATGGTCTGTAATTGCAATGGCCGGATGCCCCCACTGGTATGCACGCTTTACTATATCACTTGTTTCCGATACGCCATCCATATCACTCATTTTGGTATGACAATGCAACTCTACTCTCTTCTTCAGACTGGTATCATAACGCGACGTGGTGAAATCTGGAATCAGTTTAATTCCCGAAGGAGAATTAATCACTAATTCATTTTCATAGGTATCGTATTCCGTACGTCCTTTGAGTTTGATATAAAGACCTTTTACAATTTTTTCTTTGACTAGTTCCACATTGTCATTTTTCAGAAACATCTTTACTTTAATCGTATCGGTAAAGTCTGTTACGCAGAAGCTTAATATAGTAAACTCACTTTTGGTTTCCCGATATTCCAAACTGATAATTTGTCCATGAAAAATAACTTCTCCCATATCCCCAATAATATCTTCTATGGGAATGGCATCTCCTTCAAAATCTTTGCCATAAAGGACTTCAGGGTTGGTGCTCATCTTGAAGTTACGTTTAGCGCCACCTTTAAAACCGGCCTTGTAACCGGTATTCGCTGCTTCCGATTTAGAAGCTTGCGTCGGCTGATCCTTCTTCTCACTTGCTTGAACTCTTGCAATAATCGAAGCAATTTCGCTAGCCATTTTAGCGTCATCCGCTTCTCTGTGTCGGCTGGTGGAATTCTCCCTGTATGTAAATTGAAAACGCACCTCTAAACCGCAGCGTTCATTAAAAATTTTTTCCAAAAAGTCTTTCAGCTCTTTACTTTTATCTTTTGCAACCACAGTATCATCAATCAATAACTGCACATCATGCTCATTCAGATAGGTGATTTCTGCGCCTTTGATTAAATTGTATTCTACTGGGCTTCGATTTCGCAGTTCTTCAAGAATACTTACTTTGTATGTATTCATAAGGGTTTCAGCATTATATTGCTCAGAAAGTTTGAAATGCTCATACACCTTCACATTGACTTTGGTATCAGCAAATAACTGCTTCTTGATTTCTTTCTCCAGCTTGTAGATTGCCTCTTTTTGAATCAGATAATCAGCAGATATTTGCACCCGTATGTAATCCCTTCTTTTGGTCGCCGAGATTTTATCTACGCGCACCAGCTCAAAGAGTTCGGATAATTCTTGATTTAGTTTTAATGTAGGAAATACTTCAAATAACTGCTTTGCCATGTATATGAGCCTGCCAATTCTAATAGTTAGTTTGTTCGGATAAGCACCGAGTGACTAATTCCAGTGTTCTAATTCATAACGAAGCGCACCCAGCAACTCCGATTCAGGCATTTTCCTAATAATTTCTCCTTTTTTAATCAGGAGTCCTTCTGAAATGCCGCCTGCTATGCCAATATCTGCTTCTTTTGCTTCTCCGGGTCCATTTACGGCACAGCCCATAACCGCCACTTTAATATCCAATGGAAATTCTGCCACCATGGTTTCCACCTGATTTGCCAAACCAATCAGATCAATTTTAGTACGTCCGCAAGTGGGGCAGGATACAACTTCTATGCCGCCTTTGCGCAGTCCCAGTGTACGCAAAATAATTTTAGCTGACTTGACTTCCTCTACCGGATCGCCTGTTAGGGATACTCTGATTGTATCTCCAATTCCCTGATTCAAAATAAGTCCCAGTCCCAGTGCTGACTTAATATTACCACTGATAATGGTTCCCGATTCGGTAATTCCTACATGTAAAGGATAATCCGTCTCTTTGGACAGCAGTTCGTGTGCCTTGACACACATCATCACATCCGAAGATTTGATGCTGATGACTAAATTTTCGTAATTCATTTTTTCTATCATGTGCACTTTATCTAGTGCACTCTCCACAATACCTTCAGCCGTCACGCCATGGTATTTTTCTACCAGTTCTTTCTCCAAAGAGCCGCTGTTGACGCCAATACGAATCGGAATATTTCTCTCTCTTGCCACATCTACAACTGCTGCTACTTTCTCGATACTTCCTATATTACCTGGGTTGATTCGAATTTTATTCGCACCGTTTTCCATAGCTGCAATTGCCATTTTATAATCAAAATGAATATCCGCTACCAATGGAATAGAAATTTGCTTTTTAATTTCAGCAAGTGCCTCAGCCGCTTGCTGATTAGGCACCGTACACCGAATGATTTCGCATCCGGCCTTCTCCAATCTGTGAATTTGTGCCACTGTAGCCTGCACATCTTCGGTTGGTGTATTGGTCATAGATTGTATTAATATGGGATTTCCGCCCCCAATTACGCGATTTCCAATTTGAATTACCTTCGTATGTTCTCTTGTCATACCTTACCTCCGCACATTCAAAATAATACCATAATTGTATCACACCTGTTAGGGCGATGCCACATGAAAAATCCGACTGATGGATACTTCTCCGTCCTCACCCACTGCAACTAACTGTATGCAAACTTGTCCCTTTGGCAGTTGCTTCACCGGCACTTCAAGGCGCACACTGTCTTTGGCTTGATAGCTTGTATTTTCCTTTAAAAGCATCTTGCGATTATTCGAATCACGCATTTCAACCCATAGTTTTTTGTCCTCTGCACCTGCATAAACAGTTTGTGTTAAACTATTTTGAAGAAGGCTCAATGTAACTCCGCACAGAACCATAAACAACACAAGCAATAAACCCGAAAATTGTTTTTCGGTTAAAAAAATACTCTTTTCATGTTTTTTAATAAACTGTCTTCTGTTTCTGTATTTGGTAATCATTATTTGAATGAGGAATGCTAATACCCCGAAAAGGAGTGGTTTTTGTAAATAGGGAAATGGAAAAGAAGTGACTGGAAGGCCTTGAATTAAAGGAGCGACTGTATAAAAAATTCCAAGGAAAGCAGGTATCAGAAGAAATAGCTTGAACAATAATTTGATTGATAATTTGAGCAGTTTATTTTGCGTGTTTGCTTTTTGATAGTTGTGCAGGGCTTGTTCCAACTGCTCCACGGTTTGTATTCTTTTTACCAAATCTTCCTCTGTACAGCCTCGCACAATTTTATCTAATTCACTCGGAATACTCTGATCATATTCTCTCGCCGGGCGCCGAATAAAAGGTGGTTTTGATGGATTAATTCCTGTCATCATCTCATGAAATACCGCTCCCAGTCCATAAACGTCAACCGTTTTGTTCGCTAATTTGCTGTTCCACTGTTCCTTTGGACTATACCCAACTGTGCCTGCGCATTGATAAGATTGACCGTCCCGAAATGCCGCACCCAAATCAATTAACTTTAATGCTCCGTCTGGCCTGAGCATAATATTGCCCGGCTTTAAGTCTCTGTAAATGATTTCCGGATGTTGGTTATGTAAGTATTTCAAAATATCCGCCAACTGCAGTATCCACTTGGTTGCCTGCAGGAAAGGTACTTTTTGATGATGATCCAGATATTGTCTCAGAGAAATACCTTCTATGTATTCCATGATTAGATATACGCCTTCTTCATTCATAAAGAAATCAAAGATTTTGGGCAATCCCGGATGCTCCAATTTCTTAAGAAGCTCTTTTTCCATCATCGCCGAGTCATCACCTGTTTTCTTAATCGCAACCAACTGGTTCAGATGCAAGTCTCTGGCTAACATCACTTCTCCCATACCGCCTGCCCCTAACTTACTTAATACTTCATATTTTTGAAATAGAATCGTATTCATACACTTCTCCTTTCTTTGCTCTGTCTGTATTTGTAACGACCAAATACTCGGTGCATTAATCAGGTTTATTCTGTCTGTATTTGTAGTCACTCGGTATGCGCTAAAACATACACCGCAGTCAAATTATCATGTCCGTATTGTTTGGTGGACAGCTCTCCCAGCTCATTTAATCTCCGTTTGATTTGATCTTCGCAAGCGATATCCGAGGGTGCAAGAATATGCCGTGTATCTTCCATAAATAACCCTCTGTAAAATCCATCTGTGCACAACAAGAATCCACTCTTTCTTCCGATTCTCCCAATTCTTCCGATTCCTCCGATTTTTCCCATGCTGATATCTGGATACTGAACAGGAAAGCTTCCCATGCATTTCGTAAGTCCATGCCCGCCATCAGAATGGTCCTGCGTTAGCAGCCTGATTTGATTCTTCCCAAATTCATATTTTCCAAATTCATTCTTCCCATACAAAGTCTTTCTATATAAATAAATTCTGCTGTCTCCTAAATGGAAAATCATATAGAAATGCTTCCAAATGAGCAAGACAGAAATTGTTGCCCCAAGTTTGATATCCCTGCTTTTGGCATAATGATTCAACTCCACGTTCATGCTAAAGAAGCATCGTAACATGCTCCGCTTTAAAGCATTTCGTCCTCTTTTTTTAGCTGCCAGCATTAGGATTTCATTATAAAAATTCTCTACCAGTCGCTCCAGTATGTAGCCACTTGCATTTTGCCCTTCAGCAAGGCCGCCGATTCCGTCACTGACAGCTGCCAGCAACATCCTACCATTTGCTGTCATAACCTGCTGTAAAATTACGGAATCCTCATTTACTGCACGCTTTCCGCACTTCCAATACACTTCCGACATTATTTTCACTTTAAATCAATTCCCTTCTATTCTCTTAAGCCTTTATTATTTCAAAACCTTATTTCCTCATGCTAGTATACTTTTATGCTCTTATGCTCTTATGCTCTTATGCTCTTATGCTCTTATGCTCACATTATGCTTTTGGGTAATTTGGACTTGTTTTTGCCTACAATGCCCAAAACAACTTGCTAGGTTTTGGCTCTATTTTGTATTGGGCAGAGAGAGATGATTTGTTGTCTCTATGCCCATGATATCCACCATAGTGTGGGCACCCACAAGCGTTTTTTTAGCCATTATACCCAAAGCATATAATATAGCGATATTAAAAGTCTTCCTTTGGGCATAGAGAAACAGTTTGTTGCCTCTATACCCAAAACCTGCTGATTGAACTAAACCATGAAATTAAAAAGGACTGTAACTTGAACTAAACCATGAAATTAAAAAGAACTGTAACTTGAACTAAACCATGAAATTAAAAAGAACTATAACTTGAACTATAACTTGAACTGTAACTTGAACTGTAACTTGAACTGTAACTATCAGTATAGACTCCTAACAAAAAAGAATCCATTATACAAAGTTACCAAACCTATTACTTTGGTAGTTTTGTACATGGATTCCTTGCGTTATCTTATATTCAGTTAGAACAACTTTGTTATATCATTAAAGAATACGACCACCATCAGCAGCATGAGTACCACCATGCCCGCTAAATGCACCATTCCTTCCTTCTCAGGAGGAACAGGTTTGCCTCGAATTGCTTCTACCAGCAAAAATACCAGTCGTCCGCCATCCAATGCCGGAAGCGGTAATAAATTCATAATCCCCAGATTCACAGAAAGCAACAATGCTATATTCAGCATGGATAAAATAACATCTGGAATACCATATGCTTTATAGTAGTTATACGTTTCATCTACAACCTTCACAATACCTACCGGACCGGCTATATCATCTTTGCTGAGTTGCCCGGTTACCAGCATCCCAAGACTCTTGAACGTGGAATCTGCGAAGAACTTCATGGTGTGGAACGCATACTCGAAAGTCTGCGGTACATTACATTCCAAGTAATTGCCGACAACAATTCCCATTTGATAACGTTGGAGTTCTTCGTCAAATGACGGTTGAATAACCACTGTGTTCTTTTCTTCTCCGCGCAGATAAGTCAGTTCAACCTGTTTTCCTTTGGAATTAAGCTGCGAAGCTAACGTAATCTCACCGCTTAAATGAACCCCTTTGCCATTCATTCTTGTAATCACATCTCCAGGCATCAGTCCTGCTTCTTCTGCTCTGGAGCCAGGAAGTACCTGCATGACCTCAGTAGTAGTTATGCCACAAGCCGATACTAAAATCAATGCCATGAAATAAGCTGTGATAAAGTTAAAAAGAGGACCTGCTAAGACAGTCGCAAATCTTGCCCATACCGATGCATTGGGAAAAGCACCGTCTGAAAACTCGCCTTTTTCTGCACTCAAGCCATCCTCGCCCTCAAATACACAGGCTCCACCAATGGGGAGCAGCTTAACGGAATACTTGGTATCGCGTTTCGTAAAAGACAGTAACGTGGGACCCATTCCTATAAAAAACTCAACTACATGAATTCCATTTTTTTTCGCTATAATAAAATGTCCAAACTCATGTGATAACACGACCACACAAAATATAATCAAAAAGAGAAGTATCGAAACAACCACGCTAAAACCTCCTGTGCGTTTATTTTATAACGGACTCAATATACTCATATGCCTGTGCCTCGGTTTCCAATATTTCCTCTACTGTCGGATTTGGAATGACACGATGATTCTCCATAGTACCTTGAATTAATTCATATATTTCAGGGAACCTAATTTGCTTTTCCAGAAAAAGGCCAACTGCTTTCTCGTTGGCAGCATTAAATGCTGTAGGCATACTGCCACCCAGACGAAGTGCCTCATAAGCCATGGGCAATCCCTTGAAGACTTCCATATCCGGCTTTTCAAATGTAATCGAACCCAATTCAAAGAAATCCACCTTTTTCCCTTCCATAGGGCGTCGGTCAGGATAAAATAATGCATACTGAATCGGCAATTTCATATCCGGCATACCCAGCTGTGCCATAATTCCGCCGTCAACATACTCCACCATGGAATGAATAATACTTTGTGGGTGTACAATTACCTGAATTTGTTCAGGTGTAACGTCAAACAGCCATTTGGCTTCAATGACCTCCAACCCTTTGTTCACTAATGTGGCAGAATCCACTGTAATTTTCTTGCCCATAGACCAATTGGGATGCTTCAGGGCATCTTCCACTGTCATTTCCGCTAATTCCTCGCGGTTACGTCCACGGAAAGGTCCACCGGATGCTGTCAATAGAATCTTATGAATTCTCTCACGATTTTCCCCGTGAAGAGATTGAAATATCGCACTGTGTTCACTATCTACCGGCAGAATAGACACCCTTTTGGCAGCTGCTAAAGGCATAATGATATGTCCTGCAGTGACTAAAGTCTCCTTATTGGCAAGAGCAATGGTTTTGCCAGCTTGTATGGCAGCAATAGTCGGTCTAATCCCTATCATTCCCACAATCGCAGTTACTAAAACCTCCATTTGCTCCATAACTGCGATTTGTAATAATCCGTCCATTCCACAGCCAACTATGGTTGCGGTATCGGCTACCCGAACGCGCAATTCATTTGCTGCTTCTTCGTTCCACATCACAGCCATAACCGGTGCAAATTCACGAATCTGCTCTTCCATTTTGGCAACGTTACTACCGGCTGCCAAAGCGACTACCTGCAAATCTTTATTTTCTCTTACTATTTCCAAGGTCTGTGTTCCAATGGAACCCGTGGAACCTAAAATTCCTATTTTTTTCAACTTTAATCTCCCAGTATCTTCTATGCCATTTCATTTATTCACTCAGCGTTTATCCACTTAGGGTTTATTCACTCGGGGCTTATCCCTTCATGATTATCTGTTGATTAATAATAACGTCAGAAAGTAAATCATGGGTGCGGTAAAGATAACGCTGTCAAATCGATCCATAATTCCACCATGACCCGGAATCAACTTTCCATAATCCTTAATGTAATGATTTCTTTTTATAGCAGAGGCTGCCAAATCACCTACCTGCGCAATGATTGCACCTACTCCGCTAATCAGTACAAAAATCCAAGTAACATGTTGTTCCTGAATCACCGGTTCTACAATAAAGTATGCATATAGTGCGCCTACCAATGCGGAACCTACAATTCCGCCAATAGCACCTTCAATTGATTTCTTGGGGCTTAACACCGGTGCCAATTTATGTTTTCCAAATAACATCCCTACTACATAAGCACAGGTGTCGCAAATCCAAGAGCTGATAAAAATCATCCATACGGTATAAATTCCATAAGGAAGGCTGCGTACCATATAAATGAAGGAAAGCATCACCGGTGCATAGGCTACACAAAAGAATGCACACATAATCTGTTCTGCTCTATATTTAGGAAAAGCAAACACATATACAAACATAAATAGTATCAATATCAAAATGGCTGCCAGGAAAAGCCAAACTCTGTCTGTCAGGAACGTCATTAGCACGTAATACAGGATAATTCCCACATAACCAACCAACATCAATGGATTGGATTTTTGACCTTTTTCTGCCAGTTTACAGGCTAACATCAATTCCTGAAAAGCAATCACTGCCAATACTAATAATACCGCTGCCAAAACATAGCCGCCTGTCAGAATTGTAATTAACGAAAGTATTACCAGGATAATGCTGCTCATCAATCTTGTAAAAAACATACCTGTTCCTCCCTAAACGCGACCATATCTTCTGTCTCTATGATTATATGCTTCCACAGCTTTGACCAATTCTTCTTTTGAGAAATCCGGCCATGCGATGGGTGTAAAGTAAAATTCAGTGTAGGCCAGCTGCCATAATAAGAAATTGGATATTCGCTGCTCATTGCAGGTACGAATCAATAAATCCGGATCCGGTATTCCCCGTGTATCTAAAAATCCGTCAAAAGCATCTGCTGTTATATTTTCAGGCAACATCTGTCCACTTTGAATCTGTTGTCCAAGCTGTTTAACCGCACGTACGATTTCATCTCGGCCGCCATAATTCAATGCAATTTGAAAATGCAAACCATCATTCTCTTTGGTTGCTTCTTCCAATTCCATAATTCTATTTCTGATATCCTCATCCAGACCGGTTTTATCGCCCAAAACACGTACACACATGCGATTCTTCTTGGCTGTAGAAAGACAGGTTTTCATATAATTTCGAAGTAGCTTCATTAACGCATCCACTTCATCCTGCGGTCTGTTCCAGTTCTCCGTACTGAACGCATAGACTGTTAAATACTGAATCCCCATTTTATAGGCTTCTTCGCATATAACTTCTACTGTTTTGGCACCTTGTACATGTCCGTAATTTCTGGGCATTCCCTTGCTTTTAGCCCAGCGTCCGTTGCCGTCCAAAATAATTGCGACATGATTAGGCATTACTAAATCCTTCAAATCTGCCATAATACTTCTCTCCTAACGTAAAGAAGGGGCACTACGATTCTGAACTAATCGCTTGCCCCGCCCCTTGTTTGCTATACAGTAAGAATTTCTTTGGATTTCTCTTCCATTAACTTGTCAACATCCTTAATGTACTTATCGGTTAACTTTTGAAGTGTATCCTCCAACTGTTTGATTTCATCCTCTGAAACCTCCGATTTTACAAGTTTCTTTAAGGCGTCATTTCCATCTCTTCTGATGTTTCGAATGGCAACCTTGCATTCTTCTGCTTTCTTCTTAATATCCTTAACCAAATCTTTTCTACGTTCTTCTGTCAGTTCCGGAAAAACCAATCTGATGATTACGCCATCATTGGATGGTGTAATACCGATATCGGATGCCATAATTGCCTTTTCAATATCTTTGATTAAAGACTTATCCCAAGGCGCTATTTGAATCATTCTTGCTTCCGGTATTGTAACATTTCCAACCTGCTGTATAGGTGTGGGTGTTCCGTAATAATCCACCTTTAACTTATCTAACACATGAATATTAGCTCTTCCTGCACGGATTCCCAAATAATCACTGGTCAAATGCTCATAACTTTTTTGCATCTTATCTTCATAAGCCACTAATCTTTCATCCATATTCCTAACCTCCCGTTATACCGTTACTTTCGTTCCGGTGAATATACCTTTTACCGAATTAACAATGCTGTCATGCTCATTTAATCCGAATACCCACATGGGCATTTTGTTATCTCTTGCCAGTATTGAAGCCGTCATATCCACTACCTGAAGGTTTTGGCTAATGACATCATCTATACTGATACTGTCGTACTTCTTAGCTGCCGGATGAATCTTCGGATCACTGTCATATACTCCATCAATCGATTTAGCCAGCAGAATCACCTCTGCTTCTACTTCTATGGCACGAAGCACAACGCCCGTATCTGTAGAAAAATATGGATGCCCGGTACCACCTGCAAAGAATACTACCATTCCTTTTTCAAAACATTCAATCGCTTTATCTTTGGAAAATAATTCTGTAAAGGAGCTACATACAAAGGGTGTCAGTACTGCTGTCTGCATCCCTACACTACGGAAAATTTCTGATACATAAATACAATTCATCACCGTAGCCAGCATTCCTATTTGATCCGCTTTGGTTCTGTCAATATTTTCACTGGTTCTGCCTCTCCAGAAATTACCGCCTCCGGTCACAATACCGACCTGAATGCCTGCTTCTGTGAGTTGTTTCACCTGCAAAGCAACCGCTCTTACCGTATCTTCATCAAATCCGGTTTTCTTCTCTCCAGCCAAAGCTTCTCCACTTAATTTCAGTAGAATCCGTTGCATACCTTGTTGCTCCTTCCAAACAGTACTTTATTCTTTCATTATATAATTATGATTCACTTCTATTTCATCTTCTTCAATTCATCAAAGAAGGAGGTAGGATTAACCTCTGCATAGCACTGTGAACACATACCTTCGATAACAGCACCATTATTGATTTGAACTGATTTAGACTTAATATCACCCATTACAATTGCGGAAGCATCCAGAATTACGGGTCCTTTCACATCAATGTCACCCTTAACGGCACCGGCAATGACTGCTCCGTTTGCATATACATTACCAATAATAACAGTACTTTGTCCGATTTTAATACTTCCCGAACTCCGTAATTCACCTGTAATCTTAGCACCTTCTGCATAGATTTCAGCTGCCTGTGAATTACCCTGAATTGTTCCGGTTATGTTCAATTTACCAAGGACTTCGATATCTCCAACGATACTACCCATTACATCCATGGAGCCTTCCGTTGCAATATTACCATTGACTAACATGCTTTTCGTCAGTACAGAAGTTTCGTCAGTCACATGTTTGCCACCAATAGCAGATGAATAATCGACTGATGTTTTTTCTTCTGCAGACATTGACTGATAACCACTGTCAAATACAGGTGTTTCCATTTTTTCCACTGTATCCAGCATTGCATCCAAATCAGCTTCCATGTGATCATTCTCGGTCTCAGCTGCTTCAATCGGCTCATAAGCTGTTTCAACATTTTCTTCTACTGTTTCGTCAACCATGTCATCTACTTCTGCAACAAATCCCTTCTCTTCCTCAACTACTGTTTCAGATGCGATTTCTTTCTCATCTTCTGGTAATAACTCGTTTACAGCCTGTGACAAATCATCCTTTAAATCCGTAAAAAATCCCATTTCCAATTCCTCCGTTTCGCAACTTATATTATTATTTTTTATTTATTTGCTGTTATGTGCTGAACCGGTATGGTTCCGTCCGTAACAGGCAAAATAACGGCGTCTCCCCGTTCCTGAATTTGTTCTATAATCTCAGGAAGTGCTTCCACCGTAGTATCCTTGTCCGCAATATCATGTAATAATATCACACATTCATCCATTTGGTCTATCTGATCCAGACAATTGCTGATAATGCTTTCTTTTGGAATCTTGCCGCCCATGGCATCACCTGATGCAATATTCCAATCCATATAGACGATATCGTTCTCATTTAAATAAGTAATCAGTTCCTGCATATCCACATTGCTCACTGTGTTGGAACTTCCCCCCGGGAATCTATAATACCTTGGCCATACCCCAGTAACTTGATACAAATATTCCTGTAATTTACTCAAATCAGAAGTAAAGCTATCCATCGACTGATAAATTTCATCATATTTATGACTGTACGAATGCATACCCAATGTATGCCCTTCTGCTACAATTCTCTGATAAGCTCTAATCGAAGCTTCATCCGTCTTGCCTATCACGAAAAACGTTGCCTTCACATTATAGGTCTGCAAAATGTCGAGTATCTCATTGGTGTTGCTGCTTGGTCCGTCGTCAAAGGTAAGATAAATTTCTTTACTTGCTGCACTCATCTGTCCGTCTTCGTTTAAAAGTCCCGTTTGAATCGTTCCGCCTCTGGAAGATTCTTCCACTGACGCAGTCGTGTAAATTCCCGACATTTCTTCTGTCATGACACCCGATGTAGCCAACAATGCCTGCAGTTCGTTCACTTGTTTTCGCAACTTCACAACCTGACTCGCCAAAATAATACAAATGATAATTGGAATCACAATTGCTGCAACAACAATACCCAATATGATTTTTTTCAAGCGGTTAATCCGCTTTCTTCGTTCAGCTGAGATTGCCATTTGTCTTTTTCTCCCTATTTGCATCTACACACGATTTGCATATATTGTATCACAATTTGTACATTGGGAAAAGAGTTTCTTAGCCTGCTGATAAAAAAATTCGTTTTGCATTGACTTTTAAGATTGGATATACTAATATTTATAAATTCTCTGAATATTTAAGCATGTAAATTCGACATTGTATGTAATTACTAATTTAACATTTTATGTAATTACTAATTTAACATTTTATGTGATTTCTATTTCAACATTTTTTAAAGGTGGATTGATTTATATGAGTTTATTTGAACTGTTTTTAATTGCAGTGGGACTGGCTATGGATGCCTTTGCTGTATCTATTTGCAAAGGATTGGCAACAGGCAAAATATCCGGCAAACATGTTTTGGCAGCCGGTTTATGGTTCGGTGGTTTTCAGGCACTGATGCCTGCCATTGGTTATTTACTAGGCTCTGCGTTTGAACGCTATATTACGTCCTTTGACCACTGGATTGCTTTTCTTCTGCTGGCCTTCATCGGTGGCAATATGATACATGAAGCCATGTCCAAAGACAGCTGCGATGCTTCTAGTAGCTCTTTCGCTTTTAAAACTATGCTTTTACTGGCTATCGCTACCAGCATTGATGCTTTGGCTGTTGGTGTCACCTTCGCACTCCTGCCGGATGTAAATATTTTAGCAGCCGTTTCCTTTATTGGTGTAATTACCTTTATTTTATCCGGTATTGGCATCAAAATCGGCAATCTTTTTGGTTTAAAATTCAAATCAAAAGCGGAATTTGCAGGCGGTCTCATACTGGTTCTTATGGGGTTGAAGATTCTACTGGAGCACCTGGGCATCCTTACTTTTTAGCTTCACCTTCTCTGTGAATCTAGTCACTCTGTGCTTGTCGGTTAAAATTCTATTACCAGTCCGGTGTACAATTGATGCACTATTCCCGGCAGTTCCTCTGCTAAAATAGCAAAAGCTTTTTGCCCCGTACAATGACCGGTATAGAGCGCTTCGATTCCGGTTTGTCTGATGCCATTCGCTAATTCTCTCACCTTCGATTCTGAACTCATAAATAAATGAAATCCCCCGATTAATGCGCAAATAGATTCTCCCGGAAAAGTCTCTTCTACTTCTTTAATAATCGTATCAGCTCCCCCGTGAGAACAGCTGTTAAAAATAACCAGTCCTTGCTCTGTTCGAAAAACCAGACTCTGTTCATGTGAGAAATCATCCGCTCTATACTTACCCTCAATGAGCCTGTACATACCAGCTTTCTTCCCCTTAGCCGCTAAGCCCTGACTCTTATGCGGCATCAAATACATCCCTTCACACAACTCCAAATCACCCTTGGCATATTGGATTCTGCCAGAATATTTCTCTAGTGTGCCCTTGTGTATACCAATATATTTCTTAACAAACAGATGCTTGGAATAACAATTTTCCTGACTTCCCTCTCTTAAATAGAAGGGAGCTATTTTATTGGCTTCAAAAAAAGTTTCCATTCCGTCAGCATGATCATAATGCGCATGTGACAATACGCCAAAATCCGCTTTTCCTATATCAATACCAAGCATTTTAGCATTCTCCAAAAACTTTCCGGAACCTCCGGTATCCAGCAATATCTTCTTGTCCCCATATTCAATCCAAATGCACAATCCCCATTCTTTTACTAATTCATTATTAGAAATATTGTCGATTAATACGGTTGCCTTCATAAAATAATTTCCACCTTTTTAGAAAAGGGGCCGTCATCCAGACGACCCCTTGCTGTTTCAAATCAATTTTATACGGTTTAAAAACTACAGGAAGATATACTTGCAGACAAACAATACTGCCAGTACATACATCAGCGGTGTAATCTTCTTAGCCTTACCACATACAAGGTTGATTACTACATAAGAAATAACACCAACTGCGATACCTTCTGAGATACTGTACATTAAAGGCATGCAAAGCAGGCAAAGGTAAGAAGGAATGGCTTCTGTCAAATCCTTAAAGTCAATATCAACAACTGCTGTAATCATTAAGAAACCAACAAAAATCAAAGCAGGAGCTGTAGCAAATCCGGGGATTGCACAGAAAATCGGGGAGAATATAATTGCTACCAGGAATAATAAACCTGTCACAATAGATGCAAGACCCGTCTTAGCTCCGGCAGCAACACCGGCTGAACTCTCTACATAAGTAGTTGTTGTGGAAGTTCCGAATACGGCACCTACACTGGTTGCAATTGCATCAGATAATAATGCAGGTTTAATTCTGGGCAGTTTACCCTTTTCATCCAGCATATCTGCTTTAGTAGCTACACCAATTAAGGTTCCAAGTGTATCAAAAATATCTACAAACAAGAACGCAAATACAACTACGATAAAGTTGATGATGCTTACGCCGTTGAAGTCCGCTTTAAATACCTGTCCGAAGGTTAAGGAGAATGTAGATAAATCAGGCCATGCAAATGTAGGATACAGTGAGTAGAAACCACCCTCAATATCAATCACATAAATACCAAGTGCCTGACAAATCATACCAAGAATCCAAGTTGCCAAAATACCAATCAGGATTGCGCCTTTTACTTTCTTAACATACAAGATAGCTGTAATAAACAAACCGATTAAAGCAAGTAATGCACAAATACCCATTGTATTAAAGTTGTCCTTAAAGCTTACGTAGGATACAAGTGTAGCGGAATTAGCTACTACAAGTTTAGCGCCCTGTAATCCGATAAAAGCAATAAACAAACCAATACCAACGCTCACACCTTTCTTCAGGGTTAATGGAATTGCGTTGAAAATAGCCTCACGTACATTGGTTAAGGACAATACAATAAAGATAAGACCTTCAACAAAAACTGCTGCCAGAGCAATCTGCCAGGAATAGCCCATAGCTCCGCATACCGTAAAAGCAAAATAAGCATTGAGTCCCATACCCGGTGCAAGTGCAAACGGATAATTTGCTAATAATGCCATTAAGATAGTACCCACGAAGGATGCCAATGCAGTTGCAATTAAAACTGCCTGAGGATCCATGCCTGCTGCTGATAACAGGTTAGGGTTTACTGCCAGTATGTACGCCATTGTCATAAATGTCGTAATACCACCAATTACTTCGGTTTTTACATTAGTGTTGTTTTCTTTTAACTTGAAAAACTTTTCTAACATTTTACTACCTTCCCTTCTCTCATGTTTTTTGTTTATTTTCCTTCATAAATTAATGCACTGCTGACATCGTACCCCTTTAATCGCTCTCTTCCCTTCAAGCCTGCAAGTTCCATTAAGAAAATGACCTTCACTACTTCTCCGCCCAATTCCTCAATCATCTTGATACTGGCTTCAATGGTTCCGCCCGTTGCGATTAAATCATCGACTACAACTACTTTCTGCCCCGGCTTAATTGCATCCCGATGCATTTCAATTTTCGCACTCCCGTACTCCAAATCATACTCTCTGGAAATTGTCTCCAAAGGTAGCTTTCCGGCCTTTCGTACAGGAACAAATGCTTTATGAAGCGCATACGCAATCGGAACTCCGAAAATAAAGCCTCTGGATTCAGCTCCAACAATCACATCAAAGTCAACTCCTTCAAGGAATGCTTTCATTTGGTCAATGGCAAGCTGCAGGCCCTCTGCATCCTGCAAAATGCTGGTAACATCACGAAAAATAATTCCTTCTTCTGGAAAGTCTTTAATACTTCGAACGTAGTCTTTTAGTTCTTTCATCTTGTTGTTTCTCCATTCCGCCTGGGCATTGTGCATCTGACATTCTTATTATATTTACTCACGCATAAAAGTACAAGTAGTTATTTAAGATTCTGCGATTTTTTTATTAAGTCAACCATGGTACGATATAGCAGTGTTGGTTCAATTGGTTTGGAAAGATGTGCGTTCATTCCTGCCTCACGAGAAATCTTCTTATCTGCATTAAACGCATCGGCTGTCATTGCAATAATCGGAATGGTTTTTGCATCCGCTCTATTCAGTTTTCGAATTTCCTTGGACGCCTCTAAACCGTTCATGACAGGCATTCGAATATCCATGAGAACTAAATCATAATAGCCAACCTCAGATTGCTTAAAAAGATTCACTCCTTCCAGACCGTCCTCTGCACAATCAATGACACAAGCCTTTTTCTCTAACAGTGCCAGAGCTATTTCTGTATTAATTTCATTATCCTCACAGAGAAGAATGTGTAATCCCTCCAATATTTCATCATCAATCTGTTTATCTGCTGCAGAAGCAATCAAAGGTGGTAGCTTCACAACCGGTATATCCACCGTAAAGGTAGTGCCTACTCCGATTTTACTTTCAACCGTTATTGTTCCATCCATCATGGTAACCAATGCCTTAACAATGGCTAATCCCAAACCGGTTCCCTGATTCTTCTCGGAAATACCCTTGCGATACTCTTGTTTAAAACTTTCAAAGGCATGGGGCAGGAACGCTTCACTCATTCCAATTCCGCTATCCTTAACCACAACATGTTTCACTATCTTTTTGTCAAAAAAAATGTCATTTCGTAAATAGTTGTCAGAAATATCCGATTTTTCGGAACTTTTCTATAAAAATTTTCTTAAAAAACCCGATTCGCAAAAATAATGTGCTATACTGTTTATTGGTAAGAAATTAATCTAATCTAACATAATTTATTTTAAATCGGAGGTATTACTATGAGTGAAATCAAAGAATCTGCAAAAATTCAAAAACTGGCTGACAAGAGAAAGTCTGACGCTATCATTAAAATCATGACAAAATCGTCTGATCCCAACGTTACCACCTGTTGTCTGGAAGCACTGGCAACCATTAATGACGAGGCTGCCTGCAATACAATCGCACATTGTCTGGAAGATTCAGATGCAACGATCAAACTGGCAGCATGCAAGGCTGCTCTTGTAATCAATACTGCTTATATGATGACTCATGTACGTCATGTCTTATCTAAAGAAACCAACGAAGAAGTTAAAACACAAATTCAGGAACTGATTAACGCTTCCAGATAATTGAGCCAGCCTAATCACTCGATACTAGTCTGTCATTTGCATGGTATCGGATATGGTTTTGTAAAGTACCTTGGGTTCCAATGGTTTGGTTATATGTGCATTCATGCCGGCATCACTTGTTTTTTCACGATCTTCTGAAAAAGCATCTGCCGTCATGGCAATGATTGGAATACTCTGTGCATCTCTACGTTTCAATGCACGTATTTTTTTTGTTGCCTCAAGTCCGTCCATAACAGGCATTCTGACATCCATTAAAATCAAATCATACTCTCCTATTTTGGATTCTGCAAATATATTCACTGCTTCCAAACCATTATTTGCTACCGTAATCAGACTATTGATTGGCTCCAGCATTTTAGTTGCAACCAATGTATTGATTTCATTATCCTCTACCAACAAAATTCTTAAATTGATGATTTTTGACTCGTCCATCATCATATTCAGATTTTCAAAATCCACCTGACTGGCTTCTTTCACAAATAAATCCACTACAAATTCAGAACCCTGATCTGGCTTGCTTTCCACACTGATGGTACCACCCATGGATTCCACCAAATTTCGCACGATGGCTAGACCCAGTCCTGAACCCTGTAATTCTGTAATTGCCTCATCCTTGGCTCTTTCAAAAGGTGAGAAAATAACCTTCAGAAATTCCTTACTCATACCGATTCCATTATCTCGTACCGTATGACGCAAACAAATTTTGCCATCGCGACCAGGTAAATGTTCGATTACGAAATCTACCTTCCCATTCTGTTTGGTATACTTGGCAGCATTGGAAAGCAGATTCATTAGAATCTGTGTATAACGCAATCGATCTACAACGACAAGTTTAATATCATCACATAAATCAATTGTAAAATGGATATTTTTATCTTCCATTAACGGACTGATGACGGTTTCAACGTTACGCTTTAACTCTTCCAACGCATAGGGCTTCTCATTGAGTTCAATCTTGCCACTTTCGATTTTACTCAAATCCAGTACATCATTAATCAAGCCAAGTAGGAATTGACTGGACGAACTGACACTTGTCAGATATTCTTGCACTTGCTTCGGGTCTTGCTCCTTTCTGGCCAAACCAACCAAACCTATAATTGCATTCATAGGGGTTCTGATATCATGGCTCATTCTGGATAAAAATTCCGATTTGGCTTTATTGGCTTTCTCTGCCGTTTCCAACGCGTTTTCCAGAATCTCTTGTTTTTCATTTTCAATCATCATCAATTCGGTGATATCTTCTCTTGTAACAACGATAATTTCTCTTTCTTTATCCAAATAGAACTGTGTGGAACGCTTAAAGCGAATACTCTTATCCGGTTGTACCTGTCTCCATGTAATCTGATGACGGTCCCTCTTTTCCAAATTCACCATCATTCTCTCCACAATTAAGTTTTTCATAACCAGTTGATAATCTTCCGGATGAGCTGATTGCTGCGCAATTCTTTTCACTCTTTCATTAAAATCATCGCCACCTTTAGTCATTTCATTATTGGAAAAGATGGTATAATTACGGCTGTTGGCTTTGATACATGCCAAATAATCATAATTTTCATCCACCAAAAATTCATAAAGAATTTCCATAGTCTTTTCATTTTCGATATTATAGCAATATTCAAAAAGCAATATATCACTGCCACCGGGTTCCTGCATTAATCGCAAAATATTTCTGACCCAAATCGCTTCACCATCAGATAATCTTCTTCGGTATTCAATCGATGCTTCTGTTTCTCCAGCTTTATACATGGCAAGCAGTTTTGGAATATCATGTAATTCACTAAAATGCTGGCGTTCCTCATCATCTATGAGTAAAGCATCATACGTTTTCAATCCATCTATAAAAACAATCTGTTCTGCACGTGGCACTGGTTCTCCATTTTTATAAAAATATTCAATGGTCTTCTTCTGCGTCAGATTAAACAGCGCATGCACCAGTAAATTGGATTCTCCCAAGGAAGGTCTGTTATGTTCCAGCTCAAATATTTTTTTCTGCTCTGTTATATCATCAGCGATAATCAATGCTTTAACGGGTTGTTTATCTTCATTGAAAATCGTCATAAAATCAATACGTTCCCAATGCTCACTTTGGTCCGTATGATTCAAGCGAATTTCAATACTACCCTTTTCATTCCCCTGATGAATGGATTCGTAAAAATTGCACCACTCTAAAAACGTTTCATCTGACATAATCCCAGCATATTTTAGACTCGTAGGCATATTCTCCACTCTATGTGGCATATTATATAATTTGGTATAAGAAGCAGGCATAGTTAAGATACGTTTTGTCACATCATATTCACCAATGTCCTTGCCTAACTGCGACATAGCAAGTTTCAGCTCTTCTTCGTGAATACGTGCCGCTTCTTCTTCCATCTTGGATTTGGTCACATCATATAGAACCGCATTAATGGTATAGGTTTCCTCATGTTTCTCAAACAGAATTCCTTTCATATTGACCCATTTATAATCCGTTTCGTTTCCATAAGAATGAATACGGAAGGTACAGTCAATAGGTATATTATCCATTTTTAGAGTTTCAATCTGAGACACCAACTGCGGAATATCTTCTTCAAAGATAGTGCTCATAGGTTCCAGTGCTACTGCCTTGTCATGTTCTCCTTCGGAAAAACCAAGCAATCGACAATAGCCGTCATTATAATAAATTTTCTTAATACTCTTGCCTGTGGTAACATAAGTAGCAATACCACCGGGAATGCTGTCAGTAAGAAGCTTCAACTGGGCATAAGAATTCTTGCTTTCTGTAATATCTCTTCCAACACCATAGAGTCCTACAATATCCCCCAGGGTATCTCTGAGAATATACTTGGAAGTCAAAGAATAGTGTGTAATTCCGTCATCGGAAGGAATCGGTTCTTCCTTATCAATCAGGCTGATTCCCTCTGTAAACAACATTTCGTCATCGCGACGGAATTGTTCAGCGGTTTTTTGATCAAACAAATCAAAATCAGTCTTTCTTATTACATCTGCTTCTGTTTCCTGTCCTGCGAAACGGGCAAATACTTCACTGCAACACATATACCTAAAATCTTTATCTTTAGCAAAAGCAAGGTCAGTAGAAGATGCCATAATCGCTTTTAATAAATGCGGCATGGTATCACGGAATGAAATTTCTCGCTTTTCACTTTCTGTCAAATCCGAATAATAAATATTGAGGAAAGAAGTACCTTCTTCATTTTGTGTCAGGCGTCCGTACATCTGTACCCAAATATAGTCCCCATTTTTATGTTTAATTCTATACTTACAACTTGTTTTTCCTTTTGATACAAATGCTTCTTTTATTGCATTTGTCATAATAATGACATCATCCGGATGCAGTAACAACATCACATTTTCCCAGTAATCAGCACGTAGTTCTTCCTGTGTCATGTCCAGCATCGTACAAAAACTGTCATTCACATAATCCACGACCGCCGTTCCCTTAGCTGTTACGATTAGTCGCACATACCCGCCCGGCGCATCATTCATCAACGTCATGAGATTATCATTTAGTTCTTTGATTTGTTCAGTTGCTTCCCGCTCTTTGGTTATATTCTCATTAGAGCAATAAATTAGATATCGTTCTCCTACTACAGCGATAACTCGTAACATAGAACGTAAATAAGTCTTAGGCTGACATCCCGGTAAATTCAAAAAGGTGAATTCAGCGGCCACATCATCTTTGGTTTCAATAGAATACTGAATTGCATCCTCTAATCCTTTAATATCTGCTTCACCTAAATGCTCAATCCAGTTAAGTCCCAGTGCTTCTTCTGTGGTCATGCCCACGTTGCCCATAATTTGTGCATATTTTCTGGAAGCACGCAGTAATTCGATTTTCCCCTTATGATATTCGAATACACAGGCACCGCCTACCAATGAGTTAAATATGAGGGTATCCATAGAATCCGGATTCCAAAAAGCATTATTATCCAGAAATTCCACAGTTTCCAAAGCTGCCATCTTCTCTTCTTTTCCTGAATTCCTGGCAAGTTCTTCATATTCACTTGCAGGCATGGGCTTCGCATACAGGTAGCCCTGTAAATAGTAACAACCTATTGATTCCAAATAGTCTGCCTGATTCTTTGTTTCAACACCTTCAGCAATAATGGACATTCCAAGCCACTTAATCATGCGAACTAAGGACTCAATGATATTGCCACCACGTTTGGAATTCAGTTCCCCTTCCAGAAAGCTCATGTCTAATTTGATAATCTGAGCCGGTACATCTTTTAGTGTATTTAGGGAAGAATACTCACCGCCGAAATCATCAATTACTACGGTAAAACCTCTTTTCCCAAATTCGCTGACTGTTTCCAGAATCTGTTCGGACGCATTAAAAAAAGCGGCTTCCGTTATTTCCAATCGGAGCAAGTGAGCCGGTATCTCATATTCATGAATCAAAGAATCAATCACATCTACTATTTCCGGATGCAGCGTATCATACTGCGAAATATTGACAGAAATCGGTAGCGGGTCTAAACCTTGATCAATCCATTGACGTAACTGTTGGCAAATTGTTCGCCACATATATTTATCCATCTGATAGATAAGTCCGGTCTTCTCCAACACCGAAATAAACGTATTGGGAAACATAATCCCCTTTTTAGGATGGTTCCAGCGTACCAGGACCTCTGCTCCAATTAAGGCACCTGTTGCATGATTATACTGAGGCTGAAACCAGGGTTCAAACTGCCCGGATTCCAAGGCGTCACTCATCTCACCGACAATTTCCTCTTCATGCAGTAAATGCAGACGCATGGTTTCTTCATAATCGGCAATCAACACTCCATAGCTTCCTTTCAGGGAAGTTTTAGCCAACGCTGCTCTGTCGTACATGGCACTGGGGGAAATTCCTATATCATCCACAATGTACCTGCCAACACGGCAAGAAATAAATCGCATGGAACCACCAAGTTCTGCTTCCATATGATTGACTGCTTTTAGGTATTCAGTTCCGCTGTATTTTCTGGGATAAAGAACTGCAAAATGATCTGCCATAATACGACAGCAAATAGCACCTATGGGATCAAAGGTTTCTGTGAAAATTTGTGCAATTCTTTTCAGGACTGCATCGCCCTGTACATTTCCATATTTATCATTGATAATTTTAAAATTGATTACGTCAAAGCAAGCCATCACATAATAGCCCGGCTCCTGTGTGGATGTCAGTTCTGTGACCTGATCATAAAATGCATTTTGACTTAAGAGTCCTGTTAAAGAATCCTTCTTGATGGTGTTAATAATAGCGGCTGTTTCCCGCATATGTATCAGATTCGCAAGCCGCTTTAATAAAATATTCTTTTTATATGGTTTTAATTCGAAGTCATTGGCTCCAAGACTTAACGCGCGCAGTTCCGCGTCATTTTCATCAGCAATAGTTGCTACGATAACCGGTATCTGCGCCAAGCGTTGTGAGCTGCGCATGGCCGCCAAGACTTCATAGCCGTCCATGACCGGCATCATTAAATCGAGAAGAACCGCCGATATTGCGTCAGCTTCCACGTTTAAAATTTCCATGGCTTGCTGACCGTCGCCTGCTAGCAGAGTTTCATAATCCTCTTTTAGCATTTGCTGCAATATCGCGCGGTTCATTTCATTATCATCAACAATAAGTATTTTCCTTGGCATAAATCACCATTCCCCTTTGAAAGCATATTGTCCCATCAACATTATTTCTAATCAATATTCACTTTTTTTATTTTAAGCAATATTTATTTCATTATTTCAAGCAGTATTCACTTTATTATTTCAAGCAATATTCACTTTATTATTTCAAGCA
>CAZNAP010000021.1:0-32165 GCA_964571145.1 uncultured Lachnospiraceae bacterium | reverse complement strand
TACAAGCCCCTTATAGGGGCAGAGCAAACTACCGGCTGAGCCGGTAGTTATGATTATGTAAGTAATGAGCAAGGTGGACGTTGTGCTTGTATCAACAGGCAAACGCAGAAAGGGAAGAAAAATCATGGAAATGTCAACAATTTACAGGGAGAGAACCCTGAATCAGATTAGCGAAGGTGATATTGGTCAAGTATTAAAGGTAGCAGGCTGGGTGGAAAACATCCGTGACCATGGAGGTGTATCTTTTATTGATTTACGTGATATGTACGGTGTGTTGCAGATTGTTATGCGTGATACAACACTTTTAAAAGGAATTAATAAGGAAGATTGTATTAGTATTCAGGGACAAATCGAGAAGAGAGATGAAGAAACTTACAATCCTAAAATCCCGACAGGTACTATTGAACTGGAGGCTCACAGCGTTGAAGTTTTAGGAAAAGTATATCGTCAGCTTCCATTTGAAGTTACTTCTTCAAAAGAAATCCGTGAGGATTTGCGTTTGAAATATCGCTTTTTGGATTTAAGAAATAAGAAAGTCATGGACAATATGATTTTCCGTTCCAATGTTATTAAATTCCTGCGTGAAAAAATGACAGACATGGGATTCATGGAGATTCAGACTCCTATTCTTTGTGCATCTTCACCGGAAGGTGCAAGAGATTATATTGTGCCGTCCAGACATTACAAGGGCAAATTCTATGCACTTCCTCAGGCACCACAGCAATACAAACAGTTGCTGATGGTTTCTGGTGTGGATAAGTATTTTCAGATTGCACCTTGTTTCCGCGATGAGGACGCAAGAGCAGATCGTTCTCCCGGCGAATTTTATCAGCTGGATTTTGAAATGAGTTTTGCGACACAGGAAGATGTTTTCCGTGCAGGTGAAGAAGTTTTGACAGCTACTTTTGAGAAGTTTGCACCGGAAGGATTTGAGGTAACGCAGGCACCTTATCCTGTAATCAGCTACAAACAAGCAATGTTGGAGTTTGGTTCAGATAAGCCGGATTTAAGAAATCCTTTGAGAATTATTGATTTATCCGAATTCTTTAACAGATGTACATTTAAGCCTTTTCAGAATAAAACCGTTCGTGCCATTACCATACAAGGCCATATGTCCAAGGGCTTCCATGAGAAGATGCTTAAATTTGCTACGGAAATCGGCATGGGTGGATTGGGATACCTGGAAGTACAGGAAGATATGTCCTACAAGGGACCCATTGATAAATTCATTCCCGATGATATGAAGACGGAATTACAGGAATTGGCAGGACTCAAAGCAGAAGATACAATCTTCTTTATCGCCGATAAGGAAGCACATGCTGCAAGCTATGCAGGTCAGATTCGAAACGAATTAGGAAAAAGACTGGATATTTGCGAAAAGAATGCATATCGTTTTTGCTTCGTAAATGATTTCCCCATGTTTGAAAAAGATGAGGAAACACACAAGGTTGGATTTACACACAATCCTTTCTCCATGCCGCAAGGTGGTTTAGAGGCACTTAACACCAAGGATCCGCTGGAAATTTTGGCATACCAGTATGACATTGTATGCAATGGTGTGGAATTATCTTCCGGTGCAGTACGAAATCACAACTTGGATATTATGGTAAAAGCGTTTGAAATAGCAGGGTATGATGAGGAAGTCTTAAAGCAGAAATTTGGAGCTTTATACAATGCATTCCAGTTTGGGGCACCTCCACATGCAGGCATGGCACCTGGTGTAGACCGTATGATTATGTTGCTGCGCAATGAGGAAAATATCAGAGAAGTCATTCCTTTCCCTATGAGCGGAACGGCACAGGATTTAATGTGTGGCGCACCAAACGAAGTAACAGAACAACAGCTGCGCGAGGTTCACATTAAAGTAAGACAGTAATTGAAAAAAGAGTGCTTGACAGGATTACATGTATCTGCTAAAATCCGATATTAAATAAGATAGTTAGTTAAATGAAATTAAATACCGAAACAAAAGCGATGATAAGAAAGAGTAACACCCATGAATACAAACAGAAAGTTGCCGGTTGATGAGAGGCGCATGGATAGTGGTTGTGAATACATCTTGGAGCTGCGCACCGAAAGGTAATCAAGTAGGCTGCGACGGGAGGACACCCCGTATTGCGTGTCAGGGTATCGTGCAAGTAATGAATTTGTACCGTACCTACTGAGGTAAACAGTGTGAGCTGTTTATAAAAAAAGGTGGTAACACGGGAATATGCCCGTCCTTTTGAGTAATCAAGAGGACGGGCTTTTTGCGCGAGCAATGAGTCAAATGGATGCCGTGCTTGCACAGGCAGCCATTTGACGAATGCCGCGACACCCATGCATGTATTTTGCATGGGTGAGAGCAATGAGCAAAGAAGATGCCGTGCGAGAATGCAGGAAATCATTCATGGAATTTAAAGGAGGAGAGGAAAATGATGACACCAGAAGAACAATTAAGAATCATTATGAAGGGAGCTTTGTCTATCATTGATGAGAAAGAGCTTTTACAAAAGCTTGTAAAATCAAGTGAAACAGGAAAACCACTTGTTATTAAATTGGGTCTGGATCCGTCGGCACCGGATATTCATTTAGGTCATACAGTGGTACTTAGAAAAGTCAGACAAATGCAAGATTTGGGTCACACGGCTGTTATTGTAATAGGAGATTTCACAGGAAAAATTGGCGACCCTACCGGAAAAAGCAAGACTAGAGCGGCTTTATCTGAAGAACAGGTGGTAGAAAATGCCAAGACCTACTGTGAACAGATTTTCAAGGTGCTGGATCGGAATAAAACCGAAGTAAAATTCAACAGTCAATGGCTTTCAAAATTGAACTTTGAAGATGTTATTCGTTTGGCACAGACTGTGACAGTGGCTAGAATGCTGGAACGAGATGATTTTCAGAATCGTTACAATAACCAGCAGCCAATTGGACTGCATGAATTCTTTTATCCGCTGATGCAAGCATATGACTCTGTGCATATTCATGCAGATATCGAACTGGGTGGAACGGATCAGACTTTTAATGTACTCATGGGACGAAACTTGCAAAAAGCATTAGGACAGGAACCACAGATAGCATTGTTTATGCCTATTTTAGCGGGACTTGACGGTGTAGAGAAAATGAGCAAGAGTTTAGGAAACTACATTGGTGTAAATGAGCCGGCGAATGTGATGTTTAAAAAAGTCATGGAGGTGCCGGATGAACTGATTATTTCGTACTTTGAGCTGGTAACAGACGAACATCCGGATATCATTTGTCAAATACAACAAGAATTGAATGAAGGTAAAAATCCGAGAGATTGCAAACTGATTTTAGCAAGAATTATTACTACATTATACCAAGGAGAAGAAGCAACAAAGCAAGCTGAAGCGTTTTTTGAGCAAGCGTTCACAAACAAGGCGGTTCCGGATCAGGTACCGGAGCTGGTCATTGATGATAATGCGGATTTGTTAAAAGATATTATTCCACTGTTAGTTAGTGAAGGATTAGTAACAAGCAGAAATGAATTTATGAGATTGCTGAAACAAGGAGGAATCCGTATAGAAGGCGAAAAGCTGGAAGTCGAAGAACTTGATAGAGTCCTTTGCTGCGGAGATACTGTCCAAATTGGCAAGAAGAAATTTGTTCGGTTGATTAAATAGTTTGTACCATGATAATTAGTTTGTGTCACGTTGAGTTATTATGTGAATGAGTCAAGTTAACTTATATTTCTTTTTTGGATGAAAATACGGATGAAATTAGATGGAAGCAGTTTCATATCCGTAAAACAACCTAAAGCTAGCTTGTTTCAAATACCTATTTTCTCTCAAATACGGATACAATAGGCAAAAGCAGGTATTCATACGTAAGCAGATATATTGACACTGTTCTGTAATGATTGGCTCCAGCAGATTTACGGATAGATTATGCCTAAGTGTGATTAAATACGTATTATGTTCTTATCCAATTTATTGCGCAAATACTTCCTACAGATATACGGATGAAATTTAGATAAAGGTGGATTGCATCCGTATATAGACCCAAAACCAGCCTAAAACCAACCTCAAACCAGCCTAAAACCAATCTAAAACTACTTGACAAGTTTACTTGGCAGTGGTATTCTAGCGATGACAAGTATACTTGGCAAACTTGAAGAACGATTAACATATGAAGATGGGGCTTAGGATGAGCCTTAGGATGAGCCTTAGGAAGATGGGTCTTAGGAAGATGCCTAGGATGAGCCATAGGATGAGGATTAAGAATAGCCTAAGAGGCTTATTAAGCAAGTTGCGTATCAAATGAATGAAAGTGAGGACTATATTATGGACAGAGAACAAATTTTAGAGCAAAGTAGGAAAGAGAATAAAGAGCAGGATTTGTATGAACAGGAGGTATTACTGAAAGGGAGCAGCTATGGTGCAATAACGGGTGCTATTATTGCAACACTTTTCTTTATTGTTCAAATTTTGGCAGGTGGTGGCAGAAATTATGGCTTGTATGCAGTCATCTTCTCCATAGCAGCAACCAGTTTTATTTATAAGGCAATTAAGTTAAAAAGAAAACACGAAATATTCGTAGCAAGCATTTATACACTGATGACTATTTTGGCATCCTGGGGACACATTTTAGACTTGATCGCTATTTCGTAGACTAAGCGACTAAGCACTAGGTGATTAAGCACTAGGTAAGCACCGAGTGACTAAGCATCAGGTGATAAAGCACCGAGTGATGAATAGTAGAAACAGTGGGAGTGAGCAAACTATGGATAATCAATTGGTTTTAAAGAATCATATTAAAGAAATCAGAGCACAGCAGAATCTTTCGCAGGCTCAGCTGGCTGAAATGGTTGGTGTATCCAGAAACACAATCAGCTCCATAGAAACAGGGCAATTCAACCCAACAGCCAAGCTGGCACTCATTTTATGTATTGCGTTAGACAAGAAATTCGAAGACCTCTTTTTCTTTTAAAATAGGGTAGCAACTAATGGCAACTTAGGCTATAATGTATGCATTGAATAATGAATAAGAAAATTATCATAATAACAATATTTTATGAGCGAGGTAACGAAACGTGAACAACAGTAAGAATATGAAAATATTCATTGTAGGTGGCGGAGAAATAGGGCGAAATCTTGTGGTGCAACTGTCACATGACGGATATGAGATTACCATGATAGACAGAGAAGAAAGTGTTGTCAACAATATGGGCAATACAGTGGATGTCATTTGCTTTCAAGGAAATGGTGCTTCCTACGGCACTTTAAAAGAAGTTGGCGCACAAGCTGCAGATATTTTTATTTCGGTGACAGATTCAGATGAATTAAATATTTTGAGTTGTATGACGGCACATATGTTGGGTGCAAAGCATACTATTGCCCGTATCAGAGATATAGATTACGCACGGCAAAATCGCTTTTACAAAGATAAAATGGGTCTTACTATGATCATTAATCCGGAAATGGCAACAGCAATGGAAATATATAGGTTGTTGCGTTTCCCGTTAGCAACACGTGTGGAAGTTTTCGCAGGTGGCAGGGCTGAACTTGTAGAAATGACAGTTGGTAGCAATTCACCACTGAATGGCAAGCACTTAATAGAAATCACACAGAGCATGGGAATTAATTTGCTGATTTGTGCAGTTGTCAGAAATGGAGAAGCTTTTGTACCAAAAGGAAATACAGTCATCGAGGCAGATGATATACTTTATTTGACAGGTGCAGCAGAAGAATTCCGAAAATCCTTTAAAAAACTAGGCGTGCCGGTGAAACCACTGCAGACGGTACTGATTGCCGGGGGTGGAAGAATTTCTTACTATTTGGCAGAAGTGTTGCTTAGGCAGGGCGCCCATGTTACAGTCATTGAGAAAAATCCGGAATATGCACAGAAAATGTCGGAAAGTGTCCCCGGAGTAGCAGTTATGTGTGATGATGCACTTACGTATTTTGACGCTATGTCAGATGCGGATATTGCAAATACAGATGCATTTATTACCTTAACAAATAACGACGAGTATAATTTAATTGCTTCTATGTATGCAGAATCGCGGAAAATCAGTAAGATTGTTTCTAGAATCAATGCCAAGTCAAGATTGAAGGTGTTGCTTGCAGGAACGAAAATTTGCACAGTATCCAGAGAGGATGTAGCGGCAGACAGAATTCTCGGTTATAGTCGTTCGCTTTTGAATGCGGAAGATAATGATGCGGTAGAATCTTTGTATCGATTAATGGATGGCAAAATTGAGTTTATTGAATTTAAAATCGATGTGAATGATAAAAATTTAAATATTCCTTTGAAAGAGTTAAAGTTGAAAAGAGATATTCTTTTGGGTTGTATTATTCGGGATACCAAGACCATTATTCCCCGAGGCGATGACATGCTGATGCCGGGAGATACGGCGCTGATTGCAACAATTAATAGACAGATTGCACGTCTTGAAGATATTTTTGCAGAGTAAATTTTGAGAGGCGCTAACGGATATGAATAGAAGGAAAATTATTAGTATTATTGGAAAAATCATATTAACAGAGGCAGTGTTGATGATTCCCGCACTGCTGGTATCTCTATTCTATCAGGATGGAGATGCAGGAGCCTTTTTGTGCACGATTATTCCTGCTGTTGTAGTAGGATTACTTTTTAATTTTATTAAGCAGTCGGAAAGCAGGATGAGTAGCAGAGATGGCTATTTTATTGTAGCAGCTGCTTGGATTATTATTTCGTTGATTGGAGCACTTCCGCTTTATTTGGGAGGAGGTTTTGATTCCTACTGGAATGCTTTGTTTGAAATAGTATCCGGATTTACAACGACAGGAGCATCTGTTTTGGCCAAACCTGAGGAACTGGGGCATGGCGTGTTATTTTGGAGAAGTTTTACCCATTGGATTGGCGGTATGGGTGTGTTAGTTTTTGTATTGATGGTTATGCCCATGGAAAACGACAATTCCATGCATCTGGTAAGGGCAGAAGTACCGGGACCTACAGCAGGAAAACTGGTGCCCAGAATGCGAACCACTTCAATGATTTTGTATGGCATTTACACAGTGATGACAGCTATTTTGATTATTGCGTTAATGATTGCAGGAATGCCGGTCTTTGACAGCTTTTGCGTTGCTTTTGGAACCGCCGGTACAGGTGGATTTACTATTTCCAGCGTAGGAATTGCAGGATATAAAAGTCTGGCAATAGAAATTATTTTAGGAATTGGAATGCTTTTGTTTGGTATTAATTTCAATATCTATCACTTATTGTTGATGAAGAAATTTAAGGAAGCATTTACTGCAGAAGAAACGCAAGTATATTTGTCGATTGTATTACTATCTACAGTAGCAATCGCGGTAAATACAATCAGTTTCGCAGGCAATATTGGCAGGGCTTTCAGAGATGCTTTTTTCCAAGTGTCCAGTATTATCACAACCACAGGTTTTGCTACAGTAGATTATGAGTTTTGGCCGGAGTTTTCTAAACATACCATTGTGTTACTGATGATTATTGGTGCTTGCGCAGGTTCTACCGGCGGTGGTATGAAGGTGTCCAGAGTTATTATTCTGGTTAAGTCCTTTATCTCCGAAATTAGGCAGATTATTAACCCTAAAGCAGTGGTAACCGTTCGTTTAAACGGAAAACCTGTTGATAAGAAGACCCTGAGTTCAACCAGAATTTATGCAGCAGCGTATTTGATATTAGTTTGTGTTTTTACATTGATTGTTTCGTTGGATGGATATAATTTAACCACAAATATTACGGCAGTTTTATCCTGCTTTAATAATATTGGACCGGGACTTCATTTGGTTGGCCCCATGGCCAATTTCAGTGTCTATTCTGATTGGACGCAAGTATTCTTATCGTTTATTATGTTAACCGGAAGACTGGAAATATTTCCAATGTTCCTACTATTTGCAAGGTCGGCACACGATCGACATTAGTATGCTAAAGCTTTTTCCTCGCCATTCAGTACACGTAATCCACCTTGTACCAGTGCGAGTAATTCATCTTCACCGGGATATGCGGTAATCGGTGCGATAAAGCCAACTCTTTCAGTGATACCGGCAACAACATTTTTGTTATATGCAATACCGCCGGTAATGATAATCTGGTCAACTTTTCCATTTAAAACACAAGCCATAGAACCGATATTCTTGGAAACCTGCATAATGAAAGCGGCGCGAATTTCAGCTGCTCTTGTATCACCGTTTTCAATCATCTTTTCCACTTCACGCATATCGTTGGTGCCAACATAAGCATTGAAACCGCCATTGCCAACGATTTTCTTATAAACTTCCTGCTGTGTATATTTTCCGGAAAAGCACATCTTGATTAAAGCACCAGACGGAACTGCTCCTGCACGTTCGGGTGAAAAAGCACCGTCGCCGTCCAAAGCATTAAATACATCAATTACTTTTCCTTTTTCATGAGCACCGACAGAAACACCGCCGCCCATATGAACAACAATCAGATTCAAAGAATCGTAAGCGACACCTTTTTCTTTGGCAAAACGTTTTGCCACTGCTTTTTGATTCAAAGCATGGAATACACTGGTGCGAGGAAGCTCCGGTACGCCGGAATAGCGGGAGATGGGTATCAATTCATCAACAACTACGGGATCCACAATATAGGAAGGAACGCCGATGGAATCGCCGATTTCTCTAGCAAGAATTCCGCCCAGGTTAGAAGCGTGCTGTCCCTGTTTACCAATCTTCAAATCCTCAAGCAGTTCATCACTGATTGCATAAGTACCGCCGGGAATGGGTTTAAGCATGCCGCCACGACCAACAATCATTTGTAATGAATGCATATCAAAATTCTTTTCCTGTAATAAATTCAAGATAATTTGTTTTCTGAAATCTTTCTGGTCAACAATCGATGCATATCTTGCGATTTCTTCTGTTGAGTGACGAAGAGTTTCTTCAAATAACAGTGTTTCGTCCTCGAAAACACCAATCTTAGTAGAGGTGGAACCGGGGTTAATAATCAAACTTTTAATAGACATCTTTTTCCTCCAATTAAATTATGGTTGTTATTTACTAGTTGGATTTCATTGCTTCGGCAACAACTGCACCTAAAGCAATAGAATTTACCTTGGTTTCAAAATCATCGGAACGAGAGGTTAAAATAACGGGTGCTTTCGTTCCTGTAAGAATATTTCCGTTAATCACCTTAGCGGTGTGTACCAGACATTTGTAAACCAGATTTCCGGCATGAATGTCAGGGAAAAGAAGGATGTCGGCATCACCTTGAATTGCGCGGTCAATAGCACCTTTATGTTTAGCAGCTTCCGGATCAATAGCCAAATCCAAAGAAAGAGGGCCGTCAACGATGCAACCGGTAATCTCACCATTTTGGTTCATTTTGGTCAGTTCATCAGCTTCTACGGTAACAGGCATTTTGGGATTGACTACTTCTACAGCAGCAAGAGGTGCAACCTTAGGATTTTCAATGCCACAAGCTTTAGTGATTTCTAATGTATTGTTAATAATGTTCACTTTATCCTCTAATGTAGGATAAGGAATGAAAGCTACGTCGGTTAAGAAAAGCAGATGATCAATGCCCTCGATATCAAATACGCAGACATGAGACAGGGGTTTGCCTGTACGTAAACCTACTTCTTTGTCAAGAACGCTCTTCAAAAAGCCTTTTGTATCAATCAATCCCTTCATATACATATCAGCTTTGCCATCATGTACTAATTTTACAGCTGTCAGAGCAGCCTGTGTGGTGTCTTCTTCATTGATGATTTCGAAGTTACTTAAGTCCATAGATAAAGAAGCAGCAATTTCGCGAATTTTAGCTTCATCACCTACCAGAATTGCATCAGCAATATTTCTTTCATGGGCAGCTTTTACGGCTTCCAGTACGGCAGAGTCCTGAGCAACAGCTACAGCAACTTTTTTGATACCACATCCATTCACTTTGGCAATTAAATCAGAAAATGTTTTACTCATTTGTTTCACCTCATAGTATTTAATTTTTTAGTATTTTAGGCGCATAAAGCGTCGTATTTTGCACATCGTTAAAATAATAACACTGATTGAGCTAAAACGCAATATGCCTAATGAAACTCTCTAGTCACTCGGCACAAAAAAAATTTCTTGTAGCAGTTGACAATTACAAAAACATGTGGTAAAACAGAATCTATAAACCGTTGAGGAAGAGTAAGTATTTTAGGTTAATCCGTAAGGATTTAGTTCATCACAGAGAGCCGAGAAGGGTGTGAATCGGCATGAACAGCTTAGGAGAATGGGCTTCTGAGGGCGAGTCGAAGATATTAGTAGACGAGACGGAGAGGATACTTCGTTAACAAATTGAGCATATGATAGTATGCGATGAGCGGATGTGTATTTTCACATCAAGCCGGGTGGCACCGCAGGAAACTTTTACTCCTGTCCCAGCATGAAACTGGGATAGGAGTTTTTTGTGCGTATAATGAGCAGCTCTGCTGCGAATCTGAACAAACGCCTTTTCCAGTTCGACACTATCAAATTTTTTGAGAGAGGGCTGTAAGAAGCAGCCTGCAAAAGGAGGAAAAAGCAATGAGTGAAACAAAGAAAATCCCTTACAAAATTTATCTGGAAGAAAATGAGATGCCAAAGAGCTGGTATAATCTGCGTGCTGATATGAAAAACAAACCGGCACCAATCTTAAATCCCGGCACTTTAAAACCGGTGACCTACGAAGAATTAAGACACATTTTCTGCGATGAATTAAGCAAACAGGAACTGGATGATACCACTCCCTATTTTGAAATTCCGGAGGAAATTAGAAACTTCTATAAAATGTACCGTCCTTCACCACTAGTACGTGCATACTGCTTGGAAGAAAAACTGCAGACACCTGCAAAAATCTACTATAAATTTGAAGGCAACAACACCAGTGGCAGCCACAAATTGAATTCAGCTATTGCGCAGGCTTATTACGCTAAGAAGCAGGGTCTTAAAGGTGTGACTACTGAAACCGGAGCAGGACAATGGGGAACAGCGCTTTCCATGGCATGTGCTTATTTGAATCTGGATTGCCAGGTTTACATGGTGAAATGTTCTTACGAACAGAAACCGTTCAGAAGAGAGGTAATGAGAACTTATGGAGCGAACGTAACTCCTTCACCTTCCAATACAACTAATGTGGGAAGAAAAATATTAGAGGAATTCCCCGGTACTACAGGAAGTCTTGGATGTGCCATTTCGGAAGCAGTGGAAGCAGCAACCAGTCAGGAAGGTTACCGTTATGTACTTGGTTCCGTGCTGACACAGGTATTGCTTCATCAGTCAGTTATTGGATTGGAATCCAAAGCAGCCATGGATAAATATGGAATCAAGCCGGATATTATTATTGGCTGTGCCGGTGGCGGTTCTAATCTGGGTGGTTTAATTGCACCTTTTATGGGTGAGAAATTAAGAGGCGAAGCTGATTATCGCTTTATAGCAGTTGAACCTGCTTCTTGCCCGAGCCTTACCAGAGGTAAATTTGTATATGACTTCTGTGATACCGGAAAAGTATGTCCTTTAGCTAAAATGTATACGTTGGGCAGCGGCTTTATCCCTGCTCCAAACCATGCAGGAGGTCTTCGTTATCATGGTATGAGTTCTGTTTTATCTCAGCTGTATCATGATGGTTATATGGAAGCAACTAGTGTAGAACAGACATCCGTCTTCGCAGCAGCAGAAGAGTTCGCCAGAGTAGAAGGTATTTTGCCTGCACCAGAGAGCTCCCATGCAATTCGCGTAGCGATTGATGAAGCTTTAAAATGTAAGGAAACAGGTGAGGAAAAGACAATTCTCTTTGGTCTGACCGGAACCGGTTATTTTGATATGAAAGCATACGAAAGATATAACAATGGTGAGATGTCTGATTATATTCCTTCAGATGAAGATTTAGCTAAGGGCTTGGCGGGTATTCCACAGTTCCCGGGAAATGAAATCTAAGAAAGAAACTCAAAAATAAACATTTTGTAAAGAATCAACTGAATATTATGAATGGTTGAATAAAAGCTGCAAATCTGATAAAATAAGATTTGCAGTTTTTATTTGAATTGCAATATAATCTAGACAATCCGGCAGGATATGCCTGCTAAAACAGACAGATTGGAGTAAAAAATGAGTTTAGTTAATAAGATATTTGGTACTCATAGCGAAAGAGAATTAAAGAGAATAGAAGGAACCGTACAGAAAATAGAATCACTGAGGCCTGATATGCAGGCTTTATCGGACAAGGAACTGAAAGCAAAGACAGAAGAGTTTAAGAAACGTTTATCAGAAGGTGAAACACTGGATGATTTGTTACCGGAAGCTTATGCAGTAGTGCGTGAAGCAGCGAAACGTGCTTTGAAAATGGAGCCTTTTCGTGTACAGTTGATTGGTGCAATTATTCTGCATCAGGGGCGTATCGCCGAAATGAAAACAGGTGAAGGAAAAACATTGTTATCCACTATGCCGGCTTACTTGAATGCTTTGGAAGGCAAAGGAGTACATATTGTAACAGTTAATGATTACCTGGCAAAGCGTGATGCCGAGTGGATGGGCGAAGTACATCGGTTTTTAGGTCTGACTGTAGGCGTTGTATTAAATGCCATGACGCCTGATGAGAGACGGGAAGCATATAACAAAGATATTACCTATGTAACAAATAATGAATTGGGATTTGATTACCTACGAGATAACATGGTGATCTATAAGGAACAACTTGTTTTACGTGATTTACATTATGCCATTGTGGATGAAGTGGATTCCGTACTCATTGATGAAGCCAGAACTCCTTTGATTATATCCGGTCAAAGTGGCAAATCCACGAAACTTTATGAAATCTGTGATACGCTTGCCAGACAAATGAAGCGTGGCGAGGATATGCAAGATTTAAGTAAAATGGATGCCATCATGGGTGTGGAAAGAGAAGAGACCGGCGATTTTGTTGTTAACGAGAAAGACAAAGTGATTAATCTTACTGCACAGGGCGTAGAGAGAGTCGAAAAATTCTTTAATATCGATAATCTTGCTGAACCGGACAATATTGAAATTCAACATAATATTATTTTGGCACTGCGTGCACATAACCTGATGTTCCGTGATCAGGATTATGTGGTTAAAGATGATCAGGTTTTAATCGTAGATGAATTTACCGGACGTATCATGCCCGGACGTCGTTATTCTGACGGTTTGCATCAGGCGATTGAAGCAAAGGAACATGTAAAAGTAAAACGTGAAAGTAAGACTCTGGCAACCATTACATTCCAGAACTTCTTTAATAAATTTGAAAAGAAAGCCGGCATGACCGGTACTGCATTAACAGAGGAAAAAGAATTCCGTGATATCTACGGCATGGATGTTATTGAAATACCCACCAATGTACCTGTTGCACGTATGGACTTACAGGATGCGGTATTCAAAACAAGAAAAGAAAAACTGTATGCAATCGTTGAAGCAATCAAAGAAGCACATGCGAAAGACCAACCGGTACTGGTAGGTACCATTACAATAGAAGCTTCAGAAGAAATTAGTAGAATGCTGACCAGACAGGGTGTAAAGCATTATGTCTTAAATGCAAAATTCCATGAAATGGAAGCTGAAATCGTTGCTGGAGCGGGTGTACACGGAGCCGTTACAATTGCAACCAATATGGCTGGTCGTGGTACGGATATTAAGTTGGACGAGATATCTAAGGCAGCA
Organism: uncultured Lachnospiraceae bacterium; assembly: GCA_964571145.1. Lineage (GTDB taxonomy): Bacteria > Bacillota > Clostridia > Lachnospirales > Lachnospiraceae > Suilimivivens. Next base: position 18,552 of record CAZNAP010000021.1, on the reverse strand, counting down.
GGCGGTTTGAAGATTATTGGTACCGAGCGTCATGAATCCAGACGTATTGATAATCAGCTGCGTGGTCGTGCCGGACGTCAGGGTGACCCAGGGGAATCCAAATTCTATATTTCATTGGAAGATGAATTAATGCGCTTATTTGGTTCCGAGCGTCTGATTAGTATGTTTAATACACTGGGTATTCCGGAAAATCAGGAAATTCAGCATAAAGCATTATCTAATGCTATAGAATCTGCTCAGAAGAAAATTGAAAGCAATAACTTTGGTATCAGAAAGAACTTGTTGGAATACGATCAGGTTATGAATGAACAAAGAGAAATCATCTATGAAGAAAGACGTCGTGTATTGGAAGGCGAAAGCATGCGTGATGTTATTTATAAGATGATTACCGATATTACGGAAAATACAGTAGATATTGTCATCGGTGATGATACTGTTTACGAAGAGTGGGATTTAGATGAGTTAAATACACTGCTACTGCCTACTATTCCGCTTAAGCCTGTTAGCAGAGGACGTATCAATACACCTCGCAAGAATGCATTAAAGCAACAACTGAAAGAAGAAGCAGTTAAATTATACGAAGCAAAAGAAGCTGAGTTCCCGGAAGCAGAAGCAATCCGTGAGCTGGAGCGCGTGATTTTACTGAAAGTAATTGACAGAAAGTGGATGGATCATATTGATGATATGGATCAGCTTCGTCAGGGTGTAGGTTTACAGGCCTATGGACAAAGAGATCCTTTGGTAGAATACAAACTCAGCGGATATGAAATGTTTGACGAGATGACACAGAATATTCGTGAAGAGACCGTTAGACTGTTATTCCACGTAAAAGTTGAACAGAAAGTAGAAAGAGAGCAGGTTGCTAAAGTGACCGGCACCAATAAGGACGATTCTGTTGCTAAGGCACCGGTTAAGAGAGACGTTGCAAAAGTATATCCCAATGATCCCTGCCCTTGTGGAAGTGGTTTGAAGTATAAACAGTGTTGTGGCAAAAAGGCATAACAGACACGAAAATCTATAACAGGTTATTATTTTAATGATTGAATGTACTTTATAATAGGAAAGAGGTGACGCAAGGTGGTGGAATTAGACCAAATGAAATCTGAATTACAGACCTACAAAAGCCCTTTAGCGGAAGTGAGGGATTCACTTTGACTTAGCAAATAAGTCAAAGAAGATAGAAGAATTAGAACGGGAAATGGAAGCGCCTGGTTTTTGGGACAATCCGGATTTGTCGAATCAAAAAATGAAGGAATTAAAAAACCTGAAAGATTCGATGGATACAATTCTGGGACTAGAAACGCAATATGAAGATATTGAAACACTGATTGAAATGGGGTACGAGGAAGAAGATGTTCAGTTAGTGGCTGATATTCGGAATGAATTGGATGAATTTATAGCTACCTTTGAAGATATTCGAATCAGTACTCTGTTATCAGATGAGTATGATAATAATAATGCGATTTTAAAGTTGAATGCCGGAGCAGGTGGAACAGAAAGCTGCGACTGGTGTGCAATGCTGTACCGTATGTATACCAGATGGGCGGAACGAAAAGGCTTTTCGGTTGAAGTACTGGACTATTTGGATGGTGATGAGGCCGGAATCAAGTCAGTGACTTTTCAAGTCAATGGCGTAAATGCATATGGCTACTTAAAATCAGAGAAGGGTGTACACAGATTAGTGCGCATTTCTCCTTTTAATGCACAGGGAAAGAGGCAGACTTCTTTTGTCTCACTGGATGTTATGCCGGCTATTGAAGAAGATGTAGATGTTGAAATTAATGATGATGATTTGAGGATTGACACCTATCGAAGCAGTGGTGCAGGTGGTCAGCATATTAATAAAACTTCTTCGGCAATTCGTATTACGCATATTCCTACAGGCGTAGTGGTGCAGTGCCAGAATGAACGCTCTCAGTTTCAAAATAAAGACAAAGCGATGCAGATGTTGAAGGCAAAGCTGTTCATTATCCAAAAGGAAGCAAATGCTGAAAAGTTGTCAGATATTCGTGGTGAAGTAAAAGAAATTGGCTGGGGCAATCAGATTCGTTCCTATGTGATGCAACCCTATACCATGGTGAAGGATCACAGAACCAATGCGGAAACAGGAAATGTAGATGCAGTAATGGACGGAGCTATAGATATCTTTATTAATGCATATTTGAAGTGGATACAGAGCTCTTCTTAATTAAGTCAAGATAAAAATTTGTTTTGGTAGCTTGCACATAAGGCAACAACCACAGTAAACCGATTCCGCAAGAAAGAAATCCCAGAAGATAAAGCGGGATAAAGGATAACTGAATATAGAAAAGACGTCCTATATTACCTCTCATCAGCCGTATACTCAATTGAAGCAGCTGTTGGGGGGTATATTCAGGAAAGTCCAACATCAGGAAATAAACCTGAGATAAAAATAATCCGGTTACAATCGTAACGACAAGTCCAAGAACAAATAATACTGCATAAGCCAGAAATACAGAAGCATCTGGTTTGGTAACATCCAAGAAGACGCCGACTATGGAAGTCGGTAGGTTACTAATGAGTGAAATCCCTGCAATCACAGCTTGAATGCAGAGTACTTTTTTTGGATTTTCCCTAAAACAAGTGAATAGGTTGACTACAAAAACGGGCTGATTACAAGCGATTTTCAGGTAGATACAAACTTCGCCTGCAATAAAAAAGCCTGCAAATACTTCTACTAGAGAAGCAAGCATACAGGATATGATTACATTTTTTATAGAAATTGGGTTAATTAATAAGGAAACAGATATGGTAATCGGATAAAGGCAGAGGAAGTGGAGAAGATAAGCGCCAACTGCAGTTCCGTATTTTCCAAGTAATTGCCCTTTTGCCATTGCTTTTAAACTGGCAGATGATAAATATGGATTCATTTAGTTACTCCTGTTAATCTTTATTACATTCTAAACAACATTCTAAACAGCCAGATTCACATTTTGACCTTTTAGTGAAGCTGTATCTGCTGATTTCCGGTTTTGCATATAGGGATGAGACTCATTTGGATATTTAATCTTGGTGGCAGTTGTACCACCGGCTACATAGCTGCGTCCACACTCAGGACAAATAGCGGTTTTTAACGTTACATTGGCAGCAAGTACCTTGCCACCTTTGCGAGCAGCTTCGGAAAAGGCGTTGCTGACATGCTCTTGTTCGTGCGCTCTAACTCTGGATGCAGATGCTTCCGGAGAAATATGAGCAGCGGATTTAAAAGAAACCATTTCATCAGAACCATCTTGATACTTGCGGTTTGCGCAGGTTTCACATTCAGCCGGAGAGGATTTACGCCCCGGAGCAACCTTGGTGGATTCATTGGGATTAACAACACCCTTTGCATCCGGTGTACCTGAAACAGGAGAAGTAGCGGCATAACCACCGGCCTGATAAGCATTTGCAAAATTAAAATTTCCTGATATCATTGCACTCATAAATTCTTCTCCTTTCACTGAATTTAATTATTTATCGAGAATGGTCACATACTCTTTCATAATATCTTCATAGGATTGTCCGAAAATATCTTCCAGTTGAGTCCCTGTCTGCTTTTCATATTGAGAATCCAGTTGCTGTCCCAGCTTAATCAACGAATCACCACTACTGGTCAGTAATAGAGAAACAGCTGAGGCAAAAATGACTAAAATCAAACTGATACTGCCAATTCCAATACTGATTCCAACCTTAGCAGTAGGAAGAAGCTTTTTGCCATATCCCTTGGAAAGAATGGCAAGTATAATTGCAATACTTCCGAAAACCAGCGGAAGATAAATGGTAAATATCGAAAAAATCGCAGCTAAACTTAAAAACATTGCAGCGGTAGCCATGCTACTGCCTGGGTAATGGTGCACACCCTCTGCACGGTTCCCGTTTTTATCATATTCCATGTTACACCCCATGCATGTCGTAGGTTTCTTACAACCTTACTAAAATATTATATAAAAATCAGCTTATATACTATTATATTAGCACTTTTAGGGCATTAATACAATTCTTTCTTGAAATCAAAGTGTATTATCCTCTATAATAAGAGGTGCCTTGGTAGAAAAATCCAAGGATAGAAAGGCGTGAAACAAAAATGGACATTATACTGAAGTTAAAAGAAGAGTTAAAAGTTGAAAAATGGCAGGTGGAAGCAGCCGTCAAGCTGATTGATGAAGGAAATACCATTCCTTTTATTTCCCGTTATCGTAAAGAAGCCACAGGCTCTTTGAATGATGAAGTTTTAAGAAATCTTTTTGAACGCTTGAATTATCTGCGTAATCTTGAGGAAAAGAAGACACAGGTCATCAGCAGTATTGAAGAACAGGGTAAACTAACAGAAGAGTTAAAAAGCAAAATTTTGGCAGCTCAGACATTGGTAGTAGTGGAAGATTTATATCGTCCTTACAGACCGAAAAGGAAGACCAGAGCCAGTGTAGCTCGTGAAAAAGGCCTAGAAGGACTGGCAGAGTATATTTTGAAACAGGATGCAGCAGCACCATTAGCGGAAGAAGCTGCTAACTATATAAATGAAGAAAAAGAAGTAAAGACTGCAGAGGAAGCGCTTCAGGGTGCTAAGGATATTATTGCGGAAATGATATCAGACGAAGCAGACTATCGTATGTATATCAGAAGTATGACTATGCAAGAGGGCAAGCTTGTCAGTACAGCGAAGGATGAGAAGGCAGAAAGCGTTTATGAGATGTATTATGCCTATGAAGAACCGATTAAAAAGGTGGTCGGGCATCGTATACTGGCATTAAATAGAGGGGAAACTGAGAAAGTTCTCGTTGTTAAAATTGAAGCACCGGAAGAACGTATTTTGCAATATCTGGCTACAAAGTTGATTACCACAGATAATTCTTATACTACACCGGTTTTAAAAGAGGTTATACAGGATGCTTATGAGCGGTTAATCGCTCCTGCAATTGACCGTGATATTCGAAATGAACTAACGGAAAAGGCTGAAGACGGTGCTATTTCTGTATTTGGAAAGAACCTGACACAGCTTCTGATGCAACCTCCTATTGCTGGAAAAGTGGTTCTTGGCTGGGACCCTGCTTTTCGTACAGGTTGTAAGCTGGCAATCGTAGATGCTACTGGTAAAGTGCTTGATACAAAGGTTATTTACCCTACGGCACCTCAGAATAAAGTTGACGAAGCTAAAGCAGAATTAAAGAAGTTGATTAAGAAGTACGGCGTTTCCTTAATTAGTGTAGGAAACGGCACGGCTTCTAGAGAATCCGAACAGGTTATTGTGGAATTAATCAAGGAACTGGATCTGCCGGTTCAATATGTAATCGTAAACGAAGCAGGTGCTTCAGTATATTCAGCAAGTAAACTGGCTACAGAAGAGTTCCCTAATTTTGACGTAGGACAAAGAAGTGCAGCTTCTATTGCCAGAAGATTACAGGATCCATTGGCAGAACTAGTTAAGATTGATCCCAAGTCCATAGGAGTTGGTCAGTATCAACATGATATGAACCAGAAAAAGCTGGGAGATGCGTTGACCGGCGTAGTCGAAGATTGTGTAAACAAGGTGGGAGTAGACTTAAATACAGCATCTGCGCCTCTCCTTGAGTATATATCCGGAATTTCCAAACCAATTGCTAAAAATATCGTTGATTATAGAGAAGCTAACGGGCGGTTTAAAAATCGTGCGCAGCTTTTAAAAGTACCTAAGCTGGGTCCTAAAGCATATGAACAGTGTGCAGGATTTCTTCGTATTCAAGGTGGGGACAATCCTCTTGATGCTACCAGTGTCCATCCGGAATCCTACAAAGCAGCATTGGAACTTCTTAAGAGAATGAACTTGACAATGGATGATGTTCGTTTGGCTCAGAAACAGGCTGCAGAGAAGAAAGGAACATTAAAGAAAGAAGCACCTGCTCCTGCAAGAGAAGTAAAGAATAAACCGCAAAAAGTGGTTATTCGCAATACCGACACAGCAATGGGCAAAGCCTTAGCGGCTGCAATGGGTGGCGTTGCCATGGAACTGTCCCAAAATGAAACAAGCGCAAACAAGAATGCCGGCGCAAAAGCAATGGCAGGAGGCAACACAGCGGTCAGTACATTAGAGCATAAAATCAAAGACAAAAAACAGATGGCAAGTGAGTTAGGAATTGGTGAAATCACCTTGACGGATATTTTGACAGAATTGGAGAAGCCGTCCAGAGACCCAAGAGAGAATATGCCTGCTCCCATTCTGCGCAGTGATGTACTGGATATGAAAGACTTAAAACCCGGTATGATTATGAAGGGAACCGTTCGTAATGTAATCGATTTTGGCGTATTTGTGGACATCGGTGTACACCAAGACGGACTTGTTCATATTTCTCAGATTACAGACCGCTTTATCAAGCATCCTTTAGAGGCAGTCAGTGTGGGAGATATTGTAGAGGTTCAAGTAATGACTGTGGATGTAGCGAAGAAAAGAATCGGACTGACCATGAAACTGAACCAGGATAAGAATTAGTAATAAATAATAGCAATATATGTTACACTGTAGATAAGTAAGAGAATATATGATTCAAATCATTATTTATTTACAACTGCTCACACCTTGATTTAGTAGCTTGCAGAAGCAAGCGGATGGAGATTAATATGGCACAAACAACAATAAATGATAAAACAAATGATAAATCAGAGGATGAGCGTTTATTACGAATGCTTGACCGTGGCATTGACGATATAGAGGCAGAAAGAGAATTGCCCTTAGAGGAAGCTTTTGAAAAAATAAGTGAATTAAGGGTGAGCAGATGTACAAAGCTTTTCCGTCTACTCAGATGTTTTATAGAAATTATTTAATACACAAAATGGTATTTAAACCATCTATTGCCTTTTATGTTATTAAAGAAGAAAAGCGAGAAGTACATATTTTAAGAGTATTACGTGAGGAGGAAGATTGGAAGAAAACGCTTAGTGCAGAATCATTCTACACATACCCCAAAACGTGAAGCGAAAGTGAAATATTTCGAAATATAGAAAGATACTGAAAAAGACAATACCATTTAGAGTGAAACCAGATGAGAAATCTGGTTAACCTATCTGTATATCTTGAATATCAGGTAAATATATATTAGAAATCGAGGATTACCCGTCATAAATGCGCTGTTAATGCTGCTTTTGCAAAAGAGACGGGGAAAACAACTTGAATAGCCTTGTTTTACATGAGAATTATTTTGAATACAAGTGATAAATGAAGAAATCAAGAAATAAAAGCGGGTAAATAAACTTTGACTAAGAGAAATTACCCTAGGTATAATTTGGAAAAGCCAAAATCAAGGAATAAGGACGGGTAATTTGTGGGAGATAGACAGGAATTACCCGATTTACTCGAAATACAAGATGCCATTGGGAAATGTTAGATTTAAATGTTAGATTTACACAAAAAATGATTGTATAATACATGATAGTAGTATATAATACGAATAAAATAAATAGAAAGTTCTTCAGGGTTGGGTGAAATTCCCTACCGGCGGTATAGTCCGCGACCCACAGCATTCGCTTCGGCGATGTGCGTGGCTGATTTGGTGAAATTCCAAAACCGACAGTAAAGTCTGGATGAGAGAAGAAATTGCGGATAAAAGATACAGCTTTTTTGGTGTATCGAATGATGCGATGTGTAGAGCCCTGAATTTAACAATTCGGGGCTTCTTTTCGTCAAAGAACTTTCACTAATCATGTATTGTGCTTGGCACAATATTCGACTTGGGAAAGGAGTCAAAGAAATGAAAACTGATTTATGGACAAATGTAGTAGACAATGTAACCTTTGTGCTGGTATCGATTGGGGTGGCAGCAGCACTTTTCGCGGTAGCTTATGTAGTTGAGAAGTTACTGAAAAAAAGAAACGGGGACACAACCAGAGTATTAAACACCAGAAAAATTGCGATGATCGGGTTGTTCTCAGCAATTGCCGGACTTTTAATGCTGTTTGAATTTCCAGTACCTTTTGCACCGCCCTTTTATGAACTGGACCTGGGTGAATTGCCGGCTTTAGTGGGTGCATTTGCGTTCGGACCGGTAGCGGGTGTCATGATTGAGTTCTGCAAGATTCTGATTAAATTATTAATTAAAGGAACCAGTACCGCTTTTGTAGGTGATTTAGCTAACTTCGTAGTAGGATGCAGCTTCGTACTGCCTGCTTCTATTATATATATGTTTAAGAAGTCTAGGAAAAACGCAATTGTGGCAGTAATTTCCGGTACTTTGATTTTAACACTGGTTGGTTCCATGTTTAATGCATGGTATCTGATACCGGCATTTATTAAGCTGTATGGTATGACTGAGCAACAGATAGTGGAGATGGGAACAGCGGTTAACAGCAGTATTGTTGATGTGAAAACGTTAGTTCTTTTCGCGGTAGTTCCTTTGAATCTCCTAAAAGGCAGCGGTATTTCACTGATTACCATGTTGATTTACAAGCGACTTAGCCCAATCTTAAAAGAAGGAATGGTACATAAAAAGGCTAAGATTGCACCTAATACGGAGAAACTTTAGATAAATTTAAGAAATAGTTACATATTTTTGTAATTTTCCTGCCATATAATTCGTTATACTGTTTAGAAAACTGGTTAGTCACCGAGTGGCTAATGAACCTGATTTCATGACAAACGAAGTATATGGCAGTTTTTTTGAATAGGGTATTGACAACTACTGTATTAGATGTATAATACAATAGTACAGCGAACACTAAGTAAACATGCAGGAAGCAGGAGCGCATAACAAATGAACAAATTAATTGAAATCCAGGATATGTGTAAAATCTATAATCCCGGTGAAAACGAGGTTCGTGCATTAGATCATGTAAACCTTCAAATTAACAAAAACGAATTTGTAGCAATTGTGGGACAGTCCGGCTCAGGTAAATCCACCTTGATGAATATGCTGGGATGTCTGGATGTACCAACCAGTGGTACTTACATATTGAACGAACAAGACGTATCACATTTGACGGATGATGAATTATCGGATATCCGAAATAAAGAAATTGGATTTGTTTTTCAGGGATTTAACTTAATTGCAGGTTTAACTGCACTGGAAAATGTGGAACTTCCGTTAATCTACAGAGGTGTTGCTAAAAAAGAACGTACCCGTTTGTCAGCACTTGCTTTGGAAAAGGTGGGATTGAAAGAACGAATGGAACATAAACCATCGGAGATGTCAGGCGGACAGCAACAGAGAGTCGCTATAGCCAGAGCCATTGCACAGGCACCGCCGGTTATTCTGGCAGATGAACCTACAGGAAACTTGGATTCAGGCTCCACCAAAGAGATAATGGGTATTTTACAGGAATTACATCGGGATGGCAGAACGGTCATACTGATTACACATGATAATGAAATTGCCGGTCAGGCCAGAAGAATTGTGCGTATCATGGATGGACAGATTGTGGAAGACATCATCAATCAACCTAAATTATAAGAAGATAGAACGACAGACGGAGGAGAAGAAAAAATGTCTGAACAGAAAAAGAATGACACAAGTGAAGAAGTGGTGGTAACAGATGTGATTACATCTGAGGAAAACCAATTAGGTAAGAAGCCTAAAAAAGAGAAGAAACCTAAAAAAGAAAAGCAGCCGTTAGATAAGAAGGCTAAGAAGAAACGCAGAAGAATTATTATTTTCAGTATTATCGGCGTGATTGTACTTTTCTTCATTTTATCCAGCATATTTGGCGGAAATGGGGCGCAAGCTGTTGTTTCAACCACGGCGGCTACAATGGGAGAAATTGAACAGACAATTAATACCAGTGGAACCGTATCAACTGAAATGGCCAAGAGCTACTTTTCCGAAGTTAATGTCAAGGTTGGCGATGTTGTAGTGGAAGCAGGAGATGCTGTTAAGGCAGGTGACGTACTGCTTACCTATGATGCTGATTCATTTGCTAAAGAAAAACAGTTGGCAGAACTGAATATTCAGTCCGCTGAGGGAAGTTATAAAAATACCGTTGAAAGTAATAATGAAAAGCTGGGTGATTTGGGCGAAGCAAGTACCAATCTGACAGTGCTGGATCAGCAGATTGCAGATACAGAAGCTTACATAACCGGACTTGAAAACAAAATCGAGAAGAAGAAGAGTGATTTGGCACATGAGGGTGCGTTACTTCAGATTTCTCTTTTAGACTGGAAGGATCATCCTGATTCAGACGAGTATTTGAATCTGCAGAAATTAGTGCAATTAAATACTTATGAGCAGGGCAATAACAAGGAAATAAAAGGCTGGGAAGATGAACTGAAAGTCTATAATGATATGCTGGCTGACTATAAAGAATATCGTTCAGAAATGAAATCTCAAAAGAATACATCAGAGGCAGGAAAGATGACAGCCGGTGCTAAGGAAGAATTGGAAGCGACTAATCAGACGAAAGAAATTCAGGCAACGGATACACTTGCAAGTCTGACTGCTGTGGAAAATGGTATTACTGCTGAATTTGATGGTGTAGTAACAGAAATGAATGCTGTAGAAGGGGCTGCAACAGCTACCGGAACACAGTTATTAAAGTTGGAAAGCACCGAAGATGTCATGGTAAAAATTACTGTTACCAAGTATGACTTGGATAAGATTGCAGTCGGACAAAAAGCAACTGTTACTATTGGTGGCAGTAAGTATGAAGGCGAAGTTTCCAAGATCAATAAAATGGCTGAAACCAATAGCAGTGGAGCTTCTGTTGTAGGTACAGAAATAAAAATTACCAATCCTGACAGCAATGTCATATTGGGCGTAGAAGCTAAGGTTGTTATTAGTACAGCAAAAGAAGAAAATGTACTTATTGTACCTGTAGGTGTAGTAAACGTTGATATGGACGGAGAGTTCGTATACGCAGTTGAAAATAATATACTGGTAAAGAAGCCTATCGTGACCGGTATTTCTTCTGACACAATGGTTCAGGTTGTGGAAGGCTTATCTGAAGGTGACCAACTTGTAACAGATGTTACTTCAACCTTACAGGAAGGTATGACTGTAGTGGCAATGCCCCAGTAAGGAGGAAAAATGGCACAGATTTGGGAATATATAAAGATTGCTTTGATGAACATTAAGAGCAATAAAGGTCGTTCCATTTTGACCATGCTTGGTATTATCATTGGTATTTCTTCTGTAATCATGGTAATTTCCATTGGTAATGGTGTCCGCGGACAGGTCAATTCGGAATTGGAAGGCTTTGGTGGCGGTCTGCTTGCCTTCTATGTAGATACAACAAGAAAAGATACAACGGTTACCTTTGACCAAAGCGATTTTGATTTGGTTATGGAACAGGTGGAGCATGTAAAAGGCGTAACCCCACGATTTGGCACTAGGGGAACAGCTGAAGGGCCGAAAGGTGACTTTGATATTATCATGGTTGGCGGTACTACCGGATTGCAGTACTATTCTACTGATCCAATCGTAAAAGGTAAGTATTTCACACAGAACGATTATGATAGTGGAAGTAATGTATGTGTAATCACAGAAGCCAGTGCTGTAGAGCTTTTTGGGACTACAGATGTCATCGGAATGACCTATGATGCTACCTTTTGGGGAATTACACAGGAAATGCGAATTATCGGTGTGAGAAAGGACAATGCATCATCGGCGATTGTCAGCATGGTATATAGCGATACAACCATACAAGCAGAAGTACCGTTAACCTTTATGGCTAATAAGCTTGGATACTATATTGATGAAGTTGATCAGTTTTATGTAATAGCCGAATCGTCGCTGTATGCAAAAGATGTAGCAGCCAAAATATTGCCATTACTGGAAAGCCGTCATGATGTGAGAGGCGAGAATCAGATTATGATGGAGAGCTTTGCTGATATGTCAGTGCAGTTTGATACCATTCTTGGTTTTATTACTGTATTTATCTCCTTTGTAGCTGCTATTTCATTGCTGGTTGGTGGTATCGGCGTTATGAATATCATGCTGGTGTCCGTTACGGAGAGAACCAGAGAAATCGGTATTCGAAAAGCACTTGGTGCGAGAACGGGTTCTGTACTGCTACAGTTTTTGGCAGAAGCGGGTATTATCACATTACTGGGAGGTATCATAGGCATTATTTTGGGAGTGTTGGGCGCTCTGCTGGTATGTGCAATTATGAACATCACGCCCGGAATTAATGCGATTACGATTGTCGTTGCTTCAGTATTCTCCTGCGGAGTTGGTTTGTTCTTCGGAATTTATCCTGCTAAAAAGGCAGCGAAGCTGAGCCCAATCGAGGCGTTGCGTCACGAATAGAAACAACCTCTGCGGGATGCTTTAAAAAGATTTTAATTGTTGCACTTTATGTGATTTTTAGTATAATAAAGAGGAGTAGAGAGCACCTGCTTGCGTAGGTGCTCTTTTTTAAGAGAACAGGAGTAGTATCGTGGAAGTAGAATTTGATGTTAAAATTACCCCTAGCGTGTTATATGACTATATGCTTTATCATACATTTACCAGTGCTGCCGGTCTGATAGGTGCGGTTATTGGTGCATTGCTGATTGTGGCATTTTTTATGGGAACAGGTATACTTTGTCTGATTACCGGTATTATTATCTTGGCTTACTTGCCTTGGACCTTATTCCTAAAATCAAGACAGCAATTTCTGGCCAATCCGGCTTTTAAAGAACCTCTGCATTATCGTATGACTCAGGAGGGCGTGGAGGTTTCTCAAAATGGGGAAACCCAGAGTCAGAAGTGGGAAGACATGTATAAAGCCGTTTCTACTTTTCGTAGTGTGATTATCTATACCTCCAAGGTAAATGCTTCTATTTTTCCGAAAAAGGATTTAGCGGACAACGGTATGGCAGTGATTCAGATGATATCTACGCATATGCCCCCTGCTAAAGTAAAAATTCGCAGTTGATGTAGAGCTAAGCATCGAGAGATGAAACACTAAGTGCTGAGTGACTGGGAAAACAGTGAGGATAGAGTTGAATGATGGAAAAGCAAGTGTTTGAAACTTTTAGTGCGCAGGAGACATTCGAACTGGGCAGAAAAATCGGAGAAACTGCAGCAATAGGAAGCGTATTTACCCTGATTGGAGATTTGGGAGTCGGCAAAACCGTTTTTACCCAGGGAGTAGCCAGTGGACTTGGTGTTACTGAGCCGGTCAACAGCCCGACTTTCACAATTTTACAGGTATACGAGGACGGAAGATGTCCTTTTTATCATATGGATGTGTATCGGATTGGTGATATTTCCGAAATGGATGAAATTGGATATGAAGACTGCTTTTACGGAGACGGAATTTGTATAGTGGAATGGGCGGATTTAATCAAGGAACTCCTTCCCCAAAAATATACGCAGATTCAAATTACGAAGAATTTGGAAAAAGGCTTTGATTACAGACAAATCTGTCTGGAGGAAATTGATTCATATGAAAATAATAGCAATTGACAGTTCGGGCTTAGTGGCATCAGTCGCGATTGTAGAAGACGATGTACTCATAGGCGAATATAATATACAGTACAAGAAGACGCATTCGCAAACTTTGCTTCCGATGCTGGACGAATTAAAGAAAATGGTAGAATTGGATTTATCTACGATAGATGCCATTGCTCTGGCAGCAGGTCCCGGTTCCTTCACAGGATTGCGAATCGGTTCGGCGACAGCAAAGGGGTTAGGATTGGCACTGGATATTCCTCTGGTAGAAATTCCGACATTAGACGGACTTGCTTGCAACTTATATGGTACGCAGCAACTGGTTTGCCCAATTATGGATGCCAGAAGAGAACAGGTCTATACAGGCATTTATGAATTTGCCAGAATAGAGAAAGATAATGTGCCGGTGGCTTATGAACTGAGAAATCTTTTGCCACAATGCGCCATATCGATAGAAGAAATATGCACCAGATGTAACACGTTTGGCAGAGATGTCATTTTCCTGGGAGACGGAGTACCGGTTTTTGAAAAGAAATTGGCTGAATTATTAAAGGTTCCATATAGTTTGGCTCCGGCTCATATGAACAGACAACGGGCAGCAGCTTTTGCCCCCTTGGCCTTTCAGTATATGAAAGAGAATAAAACAGTAACAGCAGCGCAACATGCACCGGAATATTTGAGATTGTCTCAAGCAGAACGAGAAAAACAGGAGCAGAATGCACTGTAATAAAGTGAGGAGCTTGGTTTGATACAAATAAGAGCTATGGAAATAGCCGATGTGGCGGAAGTTGCTCAAATTGAAAAGGAATCCTTTTCCCAGCCATGGTCAGAGCAAGATTTTGAAGAAATGCTGGCTGCTGATTATGCATACTATTATGTGGCAGAAGAAAATGGAATCGTCATTGGCTGCTGTGGCGTCAGAGATATCGCGGGTGAAGGTGAAATAACCAATGTAGAAGTGGCACCCCTTTACCGCAGGCAGGGCGTAGGCAGGAAGTTATTGGAATTTACGTTGCAAGAAGCCACCAAACTGGGTATCAAGGAGTGTACGTTAGAGGTTCGCGTCAGTAATCAGTCAGCTATTCGATTATATGAAAGTATGGGATTTCACGGGGAGGGAATCAGACCGGATTTTTATGAACAGCCCAAAGAAGATGCCTTGATTATGTGGAAAAGATAGGCAGGGCATGGAAGAATTACCACTGTTTCTTTATTCTCATTCATGTATAATGAAAACAGGGAATAAGTAAAAACAAGGGAGGAAAAACCATGCGAGTATATTTGGATGAAAATAAAAAAGAATTAGCTACTGTTATTTGTAATAAATGCAAAAAAGAATTAACTATGGAAAATGGTATTTTGAAAGAAGGATGTTTTCACGGGAATAGTCAATTTGGCTATTTTAGTCATAAGGATGGGAAAAAATATTCTTTTGACCTTTGTGAGGAATGTTATGATAAAATGATAAAGAGCTTTGCAATTCCGGCGCAAGAGGAGGAAATTACAGAATACTTATAATATTCTTTTGCGGCCGTTTAGAATGGAGATTAATATGCTGGATATTTGCTTACTGGGAACTGGCGGAATGATGCCTCTTCCTTATCGGTGGCTTACATCCATGATGGCCAGGTATAATGGACAAAGTATCTTGATTGATTGTGGTGAAGGTACGCAGATTGCAATGAAGGAGAAAGGCTGGAGCCCGAAACCTATTGATGTGATTTGTTTCACACACTTTCATGCAGACCATATCAGCGGACTGCCCGGAATGCTTCTTACAATGGGGAATGCAGAACGGACGGAGCCGCTTCTTCTGGTAGGACCAAAAGGGTTAGCCAAGGTGGTGGCATCCCTGCGAATTATTGCACCGGAACTTCCTTTTGTAATAGATTGTCTGGAGCTTTCAGATAGTGAACACACCATTCAGTTTGACGGATTTCGGATAGAAGCATTTCGTGTGAACCACAATGTGACTTGTTACGGCTACTCAATTATCATTGACCGAATTGGTAAATTTCAAGTAGACAAGGCTGTCGAATTAGGAATAGAAAAGAAGTACTGGAACCGCTTGCAGCAAGGCGAAAGTATTGATACCGGAGAAATGACACTCGTGCCGGAAATGGTATTGGGGACTCCCCGTAAAGGGTTGAAGGTCACTTACTGTACGGACACTCGTCCCACACAGGGAATTATAGAACATGCCGAAAAAGCAGACTTATTTATCTGTGAAGGAATGTATGGGGAAGCGGACAAGCTGACCAAAGCCAAAGAAAATAAGCATATGACTTTTTATGAAGCAGCACAGTTGGCGCAGCGTGCAGGGGTGGAACGATTATGGCTGACACATTACAGCCCTTCCTTAAACCGACCGGATGAATTCCTTCCGGATGCACGCAAAATTTTTCCGGCCACTGAGGTTTGCAAGGACGGCAAGACGATTGAATTAGTATTTGAGGACGAGCAGCAGAAATAAATGAGTTGATTGTGGTGGTGATAGATTAGGAAGTGCAACTGATATATAGTGGTGATAGATTAGGAAGTGCAACTGATATATAGTGGTGATAGATTAGGAAGTGCAACTGATATATAGTGGTGATAGATTAGGAAGTATAACAGATAGATTGGTGTGATTATGAGGGAAAGGGGGGAGATATTCGCATGAAGAAGAAAAACAGTCAGAATGGCGTAAAAGGTTTTATCGTAATTATTATCTTATTATGCCTGATTTTAGGATATTACTATTATCTGTCGAATAAAAAAGCGGCTGACAGTGTAGTGGAGCAGGTTAAAGTAACGGCTGTGCAGGAAGCTTTAATGCGAAATCTGGAAACAAATTATCCACCCTCACCCCGAGAAGTAATCAAGTATTATGGACAGGTTACTCAGTGCTTCTATAATGAAACATATGCAGATGAAGAGTTTCGTGAATTGGCCCTAAAGATACAGGGTATCTATGATGATGAATTAAATGCAAATAAAACCCAAGAGCAATATCTTTCAGATTTGCAATGGGATATCAGCAATATGAGAAATCAGGAAATTGTCATATCAAGTTATGCACCGGCATCCAGCACGGATGTTGAGTATTTCTCCGTAGACGGTTTTGATTGGGCTAAAATAAGATGTTCCTTCACCATGAGGAAAGGAACCAATTTGGGCTCGTCAAATGAGATTTTCCTGTTACGGAAAGATGCGGACGGGCATTGGAAAATTTACGGTTGGCAGTTAGCGGAAGAAGAATAGGAGTGTGGTATTAAGTGGAAAAGGATGTATTGATATTAGCAATAGAAAGCTCCTGTGATGAAACCGCGGCGGCAGTTGTTAAAAACGGAAGAGAAGTGCTTTCAAATGTAATTTATTCACAGATTGCTTTACATACAGAGTATGGCGGTGTAGTACCGGAAATCGCATCCAGAAAGCATATCGAAAAGATTAATCAGGTGATTGAGCAAGCACTTTCAGATGCGGGACTTAAATTAAATGAAATCACTGCAATTGCGGTAACCTATGGCCCCGGACTGGTAGGGGCTTTACTTGTGGGAGTATCGGCGGCTAAGGCAATCAGCTTTGCCAGCGGAATTCCATTAGTGGGCGTGCATCATATAGAAGGGCATATTAGTGCGAATTTTATAGAAAACAAGGATTTGGAACCTCCCTTTGTTTGCTTGGTGGTATCAGGAGGTCACTCTCATCTTGTAGTAGTGAAAGATTATGGAGAATATGAAATATTGGGTAGAACTCGCGACGATGCAGCGGGCGAAGCCTTTGACAAGGTGGCCAGAGCAATTGGTTTAGGATATCCGGGAGGCCCCAAGATAGACAAGGTGTCCAAAGAAGGAAATCCGGACGCAATTCATTTTCCAAGAGCCAAAGTAGGAGACTCCGAATATGACTTCAGCTTTAGCGGATTAAAATCTGCGGTGTTGAATTATTTAAACTCTTGCCAGATGAAGGGCGAGGAGATAAACACAGCAGATGTTGCTGCGTCTTTTCAAAAAGCAGTAGTAGATGTGTTGGTGGAACATTCTATGGCAGCAGTGAAGCAGTGCGGACTGAACAAGTTCGCCATAGCCGGTGGTGTGGCTTCCAACAGCGCACTCAGGAGCCGTTTTGAGGAAGCTTGCCAAAAGGAAAAAATCACTTTTTATCATCCGTCTCCAATTTTCTGCACCGACAATGCGGCCATGATTGGAACAGCCGCTTATTATGAGTACCTAAAGGGTGTGCGAAGCGGCTTTGATTTAAACGCAGTACCGGGATTGAAACTTGGCCAACGCTGAGCTTGTGTTTATAAGCACTGGGTGACTAAGAAAGTGAGTAGTAGGTTGGCAACCGACGCATGGTGTTGAGCAAGAGGGAGAAATTTACTATGAATATTTTGAATAAAAATGAAGTTCCTGATAATTCTGAAAAGAAGAAGCGTACAGCGGCAATTATTTTGGCTGCAGGTAGTGGAAAGCGTATGGGAAGTAGCACCAAGAAGCAGTATCTGATGCTGGCTGATCAGCCGGTCATGTATTATGCGCTAAAAGTGTTTCAAGACAGCTTCATAGATGAGCTGGTTTTAGTGGTTTCTCCGGGAGATATTGATTATTGCCAACGGGAAATTGTGGATTTTTATGGGTTTAATAAAGTGAGCCATATCGTGGAAGGCGGTCAAGAACGCTATCATTCTGTTATGGCAGGCTTGGAAAAGGTTGGTTCCTGTGAATATGTTTTCATTCATGACAGCGCCAGACCCTTTATTAAAGAAGAGATATTGCTTCGGGCATACGATTATGTGCAGGAATGCGATGCCTGTGTAGTAGGTGTTCCCACTAAAGACACGGTTAAAATTGCAGATGAAAACAATAACATCGTGGATACACCTGACAGAAAACTGGTTTGGCAAGTTCAGACCCCACAGGTTTTCAAGTATACATTAATAAAGGAAGCATATGAGCAATTAGCAAGAAAAGAGTCTGCATTATTGCAGCAGGGGATTTCTATTACAGATGATGCAATGGTGGTAGAGAAGTTAACTGGGCACCCTGTCAAGCTGGTATTGGGTTCCTATGATAATATCAAGATTACGACACCGGAAGATTTGCAGATTGGAGCTTGTTTTTTAGATTAGTCACTCGGATTTTTATTCATATTTTTGATATATTTTTTATTGTTTTTTTTCTTGTTACTATTCACAGTCAAATAAATAAATAAATAAAAAGAGCTTACTCTGAAC
>CAZNAP010000020.1:0-32777 GCA_964571145.1 uncultured Lachnospiraceae bacterium | reverse complement strand
TTATGTTTTATGTTTGTTCTTAAGGGTTTGAAAAAGTTTATTCTTAAAGTTTTGAATATCCGGTTGACAGGGCATATCAAATCTGTTACTGTTAGAACACTTTCTAGAACTCAGATCTGAGAGGAAAGTCTATAAGACATATCAAGAACGATTATTAGCATCTATTATTTTCATTTAATACCCCAATTCATTATTTTCATTTATTACCCCAATTTATTATTTCCATTTATGGTTCCCAATTTATTATTATTGACGAATTACTACCGAGTGACTGTGCATGTAAGGAGGCGATGCATTATTTCAGACAATAAAAACAGAATAGAAAGTCTGCTTTTGCTTATTTTTAGTGATGTCTCATGCATGCGAAGCAGATTGACGAATGCCGGTGAAGGAACAGTCGAGCAGATACTGCTGGAAGCAGAACTGTTGGGATTGGAGGAAAATCATACGCTGAAACTGTGCTATGAAAAGAATGGCTGGTGTTTAAATGGTGGCTCTTTAATCAAGGAAATGCCATTTGTTTGTCAAGTAGGACCTCATAATAAGCTATTGTTACTTTTAAGCGGAGAGAATCAAAATATTGGTTCGACCGGTAGACTTAGACTCAACAAAGGAGAAACGATTAGAATTGGAAAGGCATTTCCAAATACAATTTTTTATGATTGTGGTGCATTGATTGCGGATCAACATGTGAGTATTAGTTGCAAAGAGCAAGGCTATTACATGGAAATACAGAGTCCTAAAGGGGTATATGTGAATGAAAAGTGTACGCAATCACCGGTTTTATTAAACACAGGAGATCGAATTGACCTTTATGGATTGCATCTGGTGATCTTACATAATTGGCTTGTATGCGTGGCTTTTTGTGGAATCTGCAGAGTGGCTGCAGGCAGACAAGAATTTGACTTTGCTCCTGAGAGTAGAAATAGAGCGGCAAAGCAATCTAAACTCTGGATCGAACGCGTTTATGAAGAGGAAGATATGTTGCATACGGAGGAGTTGGAATTAATTTTACCTGCACAACCGACAAAAAGGACGAACAATCAATTGTTTTTAACCTTAGGGCCTTCTTTAACAATGGTATTTCCGGTGTTAATTATGGCAATGCTGGGGCAGTCATATGCGGGCGGAACCGGCAACAATTTTTATTATCTGACAGTAGTTATGACAGCATGTGGCAGCTTCTTGGCAGTGTTCTGGGGATTGATCAATCACTTCTATAAACGCTATTTAGACCGTTCGGGAGAAAAAAACAGAAGAAGACAGTATTTGGAATATTTGGACAATACAACGCAATATTTACAGAAATGTCGCGAAGATAACAGAAGAAATTTAGCAAAACGTTATCCACCTGTTATGACTGTCATAGATCAGGAGCAAAATATACCGGTTGTGTTGTGGAACAGATATTATATGCATAAGGATTTTTTATTCTGGCGTATGGGAACAGGCGAAATGCCTTTTCAGATGAAAATCAAGCTTTCGGAACGACAGAAGCATTTGGTGCCGGAACAGTTAATGGCGAAAGCTTTTGCAGTGGTGCAGGAGTATGCAATGTTACAGCAGGCGCCAATTGGAATCGATTTTTTCCAAATCAGACGGTTGGGTGTGATTGGCCAAGTGCCCTATGTAGATGCCTGCTTGCGACAACTATTATTGCAGACTGCCATGTGTCATTGCTATACAGAGGTCAAAACAGTTTGCTTTTATCATGAAAACGTGCAATCACAGCGTGAATTCGCTCATTTAATCAGGTGGATGCCACATAGTTGGTCAGCCGACAGACGAGTACGTTTCTTGGCTTGTAATGAGCAACAGACAGCGGAAATCTTGCCGGTGTTGACACAGGAAATGGAACGAAACATGGAAGCTGGGGAGGACAAAAGGCGCGTTCCTTGGTACCTGATATTTGTTCTAAACGAAGAGTTGGTACAGGGTGAATTACTTTATAAATATATGACAGACGCTTCGGGGAAATATTCTGTCAGTTCTATCTTTATAGGGGAGGATAAGGAAAAGCTGCCGAGAAGCTGTCGATGTTTTATGACAGAAAACGGTCAAAATTCAGAAATTCTATTTTATGGAGAAGAGCAGGTCAGCAGAAAAGAAATCTGCTTGGACATTACAAATCCAGTGGAGACAGAGCAGACTATCAGAAAAATATCGGGATTACGGGTCAAGGAAGAAGAAGCGCAAGGACAGCTTCCCGACCGAGTCACCTTTATGGGATTGTATGACTGTGGAAAGATTGAAGATTTAAACAGTGCGTACAGGTGGGAACGAAGCAGACCCCAGGAACGGTTAAAAATTCCCATAGGCAGGGGCGTTGGAGGAAATTTAGTGAGTCTTGACGTACACGAAAAATTCCACGGGCCGCACGGACTCATTGCCGGTACGACCGGCTCCGGGAAAAGCGAATTGCTCCAAACCTATTTAATGTCGATGGCAGTTTCCTACAGTCCGCAGGATGTCATTTTTTTCATGATTGACTATAAGGGCGGTGGAACGGGCAACATTCTAAAGAAATTACCTCATTGTGCAGGTGTTATCTCAAACCTATCAGGAAGACAAATCAAAAGAGCCATGTCAGCTATTTCAAGCGAGAATAAACGTAGACAACAATTACTTTCAGAAGTACAGGTGAATCACATTGATGCCTATACAGGACTTTTCCGAGAAGGCAAAGTGCAGGAGCCAATGCCACATTTGATTTTAGTAGTAGATGAGTTTGCGGAGTTAAAGAAGGAAGAACCGGAATTTATGCAGGAAATTATCAGTATAGCGCAGGTAGGCAGAAGTCTGGGAGTGCATCTGATTCTGGCAACTCAGAAACCGACAGGAACAGTAGATGACAAAATATGGAGCAATGCCAGATTTCGCCTGTGTCTGCGTGTACAGGATAAGCAGGACAGTATGGATATGCTACATTGTGGTGATGCCGCTAAATTAACAACACCCGGACAATGTTATCTTCAAATCGGACAATATGAACAGTTAGAACTATTTCAAACCGCCTATTGTGGCGGGGAATACAGAGAAGAATTAGAGGAAAGTGTAGGCGCAGTATTGCTTTCTGATACGGGAAAACGATTAACCGATACCGGAAAACAAGATTCTGATACAGGAGAAAACGTAGACCTTTGTGCGGCCAAGGATCAACCAACTGGTCAAATGGAGCTCTTATTGGACTATATTTTAAAGACGGTCAAGCAAAAGAACTGCAAATCTGCAAAGTCTTTGTGGATGCCGGAACTGCCGGACTATTTATCGTTGGATCAGATAAAAGGAATTGCTGAAAATGGTGGAATGGGTGGAACAGAGGAAACTGAAGAAGAATTTCACTTTGTATTTGGTTTGTGTGATGATCCGGAGAATCAAAAGCAGTTTTCAGTGGAGTACAATCCGTTAAAGCAAGGGAATCTAGCAGTTTTCGGAGGGCCAGCAACCGGGAAAAGTACTTTTTTGCAGACTATTCTCTGGCAATTGTGTACAAGGCATTCCCCGTCAGAAATACAATTTTTAATTGTGGATATCAGTCGTGGAACATTGCATTGTTTTGAGGACTTACCGCACTGTATGAGCATTCTAAAAAACAGAGACGGACTGATGATTTTTTTCTATCATATGTATAAGCTTGTGCAACAGCGGAAAGAGTTGTTGGCGGGAATCAGTTATTTGCAGTATAAGAAACCATTGCCTTTGATTTTAATAGTAGTAGATGGTTATGGTGGTTTGGCACAATTGCTGAATGAAGAACAAATGGATTTTATGCAAAAATTGAGTGCGGAAGGAATTAATTATGGCATTTATCTTTTACTGACAGCAACCGGTATGGGAGAAATTCCCGGCCGACTTCTGGAAAAAATCAAGACCACTATCGCCTTGGAAATGAGTGATCGTTATCAATATGGTGATGTATTGAGGCAGTATCACATTTCGGTGTATCCGAAAGAAAATGTCAAGGGGCGAGGATTATGCAGGCTGGATGGAAGAATATTAGAATTTCAAAGTGCATTGGGCTATGACGAACCTGATGATTATGCAAGGATGTGCAGAATACGAGAGATGGGGCAGGAACAGAGCTTATCAGAACATAAAGAAGGTAGGTATGCAGTGAAATTTCCGCAAATACCGGAACACACGGATTATGCCGCTTTTTGGGAAAACTATAGTCGGAATCTAAATGAAGATGAACTGCCCATTGGTTATTCGTTGACCACCGGTGAGATACAAACAATTTCATTACTGCAAACATGTTTTCTGATTTCAGGAGCAGAGAAAACCGGCCGTAAAAATCTATTGCTTACTATGGCAGAAAGTCTAATCAAGCTAAATTATCAAATCATATGTATTGACTTGGCAGATCATTTGTCGGAACTAAAAGGAAGAGAAGAAATTCTAAGATTAACACGGGAACAGGAACTGCGGGACTGGCAGATAGCAGAAGTAGAAAAGATAGAAGTAGATAAAATAGAATGCGGTAATTCAGATGAAATAAGGAAAAAATGTATTTTAATAGGTGATTTAACACAATTTTGTACTTTCTTATATCAAATCAGCGATACGTCCAGAGAACAGATTCACTTTTGGGAAGATTATATACAATCTGGAAATCAGAATGTTCTGATGATTGCAATCTACAATCCTTATCGAGACAGTTCGGCAGCAGGCACAGCTTTTTTTCGAGAATTTACAGCAGCGCAAATTGGAATTCACTTGGGCGGGAATGCAGGAACGCAAAGAGCACTTTCCTTTGATGATATGAGTTATACACAACTCAATCAACGTGAGAAACCGGGTATCGGATATCTAAAGAATGGACAACAGGAAGAAACACAGAGACTTTTATTGCCATGTTATTAATTTCAAATTAAGGATAGTACCGAGCGACTGGTCGTTGGGTGAAATGAGAGGGAGCAGCTATGATATTGGTGGATGTACAGGTACTTGCGTTAGATCAGGTGTTTGATTTTGAATTGGATGAGGAAATGCAAGCCGGTGAACTGACAGAAAAAATACTGCGACTGTTAATCAAGAAATCAAAACAAACACAGCAGCCGAGCCAGCCATTATTTCTGTATGCAGTCAGACGAGATAAGGTATTAAACCCGCTAACCACACTATCACAGCAGGGAATAGAAAGTGGAGAAAGACTGATTTTATTATGAAGCAAAAGTGGAAGGAGGAGAACTATGGGCAATAAAGCAATGCAGTGGAAGTTGTTACTGGAAGCCGCCAAGGTAAACAGTAAAATGATTGAAATCGAAGAAAACCTGACCGCAGCAACCGACAAATTGATGATTCTGGAAGCGGAGGCAGAGAAGATGGCTTATTACTGGGAAGGCGCATCCAGAGTCCAATGGATTAAGTCTTTTCGAACAGAACTTCTCAGGGTCAAGCAATATGTACATACATCGGGTGAGCAAGAGGTTTTATTAAAACAATTAGCCTGTGAACTTGCAAAGCTGGAACAGAGTACGGAAGCTGTAGTTGAGGCCATGTGAAAAGGGAGAAAATGAAAATGGATGTACCGGACAATGAACAAATCAAAGTGACACCGGAGTACTTAAAACAAAGAAACGAGAGTCTCACACAGACATTACATATGGCAGAACAGAATTTCTTTCTGGCTAAACAGGCAATGTTGCAGTTGGATCATTGCTTTTATTCTGAGGTGGTAGTGCAACTCTTAAAGAATGTCAGGAGACAATATGAAGCAGAAAAAACTGCATTTACACGACTGCTACTGCAAATACAAAAACTAAATGAAATAGCGGATATTTATGCAGAAGCGGAAAGGAGTAATACAAATGCCGGTAGTTAATTTTGGGACAAAGAATGGCATAGAAGTGAATTTTCGTGAAGCCATGAAATTATCCGCACAGCTGGAGGGGTTAGCAGAAGCGATGAAAATACTGGGCGAAGACACGTTGATGCAAAATATCTGTGCAATCAAGACCGTATGGAATAGTGAAAGTGCAGATTTGTTTCTTGGAAAGGAGGTGAAGCTTGTCTCACAGCTGCAGGAAGAAGCTATTCAAATTAAGGAGCTGGCAGGCGATTTGGCTAAGTGTGCGCAGATTATGTACCAGATAGAAATGGGAAATCAAATACTGGCTGTAACAAGATTATATTAATCATTCAAAAGGAGGACGTAATTATGGCATTTTTTCAGGTGACGGCAAGAGAATTAAGGAATAAAGCAGAAACTATGAGGAGCTTAAACATGCAGTTTAAAGCAAAAGCAACGGATTTGGGTGAAAAGGAAAATACGTTGTGCAGTATGTGGGAGGGGCTGGCAAGGGATGCTTTTCATCAGGCATTTCTGCGTGACAGGCAGCAGATGGATGCATTTAATCAGTTAATCGAACAATACATACAGGCACTTCTGGATATTGCAACTCGTTATGAACAGGCGGAAGCAAGAAACCGCGAACTGGCAGCTTCCAGAAACTATTAATTTATTGCACTATTACACAATGGAATAGAAAGGAGCAAGAAAAATGGAAGGTATTTTAAAGGTAACACCGGAGAAATTATTGGAA
This sequence comes from uncultured Lachnospiraceae bacterium, assembly GCA_964571145.1. Taxonomy (GTDB): domain Bacteria; phylum Bacillota; class Clostridia; order Lachnospirales; family Lachnospiraceae; genus Suilimivivens. The sequence goes on along the minus strand of CAZNAP010000020.1, from coordinate 26,232 downwards.
ACATCGGGTGAGTTTGCAGCCTCAGGGAATCAAATGAAGAATCTGACAGGCGAAATGATGGGATTGGTACAAAATTTGAAAGGAATCTGGCAGGGGGAAGCAGCTGTCAGTTATGGCACCAGATTTAATTCTTTGCAAAGTGATATGGATAAATTGTATCGAATGGTACAAGAGCATGTAACTGATTTGCAGGAGATGACGACACAGTATCAGACCGCCGAGTCGGGCAACACCGAGCAGGGAAGCGGACTGCATATTCATGCGGTTCAATAAATGGACCCTGGTAATAGGAAGCATGCTTATGTTACTGAATTTGTCAGCATGTGGCCTGTTTACCAGCAGGGAGGACGATATGCTTGATTACATGGAGAAGAAATACGGAGAATCCTTTACAACTGTGGAACCTTTTGGCGGTCAACTGGGGAGCAAGTATACAATGATTTTGGTGAAGGGCACCTATGCAGAGGATGCATTGGTCAGAGTGGTTTATGAAGAAGCACCGCCTGTTTACCAAGATAATTATTTGGGCTTTATACATAAACAAGAGATAGAAACCTTGCTGGAACCTTTGGCAGAACAGGCTTTTGGAACCTGTAAACTCTTTTACAAAGTACCTAGAATGGTATTTCCGGTTGAAACAACCAAGCATACAACGGCAGAGGAGTTGTTAGGTAATCCATATACCATGACACGTATATATGTTTATCCAAAAGACAATTCAGAAGATAATTCGTCTAAAATAGACATGTTACAGCAGCAACTAGCAGAAAAAGGGTATTGCATTGGAGTCATTATTAGTTTCCCACCGGATGAAAAGTGGTATGACTTTATCACAGAAGACACGTTTGTGGGTGCGGTTTATCAGGGATACGAAGCAGATGAAGAAATTGTGTTTCAAATGGATCGGGAAGGCGGTTATAGAAGTCTGTATTGGTTGATTAAAGATGGGAAGAGCGTCAATGAGTGATGTGCAAACCAAACAAGCAGTTTCAGAAGCGGAAATCAGTATGGTTTTGGATACCTATATGTATATGAATAACAGTGGTGTTGACGAAGGGGAAGCACTGGAACAAGTAATAAAAAGTTTGGAAGGTCATCCTGATTATGCAGAAGGAGGAGTTTTTCACGTGGAGTATACCATTTTAAGTGAAGCTGTTGAAAATCCCGAAATTGGTGCATTGCAGATTCATTGCCAAAGTCAGCAGATGGGATATGATACCGGAACAGCTGCCTGTACCTTTTTGGATCCTAGTGGAGACAGTGTTTATGTGGCTTACCGGGGTACGGGAGACGGAGAATGGCCGGATAACGGAATTGCATTAACCTGTACCTCCAGCATTCAGCAGAAGCAGGCGTTACTCTATTTTGATGAGGCAATGGAGCAGTTAGATATTGGCGGGTCTCAAAGAGTCATTGTCACAGGTCATTCCAAGGGTGGAAACAAGGCACAATTTGTTACAATGGAGACACAATATGATCATCTGATTGATGCCTGTTATACGGCAGACGGGCAAGGATTTTCGGAAAGTGCAATCGAACACTGGGAAACCGAATACGGAGAAGCGGGTTTTGCAAGTCGCCAGTCCAAATTATATGGGATACATGGCGAAAACGATTATGTCAGTCAGCTGGGAATTTCGATTATACCACAGGATCAGATACGTTATGTAAGTACACCAGTGGAAAAAGGTAATTTTGCCGGATATCATGATATTAAGTATCTGTTTGCATCAATGGAGGTGGATCAAGCAACGGGCGAAAATGTTACGATATTTCATGGTCAAAAGAACAGAGATGTAATGACCCAAGGAGAATTAAGTAAATATGCAGCTACTTTATCCGGTGAAATTATGAAGCTGGAACCGGACCAAAGGGGTGGCTGTGCTGCAGTTTTCATGCAGGTAATGGAATCGGGTGGAGAAAAGCGGAGTGGAATGAATGGTGAAAAATTGACCTTTTCCAACATTCAAAATTTTATCATGAGCGGAATGCCGATTTTAGTCGGTAGTTTTGTAGAAAATAAAGAAGGCAGGGATGTAATTCGAACCATGTTTGCCGGAGATTCCTTTGTAACGACAATACCGCAAAATATGTTCTTGCGAACAGATTACAGTATCCTTCAGGGCGAAACCAAGATTATGGATGAAGCTGCCCGATTGGTATCTAAGAATGCAGAAGAATTATATGAAATAAAGAATCAATTGCCCAAATATTTAAGCAATGGAATTCTCATTGGATACCGGATGAAGTCTATGTCAGCCGATTTGGAGAAACTGGCAGCAGGACTGCGAAGAGCCTCGCAGACACTTACTCAAATTGCAGAAAACTATCAAAAGTGGGATTGCTTTTTACAGAATACTTAGCTAAGATGAAGAGGTCAGACAAGATGAGATGACAGATGGCTTATGCAGATGAGAAGGAGCAGACTATGGAACATTCAAGAAAGAGTTCGGATCAGATTACAAGAGATTATTTTGATTCATTATTAGTAGAAATGCAACATTTAGATTGTCAAACACCGGATACCACGTTTTCCCTTTATGGAGAAACATTTTCCACTCCGATTATGATGGCAGCCTTATCGCATCTAAAGGGTAATCAAGAAAACGGTATGGTAGAAATGGCTAAGGGTGCGCAACTTGCCGGTGCAGTCAATTGGGCAGGTATGGGTGATATGCCGGAACTGGAGGCAATTACGGCAACAGGTGCACGAACGATTAAAATTATTAAACCCTATGCAGATAATGATGTTATTTTTGAACGAATGGAACATGCCAAGAAGTGCGGTGCTATGGCGGTGGGAATGGATATTGACCATTCTTTTGGTGGAAACGGAGAACCGGATGTGGTACTGGGTTATCAAATGGCACCCAAAAGTAAAGAAGAAATAGAAGAATTTGTTAAGGCGACTGAGCTTCCTTTCATAGTGAAGGGCGTTTTAAGTGAACGAGATGCTTATAAGTGTATGATGGCTGGGGTAAAGGGAATTGTTGTATCTCATCATCATGGGATTATGGATTATGCGGTTCCGCCTCTTATGGTTTTACCTGATATTTTGAAAGTTACCAATGGAGAAATACCGGTCTTCGTGGATTGCGGAATTATCAGTGGTATGGATGCTTTTAAAGCACTTGCGCTTGGTGCAACGGCAATATCCGCCGGGAGAGTGATTATGGAACCTCTGCGTGAAAATGGTCCGGAAGGAGTAAAAGACAAGATATTGGAAATGACAAAAGAATTGCGTGGGGTTATGGCTCGAACTGGGTGTCCGGATTTGCAGCATATGAAACACGTAAAGCTACGTCATAGAACATTTTAGAGATTAACTGATTTTATAATGACTTTATTTGGAACGGGTCCCTGGTGGGATCCGTTTTTAAACTTTTTTTGTATTCACGAGGGGTACAATTCAAAAATTGACGAAATACTTTGTTAAAGTAACTGGCATTGTTGAACCCCACACTAAATGCCAGTGCGGACATGGAATGTGCACCGGGGTCATTGCTTTGAATCAGGTTAGCTGCTTTGAAAATTCTGTATTTCATCAGATATTCTATGGGAGATAACTGCAATGTACGCTTGAAACATCGGCAGCATTCACTTTTGCTGATATGGACACTGTCCGCTAAATCTTCCAGAGAAATAGTTTCGGAATAATGTCCTTCAATATACATGATAATGTTTTTGACCCGAAGTTCGTCCATAGAGGCGGAAGAGGATTTTGCTCCTTTTACATTTTTTGGAATAATTGTTTCAATTAGCAACAGCCAGAATTGGCATAAATAGGATTTGGTAGTCAGTTCATAGCCAAATCTTTTTGTTAAATTTATGGCGATGACATTATTAATGGTATCCAATAGCTTTTCTTGCAGTGGATCTGATTCATCCAAGACAAGTGTACGAAAAAAAGGGGAACTGAGTACCGGAACCAGAAATTTCCCGGACATAGAAGTATTCCCATAACCGAACAGAAAGGAAGGGTGGAAGGTAGTAGAGTATAAACTGCAATTGGCATCTTCCCCAACTGGCTGTACTGTATGCATGGTATTGTGATTAATGATAATACCCTGACCGGCGTGTAAGCGTTTTTTTTTATCTTCGGTCAAAAAATCAGCTTCACCATGATTAATAATAATAATTTCGACTTCCGGATGCCAGTGCCAGCGGATTCTTTGCAAATACATTTTAGATAATTCAATAAAGTATACATGGACGGGGTACCCAATTTCACTGTCACCGGCAAGTGTATCGGGTTCATAATTCAGTTCGTTTTCCTGTGAATGTGACATGGCATGTTCCCCTTTCGTTTGATATGAATAATCATATTGTAAATGACTTTTGTCGGATATTCAACAGATATTCGATATAAAAGTCAGTTAGTTGTGGATTTTTGTAGTATTTATTGCTATAATGTTGACAGATATGCTTATTATTTTAAGGGGAATTATATGGAAACTGATAAGAATTTACCAAATTTTTCCGATAAACAACTAGAAGAAATCAAGCTTGGAGAAGCATCTAAAGTTGATATTTCCATTTATGCCAGACCTGAGTATAACTGGCTTCAAATGGAGCAGATTCGCTTGGGGCTGGAAGAGGGAATTGATGTTATCGGATATGCAAATCCAGAATATTCGCACGAGACAATGAAACAAATTCGTCTATCTTGCTTATCTCAGGTAGATTTGATTCCCTTTTTAAAACAAAATTTTACAGATAGAGAATTGGAGGAGATTCGTATTTCACTAGAAGAGAATCTTCCCATTGCAATGTGGCTTGATACGGATATGTTTGCGCAACAAATCCGCGAAATCAGGTTGGGTTTAGAAGAAGGATTGGATGTTGGTATTTATGCTGACATTACCTATAATTGGCTCCAGATGCAGGAAATTCGTAAAGGCTTGGAAGAAAGACTGGACGTTACAGTATATGCGAAGCCGCTGATGGAATATAGGCAAATGCAGGAAGTTCGATTTGGACTGGAAGCAGGCTTGAATGTAGAGGAGTATACGAATCTCACCTTTACAGCCAAGGATATGCATTTAAAGCGTCTTGCAATGCTAAAAGAACAGAAAGAAGCCGGATTGTCGCATCAGGCGCTGGTGTTGGAGAAAGATAATCAGGAACACCAGCAACTGGATATCAGTATTATGTTAGAAGATAATGCCACCAAGCATCCTTTTCATGAAGCAGGTGTTTATTATATTCAGGAGGCTAGTGCCATGGCACCTGCCTCCTGTTTGCAGGCACAGCCGGGTGAAATGATTTTAGATTTATGTGCTGCGCCGGGTGGAAAAAGCACACAGATTGCGGCAGCTATGCAAGGGAAAGGGATTCTGATTTGTAATGAAATACATCCCGGCAGAGCCAAGATTTTATCAGAGAATATAGAAAGAATGGGAATTGCAAATGCTATTGTGCTGAATCATGAGCCGGCAGTACTGGCCAATCGATTTGTAGCTTGCTTTGATAAAATCATGGTGGATGCGCCTTGCTCCGGAGAAGGAATGTTCAGAAAGAATGAAGAGGCTGTGAATGAATGGAGTCTTGAAAATGTAGAAATGTGTGCGCGGCGGCAGGATGATATTTTGGACAGTGCAGCGGCTATGCTAAAACCCGGAGGCCGTATGGTTTATTCTACCTGTACCTTTGCTCCGTTAGAAGATGAGGGCACTATAGAGCGGTTTGTAACAAGACATCCGGAATTTGTTGTGGAAGAAATGAAAAGATTGTGGCCGCATAAAGTGGAAGGCGAAGGGCATTTTGTAGCTTCTTTATGTAAGGCAGGAGAAAACAATTCAATTGGTTGCAGTCATTGGACGGTTCAAAAGACAACCAAAGAAAAGGAATGCAGTCAGTGGAAAGAATTTCAACAGGAATATATTTATAAAGAGCTTAATGGTATATTGCTGAAATTTGGAGAACAACTTTATCTGGCTCCTGACCATTGTCCGGATTTATCTGGACTGAAAGTGTTACGTCCGGGGTTACATCTTGGGACACTAAAAAAAGATCGATTCGAGCCTTCTCATGCACTGGCTTTGACTTTACATCCGGAAGATGCAAAATTGACAGCAGATTTGAGTGTTGAGAAAGCAATATCTTATATAGAAGGACAGACTTTGCAGTTAACAGGCGATAAAGGCTGGTATGTGATAACGGTGGAAGGCTATAGCCTGGGCTGGGGTAAATTGGCTGGTGAAGTGATGAAAAATCATTATCCAAAGGGGCTTAGAAAGTTATTACGTGCGTGATTATTTGGGAATAGGATATAAAAACAAAAAGTGCGATGAAGAAATCTGAAAAAGAGTTGAAAAAACATGTACAGTCGGTATAATTAAATGTATGTAGTTATTAATTGTTTGAAGTTGCGGGCGCGCAACTGTGTAAGAGAAGGGTACATGACAGCGGAAATGAAGGTTAGATTGAAGGAGGCGGGGATTGATTTTGACGGCATCCTGGCAAGGCTTCCGGGAAGAGAAGATTTGATTTACAGGTTGTTAGGGAAATTTTTGAAAGAACCATGCTACAATGGACTGGTAGAGTCCATGCAAAAACAGGATTATGAAGCAGCTTTTGCTCATGCACATACGCTAAAGGGTGTTACAGCTAATTTGGAGATGACCAGATTAAATAAAGCAACTTGTACGCTTGTTGAGAAATTAAGAAGCAAAGAGACGGACGGAATAGAGGCTGATTTTGAGCAAGTCAAAAAAGAATACAAACAAGTGGTTGACATAATACAGAGAGAGGTTCTCACGCAGGAATAAGAAGGGGTTAGGAAAAGGCATGATTAAGAAATATCAGGCAGCATTATTAATTACGATATTGGTTGGAATGCTATGCACAGGCTGTGGTTTGGCCGGTAAAACAGAGAATGTCAGTGCAGGTATGGCATCTATAGCTGCTTTGGAATATGATAATGCCTTAACCAGTTTTGAAACGGCGAAGACGTCCAAAGAAGACGGTAGATTATTGTATCGTGGTGAAGGACTGGCTTATATGGGTAAAACCATGTATACAGAGGCGGCAACTGCATTTGAAACAGCATTGACTTTCAGCGACGGAAATGTAGATGATGTGGATTATGATATAAACCTATATTTGGCGACTGCATATTATAAACTGGGTGAAATCGAGAAGACAATTAAAGTATACGATGCAATTCTTGCTTTGAAACCGGAAGAGAAGGATGTCTATTATTTACGCGGGATTGTACATACCGGCAGTGGTAATTTAGAATTGGCCAAGGCAGATTTTGATCGGGTAATTGCACTGGATGGAAATAATTATGACAGACTGATCGATATTTTTTGCGCATTACAAGCAAATGGATATAAGGAAGTGGGACAGGAATATCTGCAAGCAGCTATGGATGCCGGAACAAAGAATATGACTAATTTTGAAAAGGGACGAATTAGTTATTACCTTGGTGACTATGAGAATGCAAGAACCTACTTAGAGAAGGCAAGAGATGAAAGTGGATATGAAGCTGTTTTATTCTTGGGAAAAACCTATGAAACACTAGGGGACAATAATTATGCAATCAGTGTCTATAATACCTATTTGGACAATAAAGAAAGTAATCCGCAAGTATTAAATCAGCTTGGTCTGTGCAAAATGGAAACAGGAGATTATGCAGGTGCACTGACTGCTTTTCAGACGGCAATGAATATTGAAGACAACGGAATGCTGCAGACACTGAAAATGAATGAAATAATCGCCTATGAAAGATTGGAAGAATACAAGAAGGCCTGCGTCTTGTTGGAAGGGTATCTGAAAACGTATCCGGATGATCAGGAAGCACAAAGAGAGTATATTTTCCTGCAAACACGCTAAAAAGGCAGTGTTGTGGAAAACAGTAGCAAATAACAAGCCAATAATCAATTGAAAGCACAAGATATTATGTTAATTATTTTATGTTAACACAATATGTTGTGTTTTTTATTGACTTTTTATTTATCAGATGATACACTTTTAATAAGTGGTATTCCATTACATTATGTAAACCATACCGCTGGGGGAATGGATGCGACTCGCAAGCGAAAAAAGTATCCGTAATAGTGAATTGGAGGGATTAGTAGATGTTTCAGGTAATCAAAAGAGAAGGAGAGGTAACAGATTTTACCTTAACCAAAATCAGTGATGCAATTATGAAGGCATTTAATGCAACGGATGTACAGTACAACAATGATGTGGTGGATTTACTGGCACTTCGTGTAACAGCTGATTTTCAGGATAAAGTAAAAAATGACGGTATCCATGTAGAAGATATTCAGGATAGCGTTGAGAAAGTATTAGAGCAGGCAGGTTATGCAGAAGCTGCCAAAGCCTTTATCCTATATCGTAAGCAGCGTGAAAAAATGCGTGCTATGAAATCTACAATTCTGGATTATAAGGATGTTGTAAATAGTTATGTAAAGGTTGAAGACTGGCGTGTTAAAGAGAATTCCACCGTAACCTATTCTGTAGGTGGTTTGATTCTGAGCAATTCAGGCGCAGTAACAGCTAATTACTGGTTATCCGAAATTTATGATATGGAAATAGCTGAAGCACATAGAAATGCAGACATGCATATTCATGATTTGTCCATGTTGACCGGTTATTGTGCAGGCTGGTCCCTGAAACAGCTGATTACGGAAGGATTAGGCGGTATTACAGGCAAAATAACCTCTGCACCGGCAGCACATTTATCCGTTTTATGTAATCAAATGGTAAACTTCCTAGGAATCATGCAGAACGAATGGGCAGGCGCACAAGCATTTTCTTCTTTTGATACTTATTTGGCACCGTTTGTAAAAGCGGACAATTTATCTTATCGTGAAGTGAAAAAATGTATAGAAGCATTTATATATGGCGTAAACACACCCAGCCGCTGGGGCACACAGGCACCCTTTTCCAATATTACACTGGATTGGACAGTGCCTGCTGATTTGGCAGATCAAAATGCAGTTGTTGGTGGCAAAGAAATGGACTTTAAGTATAAAGACTGCAAACCGGAAATGGATCTGATTAATAAGGCATTTATTGAAACCATGATTGAAGGCGATGCCAATGGCAGAGGATTCCAGTATCCGATTCCGACCTATTCCATTACCAAGGACTTTGACTGGTCAGATACAGAGAATAATCGACTGTTATTTGAAATGACAGCAAAATACGGAACACCGTATTTCTCAAATTATATTAATTCCGATATGGAACCCAGTGATGTAAGAAGTATGTGTTGCAGATTACGTTTGGATTTACGTGAACTGAGAAAGAAAACCGGAGGCTTCTTTGGCTCGGGCGAAAGTACGGGAAGTGTTGGTGTAGTAACCATTAATATGCCTAGAATTGCATATTTATCAGCCAACAAGGATGATTTCTATAAGAGATTAAATAAGATGATGGACATCTCTGCCAGATCCCTGAAGATGAAGAGAGAAGTCATCACCAGACTGTTAAATGAAGGACTTTATCCGTATACCAGAAGATATTTAGGCTCGTTTGAAAATCATTTTTCAACAATTGGTTTGATTGGTATGAACGAAGTAGGATTAAATGCGAACTGGCTTCGTGCGGATATGACAGATAAGAAGACACAGGAATTCACCAAAGAAGTATTGAACCATATGAGAAATCGTCTTTCTGACTATCAGGAGAAGTATGGTGATTTATACAATTTGGAAGCAACTCCTGCAGAAAGCACAACTTACAGATTGGCCAAGCATGATAAAAAGAGATGGCCGGCAATTAAGACAGCAGGAAAACTGGGAGATGCCCCGTATTATACGAATTCATCCCATTTACCGGTGGATTACTCAGAGGATATATTTGATGCACTGGATGTGCAGGATGAACTACAAACACTGTATACATCAGGAACTGTATTCCATGCATTTTTAGGAGAAAAACTTCCGGATTGGAAGGCAGCAGCAGATTTGATTAAGACCATTGCCGAGAATTACAAGTTGCCTTATTATACACTTTCGCCTACTTATTCTATTTGTAAGGAACACGGTTATTTGGCAGGAGAACAGAAAACTTGTCCTCATTGTGGACAGGTGACAGAGGTATACAGCAGAATCACAGGTTATTACAGACCGGTACAGAACTGGAATGACGGCAAACTACAGGAATATGCAAACCGTAAGAATTATGATATTGCTCATTCAACTTTAAAAAGACCTGTTACCAGCGTGGTAACATTATCAGGTTATGAAGACCCAGAAGTTACCGTTTCAGTTGAAGCGCCGGGAGCAGTTGCCTATTTATTTACAACCAAGACTTGCCCTAATTGCAAGCTGGCCAAAGAATATTTGAAGGACTATCAATACATTGTCATTGATGCAGAAGAAAATATGGAGTTGGCTGTTAAATATGGAGTTATGCAGGCACCGACGTTGGTGTTGGTGGACGGGGATGAAGTCCAAAAATATGTAAATGCACCAAGAATTAAGCAATTCGTAGAAAGTCAAGATAAAGTATTAGTTTAGGAGTTAAGAAAGACGTTGCATACAACGTCTTTCTTAAAGTATAGAAACCCAATTTACAGATAAGCGAAAGGGGCGTATAATCGCTATGATTAATCAATTAGTAGCCAAAATCAAGAAATGCAATGCTCCCATTGTGGTGGGACTGGATCCCATGATGAAATATATACCGGAGCAGATTACCACTAAGGCTTTTGCAGAATATGGGGAAACACTGGAAGGTGCAGCAGAAGCTATTTGGCAGTTTAACAAAGGCATTATAGATTACATTTATGATTTGGTACCGGCAGTGAAGCCACAAATTGCCATGTATGAGCAATTTGGAATACCCGGGCTGGTAGCGTACAAGAAGACAATTGATTATTGTAAACAAAAGGGACTGATTGTAATTGGCGATATTAAACGAGGAGATATTGGTTCTACTTCTCAGGCTTATGCAGTCGGACATCTTGGCAAAGTACAAGTTGGCAGTAAGCGTTATTCCGGTTTTGATGAAGACTTTTCAACAGTGAATCCGTATTTGGGCTCAGACGGAATTCGGCCGTTCATGGATGTTTGTAAGGAAGAAAAGAAGGGATTGTTTATTTTAGTTAAGACTTCAAATCCCAGCAGCGGAGAATTTCAAGACAGAATACTGAAAGATACAGAAAAGCCGCTTTATGAAGTGGTTGGTGAACAGGTTGCCAAGTGGGGACAGGAACTCATGGGTGACGATTACAGCTATATAGGTGCGGTAGTAGGTGCTACTTATCCGGAAGTTGGTAAGATTATGCGTAAAGTCATGCCTAAAACCTATATTCTGGTACCGGGCTATGGTGCCCAGGGCGGTAAGGCTGAAGACTTGGTTCATTTCTTTAATGAGGATGGTTTGGGTGCAATTGTTAATTCTTCCCGTGGAATTATTGCAGCCTATCAGCAAGTAAAGTATGCTTTTTATGGAGCAGAAAATTATGGCGAGGCATCCAGAGCAGCGGTAGCTGATATGCGTAAGGATATTATGGATGCACTAAATAACAGATAGAAAGGCTGGAACAAAGATGGAGCAGTATAAGCAGCAATTTATTGAATTTATGGTGGATTCCCAGGTATTAAAATTTGGAGAGTTTATACTAAAAAGTGGAAGAAAATCACCTTTTTATATGAATGCAGGCGATTATGTAACGGGTACGCAACTTCGAAAGTTGGGGGAATACTACGCCAAAGCCATTTATGAACATTACGGACTGGATTTTGATGTACTCTTTGGACCGGCATATAAGGGAATCCCCTTAGCTGTAGCAACAACCATGTCGTTTAGCGAATTATATGGTAAAGAAATACGTTATTGCTCTAATAGAAAAGAAGTGAAGGATCACGGAGATACAGGAATTCTGCTGGGAAGTAAGCTACATGATGGCGACAAGGTGGTAATGATTGAAGATGTGACAACCTCCGGGAAATCAATTGAGGAAACATATCCAATTATTGTGGCACAGGCGGATGTGGAGATTAAGGGATTAATGGTATCTCTGAATCGTATGGAGAAGGGCAAGAGTGACAAGAGCGCCCTGGTTGAGATTTCAGAGAAGTATGGATTTGAGACAAACGCAATTGTGAATATGGCAGAAGTAACCGAACATCTGTATAACAAGCCTTACAAAGGACAAATATATATTAATGACACTATTAAAGCCGCACTGGACGTATACTATCAACAGTATGGGGCAGTCTGAAAGGGAGGTAAAGAATGGAAGAGAAAATATATAAAACGATGCAGGGCAGTGGAGCCACCAATATTGCAGTCGGCGTTATTACGATGATTATCGGAATTGTTTGCGGAATTTTATTAATTGTAGCAGGAGCTAAGTTGCTTGCAAGCAAATCAAAGATATTATTTTAGATAGTAGGTTAAGGATTATGGCCAAAAACAGACGATATATATTTACAGATAGAGAACATTCAGAAAAGGGTATTATGTCAACCGTTTTAGGCATCCTTTCCTTTGGAACACTGGGAACCGCAATTTATCTTTCCTATGTAGACGGGGGAGTCTCTTCGGAGCGATATGGGGCAGCGGCATTACTTGCAGTGCTCTTTATGTTGGTTGGAGTCATCCTTGGAATCTGGTCAGCTACGGAAAAAGACAAATTTCGTTTTTTTGGTGTTTTGGGAATCATTATTAATTCGGCAGCCTTTGGGGTGCTGAGTCTTATTTTGTATGCAGGAGCGTATGTAGATTGATGGTAGAAGAAAGATTCTTACTTGCAGCAGAACGATTACAAACGATGAAAACAGATCAGACACTACAAGAGCCATATTTACGTTACTTTGAGCAAATGGCAGATTTCTTGCTGAACTTGTGTGAGATTTATGATTGTGTCAGAACCGGTCAGTTTTGTAAGGAGTCTCTGGAAGAATTAAGTATTCAAAATCGAGCCCTATATAAGGATATTTTACCGGAAAATTATGACGAAAGTTATGCCAATCCCGATTATGCCGTAGCAGTTTTTGGCAAAGAATTAGGACAGCTTCTATCAGTTCTGTATAGCGAACTTAGAAGTTTGATTCCATTGGTATTTGAAGACCAATTGGAAGAAATAACCATTCGATTGGAACTTTTTTTGGAAGTATATGGTTCTTTTTGTGCCGCAACCGAAGAGGGTGCCGTACCGGAGAACGAAAATATCAGAAGTATTTTGTACTGGTATGTAAACGATTATACAGTAGAAACATTTGACAAAAAGCTCTACGATATGCTTTGTGTAGAATCTGATTTTGCGTTGAACATTATCATGAACGGTAATTTGGATGATGCGAAATATTTATATGCATATGGTGAGTTTATTACAGAAAATGAAATTAGAACATGGAAGCATTTGAACTCATTACCTGAGGAAACCTTGCAGAAGATGGCCGATACTTATACGGAAGGTTATCGAATTGGTTTCATTATGGGAAATAAAGATATTTCCAAGAAAAAAACAGTGAATATCAGGTATTGTATTGGTTTTGAACCCATGATTAGGAAAGCAGTAGAGAATTTCCGAAAAATGGGTCTTGAGCCAACGGTATACCGTGCGGCTTATAGTATTTTACAGGGAAAAGGATTGAATCGTATTGGTTATTATGGGGCAATTCCTAATAAACAATATGATTTTGACCATAAAGATGACCAGGCGCTTTATTTAGATAAGAAGTTAATACAAGTACGTATGGAAGCTTGGAAAAAGGGTTATGAGAAATATAAAGAACAAGCGGCAGTATTCGGAGGACCGGCTGTAGTTGAAGTGTTTGGCGAGACACCTTTTGCATTAAAGGAAAAAGAAAGTGCACCTCATTTATCAGAAGAACAACAAAAACTGATTGTTGAATATAGCACGGCGGCAGGGGAACTGCAAAACCAATATATTAAAGGGGAAGAGAGAAGTTTTACGATTATTGCGTTTCCCACACCTGAAATCGGTGAGAACTTCAGTGAGATTTTCGACCAAGTAGTTCGGTTAAATACATTAGATTATGCACTTTATCAAAAAATACAACAAACAATCATTAATACGCTAGACCGGGGCAAATGCGTTATTATCAGAGGTATGAATGGCAACAAAACCAGTATGAAGGTGATGTTGCATACACTGTCGGAACCGGACAAACAAACTAATTTTGAAAATTGTGTGGCTGATGTGAATATTCCCGTAGGCGAAGTGTTTACATCTCCGGTACTTGCAGGGACAGAGGGCGTTCTTCATGTGAGCCGCGTCTATTTGAATGAATTGGAATATAAAGATATTATGTTAACCATCAAAGACGGCATGGTAACGGATTACAGTTGTAAAAACTTTGACAGTAATGAGGAAAACAAGAAATATATTAAGGACAATGTTTTGTTTCATCATGACAGCTTGCCTCTGGGTGAGTTTGCAATCGGAACCAATACAACCGCTTTTGTAATGGCCAGAAAGTATCAAATAGAAGATAAGTTACCGATATTAATAGCAGAGAAAACCGGTCCGCATTTTGCATTAGGCGATACATGCTATTCTCATGCGGAAGAAGTGACTGTTTTTAATCCTGATGGAAAAGAAATTATAGCCAGAGATAACGAGTGCTCAATCAAGCGCAAGGAAGGGAATCCTGAGGCGTATTTTAACTGCCATACAGATATTACCATTCCGTATGACGAACTGGGTGAAGTGAGCGTGGTAACGGCTGATGAACAAGTAATTCCGATTATCGAGGCTGGGAGGTTTGTACTGGCTGGTTGTGAAGAACTGAATAGTCCGCTGGAAACTGGTTATTAACCTGCGTGTATGAGTAAGAATATAAGCTAGAATATAGTTGCAATGAATTAGTGGTTTATAGTATGATGTTATAGAATAATGAGCACAGAAAGAGGTAGAAAAATGGCATTAGTAGGAATTGTAATGGGCAGTGATTCAGATATGCCGGTTATGGCTAAAGCAGCAGAAGTACTGGATGAACTGGGAATATCTTTTGAAATGAAAATCATATCGGCACATAGAGAGCCAGATGTGTTTTTTGAATATGCAAAAACTGCAGAGGAAAAAGGATTTAAGGTAATTATTGCCGGTGCAGGTATGGCAGCTCATCTGCCGGGCATGTGCGCGGCTATTTTTCCATTGCCGGTCATTGGCATTCCTATGCATACTTCTTCCCTTGGTGGAAGAGATTCACTGTATTCGATTGTGCAGATGCCGTCGGGAATACCGGTTGCTACAGTAGCAATCAATGGAGGAACAAATGCAGGATTGCTGGCCGCAAAAATACTGGCAACTTCGGATGCAGCACTGTTGGATCAATTAAAAGCATATAGTCAGTCCTTAAAGGAAAGCGTTCAGAAGAAAGACGAACGGTTGAGTCAGGTAGGATATAGAAATTATTAAGATTCGTATAAAATAAAAACAGAGGAGCATTTAAAATGGATTACAAGAAAGCCGGAGTAGATATCGAAGCGGGCTACCGCAGTGTAGAATTGATGAAGAAACATGTAAAAGAAACAATCAGACCGGAAGTTTTAGGTGGTCTGGGTGGATTCTCGGGAGCCTTTTCCTTAGCTGCCATGAAGGATATGGAGAAGCCTACATTGGTTTCCGGAACAGATGGTGTAGGAACTAAGTTGAAACTGGCTTTTATGCTGGATCAACATGATACGGTAGGAATTGACTGTGTAGCTATGTGCGTGAATGATATTGCATGTGCAGGCGGCGAACCGTTATTTTTCTTGGATTATATTGCATGCGGAAAGAATTTTCCGGAGAAGATTGCTTCTATAGTCGGTGGTGTAGCCAATGGCTGTAAGCAAGCAGGTGCAGCATTAATTGGTGGTGAAACCGCAGAAATGCCGGGATTTTATCCGGAAGATGAATACGATTTGGCAGGATTTGCAGTTGGAATCGTAGATGAGAAGAATTTGATTACAGGACAATCAATCAAACCGGGCGATGTCTTGGTTGGAATTGCATCCTCAGGTGTACATAGTAACGGCTTTTCTTTAGTAAGAAAGATTTTTGATATGACACAGGAAAGTCTCAATACATATTATGAAGAACTGGGCAAAACGTTGGGACAAGCGCTGATTGAGCCTACAAAAATATATGTGAATGCATTAAAGAGCGTAAAAGAAAACGGAATCGTAATCAAGGGCTGCAGCCATATTACAGGTGGTGGGTTCTATGAGAATATCCCAAGAATGTTGCCAGATGGCGTATGTGCAGTAGTGAATAAGAACAGTTATCCAATTCCGCCCATTTTTGGATTAATGCAGAAAAAGGGACAGTTGGAAGAAAAGATGATGTATAACACTTACAATATGGGACTTGGAATGTTGCTGGCTGTGGATGCGGCAGATGCAGACAAGACAGTGGCTGCAATAGAAACGGCAGGTGAGAAAGCATATATTGTCGGCCGTGTTGAAGCGGGCGAAAAGGGTGTAACCCTTTTGTAAGATATTCATGAATAAGGGCTATAAAAGAAAGGGATGAACAGATTGAAGATACTGATTATAGGAAGCGGTGGCAGAGAACATGCAATTGCTACCAGCGTAGCAAAAAACAAAACAGTTGAGAAAATCTATTGTGCACCCGGAAACGCAGGAATAGGATTAATTGCAGAATGTGTTCCCATTGGCGTAATGGAATTTGATAAAATAGTCAGCTTTGCGAAAGAAAAGAAAATCGATTTAACGATTGTTGCTATGGACGATCCGCTTGTTGGAGGCTTGGTAGACGAGCTGGAAGCAGCTGGGCTTAGAGCATTTGGCCCCAGGAAAAATGCGGCGATTTTAGAAGGAAGCAAAGCCTTTTCCAAAGATTTAATGAAGAAATATGATATTCCCACAGCGGCTTACGAAACCTTTGAGTCAGCGGATGAAGCAATCAAATATTTACAGACAGCTGATTTCCCGATTGTATTAAAGGCAGACGGATTGGCTCTTGGCAAAGGTGTATTGATTTGTCAGAATCTACAGGAGGCTGAAGACGGTGTGAAAACCATTATGCTGGATAAGCAGTTTGGAAATGCCGGAAACAGACTGGTCATCGAAGAGTTTATGACCGGTAGAGAAGTATCGGTTTTATCTTATGTGGATGGACGCACCATTAAGACCATGACCTCAGCACAGGACCATAAGCGGGCAGGAGATGGCGATACAGGGCTTAATACAGGCGGAATGGGAACCTTTTCCCCAAGTCCTTTTTATACAAAAGAAATTGATGATTTTTGCCAAAAATATATCTATCAGCCTACAGTTGATGCCATGGCTAAAGAAGGAAGAGAATATAAGGGCATTATCTTTTTTGGACTTATGTTAACCGAAAAGGGGCCACGTCTGTTAGAATATAATGCAAGATTTGGTGATCCGGAAGCGCAAGTTGTTTTACCAAGAATGAAGACGGATATAATTGATATTATGGAAGCCTGTATCGACGGAAAATTGGACGAAATCGACTTACAATTTGAGGACAATGCAGCGGTATGTGTGGTATTGGCATCAGATGGATATCCAATTAAGTATGAAAAAGGCTTTGTAATAAAGGGATTTGAAAAATTTGATCATCAGGATGCATATTATTGTTTCCATGCAGGTACAAAAATGACCGACGATGGAATCGTTACAAACGGAGGAAGAGTACTGGGCATTACAGCCAAAGGCAAAGATTTGAAGGAAGCAAGAGCAAATGCATATGATGCTACAGAATGGATAACCTTTGAAAATAAATACATGCGTCATGATATAGGAAAAGCAATTGACGAGGTATAAGGAAGGGAAACAGGTACGGTATGGATGATAAAGTTCGTAATATGATATCGCTGGAAATGCTCCATAGACCGACGCTGTGTAAGGCATGTGGGGGAATTTTAGTTTATAAAGGAATTGGCGAATATCTTTGTGAAGATTGCGGAGAACAGGAACTGGATGATTACGGGAAGGTTCGTAATTATCTGGAACAGCATAGAGGTGCCAATGCGGCTGAAATATCTGAGATGACAGGCGTATCACATAAAGCGATTCGCGAGATGATTAAAGATAATCGATTTGAAGTGATTGATACAAGGGGCGGATATATCCAGTGCGAAATTTGCGGTGTCAGCATCAAGAGCGGACGACTTTGTCCCAAGTGTGAGACTGCATATAATCGAAGAGTGGAAGAAGAAGCGCGAATGAGGAGAAATGAAAACTTAACAGCATATGGTACAGGTATCAGAGGAGAAAGTGGAAGCAAGCGTTTTACCAGAGACAAATAAAGGAGAGAAAGCAGTGAAAAACATGAAATGGACAAAAGGAATCTTGGGACTAGCTACTATGGTAGCCGTTTTCTATATGTCAGCACTTACCTGTTTGGCAGCAGAAGGAAAGGTTACCGCTGATACTGCTAAAATCAGAGCATCAGCCAGTACCGACAGTGAAGTGGTAGGAAGTACCGTACAAGGGAAAGTAATTGATATTTTTGGTTCAGTGAAGGACAGTGCAGGCAATACCTGGTATAAGGTAGCAGTTGCAGGCAATTCATTTGGATATATTCGAAGTGATTTGGTATCAACCAGTGATACCATTAAAGAAATCGACGGTGGAACAGCTACGACGCAGCAACCGGCAGCTACAACAGATGCACCAAAGCCAGAAGCAACTGTACCTACTTCCATAGGCGAACAGGCAGCAACAATTAAATCAGATTCCAGCGTTAGAATTCGTGCCGGTGCTTCTACCCAGCACGATGCAGTATCGTCTCTACCAAACGGGACAGCGATTACACTCATCGGTGAAGCAAATGACAGTGCCGGAAATAAATGGTACCAGATGACCTGTACCTATAATGGCAAAACAATCGAAGGATATGTACGTTCGGATTTAATTACCATTGGTTCAGAAGGTGCAGCGGAAGCACCTGCTGCAGAAGGTACAACTGAGGGTGAAGCAACAGAAGGCGAAAATGCAGAAGGAACATTACTGGAAGAAGGAACAGGAGAAGTGCCTCCTGAGGAGGGCGTAGAACCTGAGGCACCTGCTGAAGAAGCTGAACCGGAAAATAAGGATTACGAAATTGTTTATACACAGAATGAAGCAGGCGAATATGAGTACTACTTCTATGATAATATTAACGGTACAAGACAAAAACTCAGTGATTTACTGAACGTAGTAGATGTGGCAAATCAGACCAGCCAGAAACTGGTAGAGCAAAAAGAACAGGATAAGATGATTATTATTATCTTGGCAGTTGTGATTGTACTCTTATTCATTGTCATTACGGTTATGATATTTAAAATCAGAGATCTTTATTATGCAGATTATGATGAGGAAGATGAAGAGGAAGAAGAGGAAGAAGAGCCCTTACCGGTTAAGCGTAAAGTGAGAAGACGGGAAGAGGATTTTGATGATGAACCCCCGGTACCTGTTCGCAAGAAAAGACCGGTTGCACCTTCAGAGCCGCCTAGACCAGCAGCGCAGCCCAAACAACACGCAACTCCACATGTAAGAGAAAAGCAGGAAACAGCTCCTAAGCCAGCTACAAGAAAGCCACAGAACTTCCTGGTTGATGATGACGAATTTGAATTTGAATTCTTAAATATGGATGATAAAGATTTGTAAAATACCATTTGGATATAAGAGGAATAGCATTGCTATTCCTTTTATGTACATTAGTCAATGCAGTATTGCAGGAATAAAGCATATTTATTAATGTGATGCTTAAGGGGTGTGAAAGATTGATAATTGAAATTGACTTTAACAGTGATGAAGCCTTATATGTGCAGCTTCGCAATCAGATTATTCTTGGTATAGCGACAGACCGCTACAGAGAAGGTGACCTTTTGCCTTCTGTTCGGCAGCTGGCTGAAGAAATTGGCATTAACATGCATACAGTCAATAAAGCCTATTCGGTACTTAGGGAGGAAGGCTTTGTCAAGGTAGATCGCCGTCGTGGTGCCATTATTGCGTTGGATATCGATAAAATCAGGACATTGCAGGAAATGAATGATGCACTTCGTGTGATTCTGGTCAAGGGTATTTGCAAGGGAATTTCCAAACAAGAAGTGTATCAGATGATTGATGATATATATGAAGAATATGGAGGAGTCTGAACATGCAGACAGGTGGTTTTACAGATAAGGCGAAAACAGCATTAGCGATTGCTGAAAGAACGGCATCGAGAATGAATACCGGATATATCGGAACAGAACATATTTTAGTGGGACTCCTAAAAGAAAATACCGGCGTTGCAGCCAGAGTATTAATTGATAATGGTGCTGACGAAGAAAAAATGCTGGAGATGATTAAAGACTTGATTGCTCCGGAGTCCACAGTGGCAATCAAAGAAAGAGAAGGTTATTCACCTCGTGCGGCAGCTGTATTGCTGGAAGCACATAGGCAGGCAGACCGGTTCAAAGCAGAAGCAACCGGAACAGAGCATTTACTGTTGGCATTATTAAAAGAAGGCGATAATGTAGCGGTCAGATTACTGAATACATTAGGATTATCAATTCAAAAGTTATATGCCAATACATTGGTTGCTATAGGACAAGATGGAAATCTCTATAAAGAAGATTTGGGCAAAAAGAATAAAAATAATAAAAATAGCACAGCTACTTTAGACCAGTACAGCAGAGACCTGACTGCATTGGCTCGTCAGGGCAAGCTGGATCCAGTTATTGGACGTGAAAATGAAATTAAACGTGTAATTGAGATACTCAGCAGAAGAACCAAGAATAATCCTTGTCTAATCGGAGAACCTGGCGTGGGTAAAACAGCTGTTGTTGAAGGGCTGGCTTTACGCATAGCAGCCGGCGATGTACCCTTTACAGTTCAGAATAAGAGATTGTTGACACTGGATTTATCCGGTATGGTTGCAGGCTCCAAATACAGAGGTGAATTTGAAGAGAGAATCAAAAAGGTAATACATGAAGTCCAAGCAGACAGTAATGTAATCTTGTTTTTAGACGAAATGCATACCATTATTGGAGCTGGAGGTGCTGAAGGTGCCATTGATGCTTCTAACATCTTAAAACCGTCTTTAGCAAGAGGAGAACTGCAGTTAATTGGTGCTACCACGGTAGCAGAGTATCATAAATATGTAGAGCGCGATGCAGCACTGGAGAGACGTTTTCAAACGGTATATGTGGAGGAGCCGACCATAGAAGAAGCAGTCAAGATTTTAAGAGGTATTGCTTTTAAGTATGAGGAACACCACCATGTAGTGATTACCGATGAGGCCATACAGGCAGCAGTACAGTTATCGGAAAGATATATTAATGACAGAAATCTGCCGGATAAAGCAATTGATTTATTTGACGAGGCAGCCGCAGCTGTTAAACTAAAAACTTCTCAGTTACCCATTGCCTTAAAAGAAAGCTATTTAGAAATCCAAAAAATGGATGAAGAGATTGAACTTTTGTTAAAGGACGAAGAGCTGGAAAAAGCTGCAGAGGTTCGTGCCAGACAGGAACAGCTCATTAAGAAATATAATCGTGCTATGGACAAGAACCGTAAAAAGCAGACTGATAACCAGAATTATATTGGCGAAAATGAAATTGCCGAAGTGGTGGCATCTTGGACCAAGATACCGGTTAAGAAACTGACTGAGCAAGAAAGCGACCGACTTCTAAATTTAGAAAAGATGCTTCATAAGCGGGTAATCGGGCAGGATGCAGCAGTTTCAGCAGTAGCAAAAGCAATTCGAAGAGGACGGGTTGGTTTACAGGATCCCAACAGACCGATAGGTTCTTTCTTATTCCTCGGCCCCACTGGTGTGGGCAAAACAGAACTGAGCAAGGCATTGGCAGAAGCCATGTTTGGAACAGAAACAGCCCTGATTAGAGTGGATATGTCGGAATATATGGAGAGTCATTCTGTATCCAAAATGATTGGTTCCCCTCCGGGATATGTGGGGTTTGATGAAGGTGGACAGCTCAGCGAAAAAATTCGAAAAAATCCTTATTCGGTGGTGTTGTTTGATGAAATTGAAAAGGCACATCCCGATGTATTTAATGTATTGTTACAGGTTTTGGATGATGGACATATTACGGATTCCAAAGGCAGGAAAGTGAACTTTAAGAATACCATATTAATTATGACATCTAATGCTGGGGCACAGAGAATTGTAGATCCAAAGAATCTGGGATTTGTTGCAGACACTTCTCATGAGAAAGATTATGAGAAGATGAAAGCCGGTGTCATGGAAGAAGTGAAGCGAATTTTCAAGCCTGAATTTATTAACAGAGTAGATGAAATTATGGTATTCCAACCGCTTACGACACCGGAGATGCATTCCATTATCAATCTGTTATCTGATAAACTGTCAGCTCGTTGTAAAAAGCAAATGCAGATTAAACTACAACTCAGCGCACCGCTAAAGGAGCATATTGTTAAGAAATATGCAAATTACAAGATGGGTGCCAGACCACTAAAAAGAGCATTACAGACGGTGGTAGAGGATAAGCTGGCAGAAGAAATACTGTCAGGACGTGTGAAACCCGGTGATAAGGTATCTGTAGGATATCGTAAAGAACAGGTGACATTTGATATAAAATAGGATTTTGTTGTAGCTATAAAACGTAAAATATATTATACTGATTTTAAATAATCAAAATCAGACCAAAGATGCGAATCAGGAGGATTTAGTGAGATGTCTGTAGTAAAAGAATTGCTTCGTAAAGAAGCAGACGGCACCATCAGTTTTGGAAATCATGAACTGGAGGCCAAAGCAAAGTTAGAAGATTTTGAGCATTGCGGAGACTTGTACAAGGTTAAGACTTACAAAACAATGACGAAGCTTGAAAGAAACGGTATGTTTGTTTATGAATCTGTACCGGGAACGAGCGTTTCACACTACACAGAAACAGCGGATAAGATTACATTTCTGGTAGAAGGCACAGAAGATGCTCAGATTACATTGGAACTTTCAGAAGATACAGAATATGAGGTTTTTATTAACGATACCAGTATTGGTAAAATGAAAACTAATTTAGGCGGTAAGTTAAATATCAGTGTGGAACTTGAAGGCGCTGGAGAAGTAGGCGTTAGCATAATCAGATAGAACTTGTTACATAAGGAGCTGCTAAAGCGGCTCCTTATTGATTATAAGTATCGAGTGACGATTAGGAAAGAGTGGAAAGGGATAACAGAAATGGCTAAAGGAAAAACAGCTACTGCATTTTTTTGCCAAAATTGTGGACATGAATCCAGTAAATGGATGGGACAATGTCCGGGATGTCATCAGTGGAATACACTGGTAGAAGAAACGGTTGTTACTGGAAATAATGCTAAAGTACATAAATCAGGATCCGGTGACAGAATCAATCCTGCGCCTCTTTCTGAAATTTCGCTGGAAGCTGAAGACCGCATTACAACACATATGGAGGAGCTTGACAGAGTTCTGGGTGGCGGTCTGGTGAGCGGTTCCTTAACGCTGGTCGGTGGTGACCCCGGTATTGGTAAATCCACTCTATTATTACAGGTTTGCAGAAATTTGGCGGCTGATCACAGAGAAGTTCTTTATGTGTCAGGGGAGGAATCTCTGAAACAAATCAAAATTCGCGCCAATCGAATCGGAGAGTTTACAGAGCATCTCAAGCTTTTATGTGAGACCAGTCTAGACACAATCGAAGATACTATTCGGAGTAAAAAACCGAATATTGTTGTAATCGATTCCATTCAGACCATGTATCATGAAACGATTTCTTCTGCCCCCGGCAGTGTAACTCAGGTAAGGGAAGCAACTTCCGTCTTTTTGCAGTTGGCAAAGGGGTTGAATATATCTATTTTTATAGTAGGACACGTAACCAAAGAGGGTACTGTGGCAGGACCCCGGGTATTGGAACACATGGTGGATACAGTACTTTATTTCGAAGGTGACAGACATGCTTCTTATAGAATTTTGCGTGGAGTAAAAAATCGATTTGGCTCCACCAATGAAATTGGTGTCTTTGAAATGGAAGCAGAGGGGCTAAAAGAAGTAAAGAATCCATCTGAGTTTATGCTCAGTGGTAAACCGGAAGAAGCCAGCGGTTCTGTTGTGGTTTGCTCTATGGAGGGAACACGCCCCATGCTTATAGAGATACAGGCACTTGTTTGTCATAGCAGCTTTGGAATACCCAGGCGGCAGACTACAGGAACTGATTTTAACAGAGTCAATTTATTGATTGCAGTGCTGGAAAAAAGGCTGGGTATGCAGCTTGGTAATTGTGATGTGTATGTGAATATTGCAGGTGGAATCAAGATTCAGGAACCGGCAATTGACCTTGGAATCGCAATTGCGATTATTTCCAGCTTCAAGAATAAGGTAATTGATAGTCATACAATTGCTATTGGGGAACTTGGATTAAGCGGTGAGATACGTGGGGTCAGCATGATTCAAGCAAGAGTACAGGAAGCCCATAAATTAGGATTTACCACCTGTATTATTCCTGATGTGGGCAAAGGCATGCTGAAAGCAACAAAAGGGATGCAGATTATCGGGGTTAAAAACATTGGAGATGTAATGCAGATTATCTAGTCATATGGTGACTGACCGCTTGGTGCTTATCCGAACGACTGGAATCGCTATGGATTTCAGGTTTGAATAAGCTTAATATATGACAAAAATGTGACAAATCTGACAAAATTATAAAATAAAGTTTTCAAATATTGTAGTTTATGGTAATATATACTAGTCACTCGGATAAGCACCGAGTGACTAGGTTTATTAAACGCTATAAAATGATACAAAAGGAGTTTGACATGGAGAAGAAAAAATGGGTTAAGCATATCCCATTATTTATTTTGGAGGTATTAGTTTTATTGGTTGCTGCCGGTGTTTTGTTTTTTACACTCAGAGCTACAGATAAAAAAGATGGAGTAAAGAAGATACCTCTGAAAGAAGAAAATATCGTAGTCAATGAGGATGTAAGAGAAAAGATTGAAAATACTGCAGAAACAGAGGACAGTGCTTATACCGGTGTTTTTAATGTCGCTTTCTTTGGTGTTGACTCCAGAGATGGCAGTTTAGGCAAAGGAAATAGAAGCGATACCATTATGATGTGCTCTGTAGATATGGATACGCATGAAATCAGATTGATTTCTATTTATAGGGATACTTACTTAAATCAAGGAAATGATGATTACGGTAAATGTAATGCGGCTTATGCCTACGGTGGACCTGAGCAGGCAATTAGTATGATTAATATGAATACTGATATGTATGTAACGGATTATGTTACAGTTGGGTTTGAGGGTTTGATAGAAGTAGTAGATGCACTGGGCGGCGTGGAAATGGAAATTACAGATGCGGAAATCAATCATCTGAACAATTATCAAAGTACCATGGCTGAAGAATTGGGTGTGAATTATACCCCGGTAACCGAATCCGGAAAACAGCTTTTAAACGGACTGCAAGCCACTGCATATTGCAGAATTCGATATACAGCAGGTGATGACTTTAAGCGTGCAGAAAGACAGCGTAATCTTTTAGTGGCAATGCTTGAAAAAGGAAAAGTATCTTCGCTCACAACACTTACCAATGCGGTAAATGCGGTTATGCCAAATGTAAGAACATCTTTGGATATTAATGATATTCTTTCTATGCTGGGAATGATTGGAGATTTTAAAGTAACAGTTAGTGATGGATTTCCATTTAATGGCCTTAGAAATGGTGGCACCATCGGAACTAATGGTTCCTGTGTTGTTCCTGTGACATTAGAGGATAATGTCATTAAGTTACATGAATTACTTTTTGCAGATGAAGCGTATGAACCATCGAAAGAGGTAAAGAGTTTCAGCGAGCAAATAGAAGCGGATACAGAAGGTAAATTACAATATTAATCAAGATACAAAGTTAAGTACAAAGTGAATACTAAGTTCGATATTAAGTTTAACATTATGTTCAACATAAATTTCGGTTGACAGATAATAACGTGATAAGATATAATAGCTTTCGGTGGCTAAAGGCCACACGCTATAGGGGAATCATACAGCGGCAGTATTGCGGTCTCCAAAACCGTTCACGGGGGTTCGAATCCCTCTTCCCCTGCTATATGATTATGAGTCCACAAATGTTGGTATAACAGCATTTGTGGACTTTTATATTAGTTAACGAGTGGCTAGATATTCGATACATATAAAATAAAAGATAAACAACAAAACGCCCCGAGATTGCTCTCGAGGCATTTTGCTTGTGTAAAAGGGGAATTCTTCCGGAATAGCTAATTAGCTTTGAATTGATTTCGGCAATCAACTCTTTTCATATTATATTGCCAAAAATAATAAAAATCTATAAGTATATTAGATAAATAT
>CAZNAP010000019.1:0-36701 GCA_964571145.1 uncultured Lachnospiraceae bacterium | reverse complement strand
TTACAGGGTAAATTATTTCAGTTTTTCAATTATTTATGATACAATTTATTAAGTGTTTATTTATGTTGATTTATGAATTCTCAGATAGGAGGAGCCCATGGAACAGCATTATCCAGGCGTTTTCATTGCACAAAAAAAGAACGGTACTGTTTATTACCGTTCCTCCATTACCCATCGCAAGAAACATATCAGTCTTGGCGGGTATTCTTCTGCGCCTTTAGCTTATGCTGCTTATTTAGAAGCCACTTCTTTATTAACAGATTACTCTCTTACTTTGCATTCTTACACAGACCTTCGAATTCTCCCCTTTGCCAAGTGGGTCTGCTTAATCAATGTTCGAGATAATCAACTATACTTTTCTACTCCTATTTATCTTTACAAAAAATATTTTGAATACTATCTTTCCTTTGATCTTGTCTTAAAATTTGATATAGATGACCTGTTTTATTATTCTTCGCATAAAATTATGCATCGCGGCAGGCATTTTTTTGTCTCTGATTACGGAATGCAGATTAATATTATGAATCGTTACGGCATTAAGAACTATGCTGTGGAAAATCGTGACTTTTGCTTTATAAACGGCGACAACACGGATTTCAGATATGAAAATATTGAAATTAAAAATCAATATCACGGTGTCACCGTCAGAGAAGCAAAAGACGGACGTCGCTATATCGCGAAAATACATATCAACGGCAACTATACAATTGGACGCTATCAATCAGCTATTGAAGCTGCCATTGCCTATAATAAGGCGATTGATCTACTGAACAAAGCAGGCATTACCAAGAATTTCACGCCTAATTATCTGGAGAATCTTTCTCCCTCTGCTTATGCGGATATTTATTCCAAATTACATATTTCATCTAAAATCCAAAACTACTTACGCGTATAGTCCGCAAAACTAATGATATAATCTGTATTTTTCTCCACTCCACTGACCTGTTGATCAACTGCATATTTCCATAGTTTGAACTGATATGGATAATCTGGAACAGGGTTTGCATCAAACAGCCATACATCATAATCCACCAATAATGGTTCCGATATTAATTCTGTCAGCAGCCATGATTTGTTCCCATACAGAATAGGCTTGTATCCATCCTTTTCAATTTGCGATAAAAAGGCTTCCGCAATCTGTGTTTTCTTATCTTCATCTAATGTATCAATCCTACTCTTGTCATTGGCAATATGTTCCATATTAAACGCTACCGGATAGGTAATTTTATACGGAATCAGATTGCTGACTACGAATTCAGCTTCCGCAATTGCCTCATCAACATTTACAGCCTGCGAGAAAAAGTATACACCAATTTCAAGTCCCGCATTAGTTGCCTCTGTTATGTTCGTCACGAAATTATCATCCAAGGTAATCAAACCGCTTTCATAGCCTCTTTGGCCAATCTTAAGCATTACAAAGTCAACACCGCTTGCTTTCAACTCCTCAAAATCAACCTTCCCATTACTTTGCGATAAATCTACACCCAGCCATGAATTTTGTTTCGCGTCCACATAGTATTCCATCTGACCATTTACAATCTTGATATTCGTCAAATCATAAGTATGTAACGGAATATCTTCACTGATCTCCTGCCATTCTTCGGTACCATCTGCATACGTGACAAGTGTATGTTTCCCATCGCTGGCCAGTTCCTCATCAGTCGGCTCGTGGGTAGGTGTTGGTGCAGGTGTTTCTTCCGGAATCACCTCGACAGGTTCATTTTCATCCTGATACATATTCCAAAAATCCAAATCTTCGGAACGAAGCTTCTTTTCTTTGTATAGCGTTTCTATATCCTCCTGTCCTTCGGCAAACACTACTTCTTCTGTTGGGGAAGGTGTCGGGGATTGTAACAATTCTCTCGTTTTAGCTGCTTGTGTATTTTCCTTTTTACTATTTAATAATACCACTGCTAATATAATAAGTATAAATGCCGAAACTGCCATAATTGTATAAACTACCGGCATTCCCATGCCTCTTTCTTCTTGTTCTTCTGGTAAACGCATCTATTTTCACCACTTTCTCTTTTCAAATCCAAAATATACAGATATAATTCAATTTATACTATATAGGAATTTTACTCAAATTACAACGATATCCTCTCGGAGGTACTGTATTGAATCAATATTATCACACAAAATGCCTGTCTAGACAAGCGCTTATATTCATTCTTATTACCACATTTCTGTTACTAAGTAGCTGTCGGTTCGTTCCCTCTAACAGTTCCTTTTCTGATACAGGATTTTATTATGACACTGTCATTACCATCACGCTATATGATTGTTCCAGCCAAGAACAAGCGCAGAGTATACTGGATGACTGCATGAATTTAGCCGGTCATTACGAACAACTCTTAAGTCCTTCCATAGAAGGAAGTGATATCTGGAATATAAACCACAGTAACGGTGACCCGGTTATAGTTGCCCAAGATACTACTACTCTAATCTTACGTTCACTTGACTATGCCCAAATGTCAAATGGTGTTGTGGATCCAACAATCGGAACACTTTCACAGCTTTGGAACTTCGGTTCCAACAATCAAAAAATTGTACCGGAAGATTTTCAAATACAGGATGCGCTATCCCACGTAGACTATCATTCTCTTCAGGTCAAAGGAAATGAAATCATTCTCTCCGATCCCCAAGCACAGTTGGAACTTGGCTTCATTGCCAAAGGATTTATAGCCGACAAACTCAAAGAATTACTTATATCGGAAGGCATTACCTCCGCCATTATTAACCTGGGTGGCAATGTTGTTACAGTAGGTTCCAAATCTGACGGTTCCCCTTTTCGAATTGGAATTCAGGATCCTTTTTCACAAACCGGTGCTTCTTCAGTTCAAGTGGATTCTTCTGATTCCAGTGTGGTTTCTTCCGGCAATTACGAACGTTTTTTTGAGCAAGACGGGAAACGTTACCACCATATACTATCCACCGAAAATGGTTATCCTGCAGACACAGGACTCGCTCAAATAACGATTATGAGTGACGAATCTACCAATTGTGATGCATTATCCACGCTTTGCTTTCTTCTAGGATATGAAAAATCCGCCTTACTGCTTGAAGACCACCCAAATGTAAAGGCAATATTCATCACAGAAGACGGAGAAATCCTGTATATTAATTTCTAATAACTCAGTACTGCTTCGGATCAACACCGGACCGCTAAGTATCCAGTTGTTAACTAAATGACACTAGTTTTTCCAGCTAACACATTTTTGTAATCTTCCAGATTCTTAGCAAGTAAAGTCGGTGTATCAAGACCATAAGGGCATTTACTCTTGCACGCATTACAATGTAAGCAGTTTTCTATTTTATACATTTTTTCCTGTACTTCAGTAGTCAACTGACTTGCTGAAGGCGACCTGCGCAGTAGTAATGACATACGTGCACAGTTATTAATTTCAATTCCTGCCGGGCATGGCATACAATAACCACAGCCACGGCAAAACTCTCCCGAAAGCTCCTGTCTGTCGTTTTCTATGATCTTTAGTAACTCCTCATTTAGTACAGG
The DNA here is from genome assembly GCA_964571145.1 of uncultured Lachnospiraceae bacterium. Taxonomy (GTDB): domain Bacteria; phylum Bacillota; class Clostridia; order Lachnospirales; family Lachnospiraceae; genus Suilimivivens. The sequence goes on along the minus strand of CAZNAP010000019.1, from coordinate 33,187 downwards.
AGGTTCTTTTATATAAGAAATAAACTCATCCAACTCCTTCTCTCTTTGCACACCCCAAATTGGTAAAACATTGGAAAATTGCGCTGCATGTGCATAAGCTGCTGCTGAATTGGTTATCAATCCTCCCGACAATGCTTTCATCGCTATGAAGCCCATATCCTCACTTTGGCATGCTGCAACCAATGCTTCTTCCTTATCTGATGCCAAATAGCAAAAAGGAAACTGCAATGTCTCGTACAATCCACTGTCTATGGCTTCTTGTGCAACATTTAATCTATGATTTGTAATACCAATATGTCTGATTTTTCCTGCTTTTTTAGCCGCTAATGCTGCATCATACAATCCACTGTCATCCCCCGGTTTCGGACAAAAAGCCGGATTGTGAAATTGATAAATATCAATATAGTCTGTCTGTAGATTGGTCAAACTTGCTACTAAATCCTTCTCCAGTGCCTCACCTGTCTGTGCACCTGACTTGGTTGCTATATAAAGAGATTCCCGTATGCCTTTAAATGCCAATCCCAGTTTGTGTTCACTGTCACTATAAGCTCTTGCTGTATCAAAAAACTGGATTCCATTCTGATAAGCCTTTTGCAAAAGTAGAACAGCCGCATCATCGTTGATTCTCTGTAGTGGCAATGCACCAAACCCATTTTTATTAACAACTATTTCTGTTTTTCCTAATCTAACCTGTGTCGTTGATTGTTCCATATGCAAACTCCTTTACGATAAGCACCGAGTGACTAGCTCGCTAAAAAGCTAATGTTCCACAATAGAACCACGTGGACATTTCTCTTTACAAATACCACAGCCTTCACACTTGCTATAATCAATAGTTGCATTAAAATCTTTAATTTTAACTGCAGATGCCGGACAATTCTTCTTACAAAGCTGACAGCCAATACATCCTACTGTACAATCTTTCATGGTCACAGGCCCCTTGTCATTAGAATTACAAGCCACCGTATATTTCGCATCATAGGGAATCAAAGAAATCAAATGTTTGGGACATAAGTCTACACATTTACCGCACGCTTTACATTTGTCCTTATCCACTACTGCCACACCGTTTACTACATGTATGGCATCAAATTGACACACCTTGGCACAGGTTCCATATCCAAGACAACCGTAATTACAACTCTTGGCACCACCGTTAGGAACAAACGACAGCATTCTGCAGTCTTCGATTCCTGTATAATCATAATCCAGTGTAATTTTGTCGCAATCTCCCTGACACTGTACATAAGCAGTCATCCTGGTCGTACTCTGCTCTTCTACGCCCATTATTTCTGCAACCAGTTTTCCTACCGGTTCGCCGCCTACGGGGCAGGCATTTACAGCCGCTTCCCCTTTTGCAATCGCAGCTGCCAAACCACTACAGCCGGGATAGCCACAGCCACCGCAATTATTGCCCGGAAGCACTCCCAAAACAGCTTCTTCCTTCTCATCTACTTTTACTTTAAACCAGATAGCGGCTACGCCCAGAAATAAACCAATAAATAACCCAACGCCTCCTACTACTGCCACAGCCAGAAATACTCCTGTCATTTTGGCACCTCCTACAAAAGTCCGGAGAATCCGCAAAAGGCAATTGCCATTAGTCCTGCTGTTACCAGTACAATAGGCATTCCTTTAAAGGATTCCGGTATTTCGTTGTATTCCATTTTTTCTCTGATCCCTGCTAAAATTACGATGGAAATTGTAAAGCCCAACGCAGTAGCAAAGCCATTTACAACGCCTGTCAAAATTCCGTAATTTTTCTGCACGTTCGTTAATGCCACACCAAGAACTGCACAGTTGGTTGTAATCAGCGGTAAATAGACACCTAAAGCTTGATACAACGATTTCATAAATTTCTTTAAGAACATTTCTACAAATTGTACCAACGCTGCAATTACCAGAATGAATACAATTGTCTGTAAATAGGTCAAATCAAAAGGTACTAAAATATATTGGTAAATAGCACCTGCAACTGCTGAAGCCAATGTAATTACAAATATTACAGCAGTTCCCATACCTAATGCGGTATTGGTTTTCTTGGATACTCCCAGAAAAGGACACAAACCAAGGAACTGGCTCAATACTACATTACTAACCAATGAAGAAGATATTAATATTATCAACAAATCCTTAATCATTCTTCTCTTCCTCCTTTACAGCTTTCTGTTCGATTTCCGGTTCACTTACTGTTTCAGCTTCAGTTACTGTTTCAGCTTCAGTTACCGCTTCAGTCTCAGAAATCAGTCTGCGACTGCACCCTGTATCTGGGCAAGCCATACAATCCAAATTACAACCGGACTGTATTTTAGACATGTCTTTTCCTTTTTTCTCCCCGGCTAGCTTCACTTTATTCTGAATAGCGGTTAATACTGCCAGTACGAAAAATGCACCGGGTGCCAGTATGAAAATACTGCATGGAACATAACTTTCCGGCATAACCATTCTGTCAAATATCATACCAGCGCCAATCAATTCTCTGATTGCCCCGATAATCGTCAATGCCACTGTAAATCCAAGCCCCATTCCAATTCCGTCAAATAAAGATGCCACAGCACTGTTCTTGGATGCATAGGCTTCTGCTCTACCCAAAATAATACAGTTAACTACAATTAAGGGAATGTAGATACCAAGTGCATCATATAGAAAGGGAATATAGGCTTTGAGCAAAAGTTCCACTACGGTTACAAATGATGCAATCACTACAATAAAAGCCGGAATTCTCACTTTATCCGGAATAATATTTCTTAATAATGAAATAAACAAATTACTCAGTGCCAGTACTACCATAGTTGCCAAGCCCATGCCCATACCATTAATTGCAGAAGTAGTAACCGCCAAGGTAGGGCACATACCCAGCATGAGTACAAAAGTCGGATTTTCTTTTAATAATCCGTTAGTCAAACGTTCAGGAATACTATTTTGTTTCATAGCTGCTACCTCCTAATTGTGTTTGGAAATAGTAAAGTCCGCCATTAACTGCTGTTGTAACTGCCTTGGTAGTAATGGTTGCTCCACTGATTGCGTCAATCTGACTGTCGGAAGTCGCTTCTGTTTTCGTATAAGTAAAATTCGGCACATTCTTGCCTGCAAATTGCGGTTGTAACTCAGATTCTGCCTTCATTCCAAGTCCAGCTGTCTCTGATATAGTCAAAATCGAAATGCCATTAAGGGTACCGTCTCTCCTAACTCCCATGGTAAAGGTGATATCTCCGCCATAACCTTCATGACTGGTAATGGTCAATACATATCCAAGCAAATTACCTTCAGCATCGTTAGCAGCTAGTACATCCCCCACTTCTACTGCTTGAAATCCTGCTTCTTTCCATTCATTGGACTGTACGATTGTCTCTTCTGTAGCTTCCTGTAAAACAAAATCAACTGCATCACTGAATACTTCTGCATACGCTTCCTTTATTGCTTTTTCTTCCGCAATAGCAATCGGCTCTTTGGTAACCTGATAAACAACCCCTAAAATCAAGCCTGCCAATATCGTAATTGTAAAAAGGATTACAGCATCTTTCATCATTGCTTTCATGCTTTTTCTCCTCCTTTTCCAAAGGGCTTCGGCATGGTTGCCTTCTCAATTAAAGGTACCAACAAGTTTCCGATAATAATTGCATAAGAAACACCTTCTGCGGACGGACCGAATATTCGAAAAATACCAGTTAACAGACCCAAAATTGCTCCGTATACATACTGCCCCCTCTTGGTAATTGGTCTGGTCACATAATCTGTTGCCATAAAGAAAGCACCCAGCATCAAACCTCCTCCTGCAAAATGTGCACTCATAAAAGAAGGATCAAAACCGTGTCCGCCAAATAGCGTAATAAAAATCAAGAACGTCACAATGTAAGTACCGGATATTTTCAAATCAATGATTCCAAGTAAAATCAAAAAACATGCTCCGATTACAATGGCAATCATAGATGTTTCACCAATCGTCCCCGCTGTCTTACCAATCACCATGTCCAGTATATTAACACTTTCGCCTGCTTTGATATTGGCTAAAGGTGTAGGTCCTGAATACGCATCGCAGTTAAAATCACACATAATTGAGGTATAGGAAATCAGTAAAAAACATCTTGCTCCCAAAGCGGGATTCATGAAATTCTGTCCCAGTCCTCCGAATAACATCTTTACAACTAAAATAGCAAAAATACCACCAATTACGCCAATCCACCAGGGTGCTGAAGGTGGCAAATTCATAGCCAGCAATAATCCGGTAACCACTGCCGAAAAATCACCGATTGTAACCTTTTTATGTAACAATAATTCAAATACCAGCTCAGTTAGAACCGTAGTCACTACTGTGACTGCTATTAAAATCAAAGCATCCAATCCAAAATTATAGATTCCAAAGCCAGCTGCCGGAAGTAAAGCAATAATCACAGCAAGCATAATATTGCCAGTTGTGACCTTGGATCTAATATGGGGATTGGATGAGACTTTCATCAAATCACTCATGAGTTCTTCCTCCTACTTTTTCTTCTTTGCAAGCTGCATTTTTCGCATTGATTTAATAACCTGTGTCAAAGGCCGTTTAGCCGGACATACAAAACTACAGCAACCGCATTCACAGCATTCCATGCCGTTGTTCTTAATAAAGGATTCTTCATCAAAATGCTCTGCATTATCTGCTAAAATTCTTGGCACGACTCTGCCCGGGCATGCTTCCACACACTTCCCGCAATTAATACAAGCACTGGGCTCCATTGTGGAAATATCATCTTTAGTCAGACATAACAGCGCCGAAGATGTTTTGGTTGTGGGAACATCCAAGTCAAAGATACCAAATCCCATCATTGGTCCGCCGGATACTATTTTAACAGGTTTCTGTTTAAATCCACCTGCTTCTTCAATTAACTCGTGATAATTAGTACCGATTCTGACTCTAAAATTTTGCGGATTAGCAATCGCATCTCCTGTAACAGTAACGATTCTATACATCAAGGGTTGCCCCTCCATAACCGCGTTGTAAATAGCAATTACAGTATCTACATTATTAACAATACAGCCTGCGTCAGCCGGTAACATCGACGAATGAATTGCATTTCCGGTAGTTGCGTAAATTAACTGCCGCTCAGACCCTTGCGGATATTTTGTTTTTAGTGCTTTTACAGTAATTCGGTTTTCATTTTTAACAAGCCGCTTTAATCTGACGATGCACTCCGGTTTATTTTCTTCAACAGCCAAAATACCTCTGGCATTATCAAAAAGGCTTAATGCTATTTTCAAACCGCCAATCAACTTCTCCGGCTCTTCTAGCATTTTTCTGTAATCAGAGGTCAAATACGGCTCACACTCTGCACAGTTAACTATTACATAACTAATCTTGTCAGGCTCCTTGGGGGAGAGCTTGACAGCTGTTGGAAAACCTGCACCGCCCATACCAACTATACCGGCTTCTCTAATCATCTCTATCTTTTCTTCTCTGGTCAGTTCCTCATATGGCTTCACCGGAGTTTTTTCGATTTCTTCATATTCCTCATCATTTTTCACAACAATGCTCATTACAGAATCGCCTGTGACAACTCTTCTTGCTTCAATCGCCTTAACCGTCCCTGAAACGGTCGCGTAAATAGGTGCAGAAACAAAACCGCCTGCTTCTGCAATTTTTTGCCCTACCAACACCCGATCACCTTTTTTGACAATCGGTTCTGCCGGTGCTCCAATATGCTGAGATAACGGATAAACCAAATCACCTTTTGGTAAAACATCCTTTATCTTCTTATCTTTAGACAAATCTTTGCCATCATGGGGGTGAATCCCGCCGGAAAATGTTAATCTTGCCATTTTCGTCCCTCTTCTCTCCATATTCAGTCAGCTCATACTGATTCTTTTCATCTCTCTAAATATACTATTATTTTTGACAAAATACTACTGTAATTTTCAAAAATATGCTACACTAAAATAGATTAATCACATTATTTTTTTTGATAATCGTAATTCAGGAGGTAATCAAGATAGATGAAAACAGAAGAAATTATTTTGAATAATTTTCAATTACAATATCCGTTAGAACAACTTGCACCCTTAGAACAGATTTTGTTTCTGGATATAGAAACGACCGGCTTTCTTTCCTCTGGTTCAACCATTTATCTGATTGGATGTGCCTATTTTACAGAAGGCAACTGGAAAATCAAGCAGTGGTTTGCTCAAACACCTGATGAAGAATCCGAACTATTGAAAAGCTTTTTGGAATTTTCTTCTGCTTACTCTTACCTGATTCACTATAACGGAAATACCTTCGATTTACCTTTTATAAAGCAGAAGGCACAGCAATACGACCTCGTCTGTGATTTCAACAACTATCAAGGCCTTGATATTTACCGACGAATTGCACCCTATAAGAATTTCCTAAAATTACCCAATTGTAAGCTAAAGACTTTAGAAGAATTTCTGGGTATACACCGAGAAGATTCTTACGGTGGCGGCGAATTAATTCAAGTCTATTTGGATTACACCACATCGCATGATTATGATTTGTATCATACCCTACTTCTGCATAACTCTGATGATATGAAAGGAATGTTGGAAGTTCTTCCTATTCTTGCCTATTATGACCTATTTAACAGTAGTGTGAAAGCACGCAGAGTGCAGGCCAATTATTACAATGATATTCACGGAATACCGCGCAAAGAACTGATTATCCAATTGGTTTTCGTTACACCTCTTCCTGTTTGTGTTTCCTTTATGGGCAAAGGCTGTCACTTTAAGGGTGAAGGATACGAAGGTACTCTAATTGTTCCAATTTATGAAGAAGAACTAAAGTATTTCTATGCCAACTATAAGGATTATTACTATCTTCCTTCAGAAGATACCGCGCTTCATAAATCAATCGCCTCATTTGTTGATAAAGAATACAGAGAGCAGGCATCGGCTACCAATTGCTATACACGTAAAATATCAGCTTATCTCCCCCAGTGGGATGTTTTGGTTGAGCCTTTCTTTAAACGAGAGTATAAAAGCAGCGAACTTTTCTTTGAACTTACTGATGAAATTAAGAAGAATAGAGACCTCTTTTCCATTTATGCCGGTCATGTCTTAAAATCCATGATTGCAATTCAATAAATGTGAGTCCCTCGGGGCTTATATTCTATTCTAGTAATGGAAATTTATAGTATTAAATGCGATAAAATAGGCGGGTACACCTGAGAAGATGTATCCGCCTTGTTTTTAATATTTCAATATTGTCATTTATTTACCGGATGTTCATAAAAGAATGAATTCTTTCGTTCGTATCCTATTTCTTTATGATTGATAATTTGTTCCGTACTCCCGATAAAAAGAATACCTCCCGGTGCCAACGAGCGATAAAATTTTCTGAAGATTTCATCCTTCGCTTCTTCCGTGAAATAAATCAATACATTTCTGCACACAATCATATGACAAGCATCCGAATAATTATCCTTTAACAAGTTATGCTCACGGAATTCAACTCTCGACTTAATTTCATCCGAAATCTGATAAGAAAGTCCAATTTTAGTGAAATAACGCTTTTTTAAGTCCTCAGGCACCGCCGATATACTCTTTTCACTATAGAGACCAATCTTAGCTTTAGCAATCACTTGCTTGTCCAAATCTGTAGCTATAACATGAATCATATTTAAAGGAATATGTTTTGATAAAGCCATTACAAGCGAATATGGTTCATCTCCTGTAGAGCATGCTGCACTCCATATCTTAAGAGACTTTCCATATTTCCTTATTAACTCTGGTATAATGTCTCGATCCAACACCTGCCATTGATCCGGATTGCGATAAAATTCCGACACATTAATCGTAAGATAGTTTGCAAATTCTTCAAACTTGGCACGGTCAGTCTGCAATACTTTCACATACGCCTCATAACCGGTAATACTGTTCTTCGCGATTAGTGCATCTATACGTCTTTTCATTTGACGTTCTTTATAGCTACCCAAATCAATCTTGGTCAGTTGTAATACTTCTTCTTTAAACTTCTCATAATCATAAATCATACATCTTCTTCAGCAGCTTCTGCTTTCACAGTTTCAACTTCATTTTCAGTGTCTTCTTCTGTTTCAGGTGCAATCAACGCTTTAATACTTAAACTGATTTTCTTGTCAGCAGGATTGAAATCTACTACCTTTGCAGTTACTTCTTCTCCAACCTTCAGAACATCTGAGGGTTTCTCGATATGTTCTTTAGATACCTGAGATACATGCAACAAAGCATCTACACCCGGCTCTAATTCTATAAAAGCACCAAAGTCAGTCATTCTTGCAACTTTTCCTGTTACTTCATTACCAACTGCATACTTTTCTGAAGCTTCTTTCCAAGGATTTGCATCATCAAACTTTAAGCTAAGTGCAATCTTTGTACCGGAAATATCTTTAATAAATGTTTTAACGCTTTCGCCAACTTTGAATACCTTTTTAGGATTTTCAACTCTGCCCCATGACATTTCAGAGATATGAAGTAAGCCATCAGCTCCTCCGATATCAATAAATGCTCCGAAATCCGTTACGTTCTTAACTACACCCTCTACAACATCCCCAATATGAATGTTTTCAAGTAATTTCTTTTGTAATTCAGCTCTCTCAGCTACAAGTAACTGTTTACGATCCCCAATATATCTTCTTCTCTTGGGATTGTATTCGCTGATAACAAATTCAATTTTCTGACCTGCATATTTATTCAGATCTTTTTCATACGAATCTGATACAAGGCTGGCAGGGATAAAGATTCTCACTTCATCTACAATCACGCTTAATCCGCCGTCCAAAACCTGAGCTACTTTAGCAGTCAGCACTTCCTTGTTGTTAAAGGCTTCTTCAATTCGTTTGTTGCCACGGTCGGCCGCTAATCTCTTGTAAGTTAAGATAACCTGACCTTCGCCGTCGTTTACCTTAAGGATTTTTACTTCCATGGTATCGCCCGGTTTAGCTACTTTGGTCAAATCTACATTAGGTTCATTGGTATATTCATTTCTTGATAAAATACCATCTGATTTATAGCCAATGTTAAGAATGATTTCATCAGGCTTAACATCAATGACCGTACCTTCAACTACCTCTCCCGTATGTATTGTCTTTAATGATTCTTCCAACATTTGTTCAAAAGTTAATTCTGACATAATTTTGAACCTCCTCGATAATATTTTTGGGAGTGGAAGCCCCCGCAGTAATCCCCACCAGAGCCGCAGTTTTAGGCAGTTCTAAATGCAAATCTTCCAGTGTCTGTATAAAATATGTGGCTTCACATCTTTCACGGCAAATTTCATATAGTTTTTGCGTGTTAGAACTGTGCCTGCCACCTATTACTATCATTGCATCGACTTTAGCTGCAATCTCGCCAGCTTCGGTCTGTCGCTCTTCAGTTGCATTGCAGATAGTATTTACAACATTAACATTGTAACCTCTTTTTTTAAAAATTTCAACTAATTCTTTAAATTTGTTGTAGTTAAATGTCGTCTGGGAAACAATGCACAGAGAAGTCTGAAAATCTTCTGAATATTTTAACGCTTCTTCTTTTGTCTCAATTACCTGTGCAGGTGTATGAGACCAGCTCATAATTCCTTCCACTTCAGGGTGTCCTGGGTTCCCAATAATGACGATTTTATTTCCTTCGCGACTTTCTTTTTCTACAATATTATGGATTCTTTTCACAAAAGGACAAGTCGCATCTATACACTCCATTCCTTTGCTTTCAATCAAATTACAAATTCGCTCCGGTACGCCATGTGCCCGAATCACAACTGTTCCTTCGGTTAAAGATTCCAGTTGTTCTTCATTTTCAATCACCTGGGCTCCTCTACTTTCCAGATTCCTGACCACTTCTTCATTATGTACAATGGGTCCGTAGGTATAAATCTTCTTTCCTGTATCCACTTGCTCATATACTGCTTCTACCGCTCGCTTGGCTCCAAAGCAAAAGCCGGCCTTCTTAGCTAGAATCACTTCCATATGATTAACAATATCTCCTTTTCGGAATATAACATGTGTTTTTTACTATTTACATAAATCTAAAATGACTTGTACTACCTGTTCGATGTTCATGGCAGAAGAATCAAGTAAAACAGCATCTTCCGCTTGTTTAAGCGGTGATATTTCTCTAGTCATATCTTGATTGTCTCTGGCAACAATATCTGCTTCTATCTGATCCATATCGCATGAAATGCCTTTTGCTGTCAGTTCATCATATCTGCGTTTTGCTCTTACCTTCGCACTGGCCGTTAAATAGACCTTCACATCTGCACCGGGAAGCACGCAGGTTCCGATATCTCTTCCATCCATTACTACGTTATTTTTCTCTGCGATATCCTTTTGCAATACCAAAAGTCGCTTTCTAACTGCCGGATATTTGCTAGTTGCAGAAGCCATGTTTCCAACTTCTTCCGTTCTAATCAGACCATTTATATTTTCTCCATTTAAGTACACAACTTGTTCATCATTTTCGTAACAAATTGTAATGTCTGCATTCTGGCACTGTAAAGCTACTGCATCCTCATCTTCCGGCTTTACACCCTTAGCAATTAGATAATATGCCATGGCGCGATATAGTGCGCCTGTATCCACATAAATAAAACCTTTCTGCCGTGCTATTTGTTTCGCGATTGTACTTTTTCCTGCACCTGCAGGTCCATCAATTGCTATTTGATAACTCATATTTCTCTATTTCCTCCCAAACACACCTACTTTTATATTACTTGTGTTATTTGTTATTGTGTTGCCTGTGCAGCGCTTAATCCTGCTAGGTATCCTGTTGACCAGGCAATTTGCAGATTAAAACCTCCTGTTACTGCATCTACATCCAGCATTTCTCCTGCCAGATAAAGGCCCTTAACCAGCTTAGACTCCATTGTAGAAGGATTGATTTCTTTCACATTAATTCCACCCTGTGTAATAATTGCTTCCTGAAATCCTCTTGTGCCAGTAACTGTCATTGTCAGATTTTTCAGACATTGAATCAATCTTTCTCTTTCTATCCTGGTAATCTCATTTATTTTCTTATCAGGGGCTATAGCAACCAATTCTGCGATAATCGGTATCATTTTCGAGGGAAGAAGCCCTTCTAAGATAGTTTTAAACTGTTTATTTTTATTCTCCTCAAAATCTCGCAACAATCGCTTGTCCAACTGTTCCACAGTCAATGCAGGTTTTAAATCTATGATTAATTGTGCCGGTATGTTCTGATGCTTCTTAACATAGAAACTGCTGGCAGTTAAAATCAGTGGACCACTGACACCAAAATGAGTAAAAAGCATTTCACCGAAACCTTCATAAATCGTCTTCTTATCCACTTTCAGACGTATCTCTACATTTTTTAACGAAAGACCCTGCATTTTCATACACCAGTCTTCTTTTATTGTAAACGGAACCAATGCCGGCTTTGTTTCTTTTAATGTATGACCACATGCCTTCGCAAACTCATACCCCTCACCTGTGGAGCCGGTTGTTTGATAAGAGCATCCACCTGTTGCCAAAATAACGGCATCGGCCATTAGGCTCTGCCCATTGGAAAGTTTGACTCCCTTCATTTTAGCAGATTCTTCCGCCAAATCATTCGCTGTCAACAATTGCGTAACATGTGTATTTAACATGATTTTAACGCCATTTTTTCGCATTTGATGATTTAATGCCGCTAGTACATCCGAGGAGTGATCCGATACGGGAAAAACACGTTCTCCTCTTTCTTCCTTAAGCGGACATCCTGCTTGTCTAAATAATTCCATTACAGCATTATTGTCTAATTTATCAAATGCACTATAAAGAAATTTTCCATTGTTAATGATATGGTCAAAAAAAGTATCCCGCTCACAGGCATTCGTTAAATTACATCTGCCTTTTCCGGTAATAAATAGTTTTTTCCCGGTCTTCTCATTCTGTTCCAGAAGCGTCACCTGACTATTTGCTCCTGATGCAGCAATCGCCGCCATCATACCGGCAGCACCACCGCCAACTACTATAATATGTTTCATTTTAACCGCTTTCCGTTATTTATGATGATTGTTCCTGCTCCTCTTTATCCGATTTTGTCAACGAATAATTGAGCATAGGCTCCTCATCAATAAAATTAATCTCATCATTCAAATATACCTGATAGTTATTCCATACCTCTTCCAGTGTCTCCAGATTCGCTTTCACTGTGTCCGGCTGTTTTAAACACAATGCCACCACCAACGCATTAATAACGCTCAGTGGTGCAACCAGCGAGTCTACAATAGAGACCATATCACTTCTTGCCAGTAAATTACAGGAAGAATATAAATTCATGGGGGAATGAATACTATCCGTAATCGTAATTACCTTTGCATTTCGATCATTTGCAAATTCCATAGCTTTTAACGTACGCATGGAATATCTAGGAAAACTAATTCCAATAATAACGTCCTTTTGATTTATTCGGATCATTTGTTCAAACATTTCTGTCACACTGGTTGTTTTAACCAGCACAATATTACCGCGAATCATATTGAGATAAAAATGCAAGAAATCAGCCAACGGCTCACAACTTCTAACTCCCACCAAATAAACCGTTTCTGCCTCCAAAATAATATCTATAGCAGTTTCAAAAGCCACTGCATCCAAGTTTACAATGGTATCCTGTATTTTTTCTATATCAGAATTCAGAACTGAATTCAGTATTTCGGATTGTGTGCTTTTACCGTACTTAGCTCCCATTTTCTGCACAGAATTGAGTTTGTTCCTGACCCATTCTTCAAGAGCTTTCTGAAATTCCGGATATCCTGCATATCCCAGTGCAGAAGCAAAACGTACCACTGTAGACTCGCTGACTCCTACTGTTTCACCAAGTTTAGCCGCCGTCATAAATACAGCTTGCTCATAATGATCGGAGATATAAGCCGCAACAGCCTTATGTCCCTTACTCATTTTGATATACATATTATTCATCCGAGTTATGATATCCAATTCCTGTAGTTCCATTCTGTATCCTCTCTAAACATCAAGTAACTAGTCGCTCGGTGTATTCGTACGACTATGTAAAAAAATCAAGTAAATGACTGATAAGCTGCCTTCAAAAGTGCAATGGTATCATTTTCAGGCAAATCATAATCCCCTGTCAATGACATACAAGCTGCTCCATGTATAAAAATCCACATTTTCATAAAAAGCTCACTGGCATTCTTACTGCCCTGGGCCGTTGCAGATTGAATTTCTCTGCTCACATTGCCTTCTTCTCCGTTGATTAAATCGTACATACTTTTTCCAAAACGATTTTCTGATAAAAAGATAAATTTAAAAAGTGTTTTATAGTTTTCAGCAAATTTAATATAGGCATATCCTAAGTTTACAAATGGTACTACTGACTGTTTTGAAAAATCGGCATAATAATTCTGAAAAAACAGGCAGGCACGATTAAACAGCTCTTCGATGAGCTCGTCCATATTTTTATATACTCGAAAGATTGGCTGCGTAGAACAATTAGCCTTAGCTGCCAGTTTTCTAGCTGTCACCTGCTCGATTCCTTCTTCTTGCAAAATTGCAAAAGCTGCATTTACGATATCTTCCTTAGTTATTGTTTCTTTTCTTGCCATAATCAGCCACCCTTTCTTTTGTATAACATATGTTATTATTCTACAATGATTTTATTGTTAAGTCAATCATTATTCTTCGTCAATTATCACTTATCATGTCAATTATAAGGCGTCAATTACACATGCCAATTATCAATTATCAGTCACTTACACGTCATGCAAATCACTTGGTGCTTATTCACTTGACGCTTATTTCTTCGGTGACTAGCCACTTGGTGCTTATTCCTTCGGTGACTAGCCGCTTGGTGCTTATTCCTTCGGTGACTAGTCATTCGCTGCCTAGCCAAACCCACCAAAATCGTTGTGGGTTAATAAGACGTATTTTTGCTTCCAATGCCCAAAATGACTTGTTGTTTTTATTCAACAAAGTGCATTGGGCACAGAAATAGGATTTGCTATCACTATGCCCATGGTTTCCTTCATAGTGTGGGTAGCGCAAGCTTGCGTATTGTTACTATGCCCAAAGCATATGATACTGACGTGTTGGTCGGCTTCCTTTGGGTACGTCAGAAACCAAAGGAACTCTACTGCCCAAAACTCGTCACATAATTTCTGGAACTTAAAGTCCCTTGCTGTGTTCAAATCCCTTCAATGTTGCATGAAACTGGGATACAAAACAGCAAGCAAGCTGCTAAAGGTGAGCAAGTGGCTGAAAGCCAATTAGCGACTGAAAGCCAATTAGTAAGCTACTAAAGGTGAGCAATGAAGTAATTAGTAGGTTGCTTGAAAAACCTACTAAAACTAGCAAGTAAAGAACTTGGTAGGTAGCTTTTTCTTAAATTAACCTACGAGAAGTCAACAAGGAAGCTATTAGTAGGTTGCTTTTCGGTCGAGTGAACCTACAGAAAGCCATCAAGGAAGCTATTAATAGGTCGACGGGACAGAATTCTGTGTACTAAATTCAACTATTCACGCATTTTAGTAGGATAACGCTCTTCTAAATCGGTAGACTAAATACAACAATTGATACTTTTAGCCACCTAAAGTAGAAATTACAGAATTTGCCTTACGCTATCAATGTCTACATTAAATGAAGATATTAAATATATACATTTAATGTAGATATTTAATGTATATTGTACTGCTGAAATGGGTTCGGATAGTCATTGAGTACCTATTCATCTTGAAGAACATAATCTTCCACATCTATCACAAATTGCTGCCAAGCTTCTTCATGCTCCACATAATATAACGGGCACATTTTCCCACCTTCATCATAATGACGCATCAAATCCTCAGGTGCCAGCTTGTATTGTTTTAACAGCCAAGCTGTTAACTTGATTAATGACTGATAAGTAGTGTCTGTAAATTTTCCGTCCTCTGATATATAGCAGCACTCAATCGAAATTGAATCATAATTTCGCGTTTTCACTGCATAACCGATTTCATTCAACGGCAGACATTGTATAATCTCGCCCTCGTAACCAATCACAAAGTGTGCACTGGCAGATGTTTCACCGGTAATCGCCATGTTTTCAAAATAGCTGCGATTCTGACTGGCGCTTGTGTCTGGATTAGCTGTGTAATGCACAAAGATATTCTTAACCTTTCCCAATGGTTCACCGGGTCTTGAATATGGATTAGGTGTCAAAAAATCTTCTGTTATTTCAGGTTTTTCGCTATCGTTTTCTCTGATATACTCTCGTCTTTGAGAGTTAAAGACCTGACTAAAGCTGCTTTTACTGATAACACCTGCAATCAATAGATATAACAGGACAATTAAAGCTACCACCAATGCAAATAAAAACAACAGTCTAAATATCCGCTTGATTTTAGCTCTTCTGCGTCTTTTACGCCTATATTTCAGCTCTTTACGTGTCATTTTTCGAGGAGGTGTTTTCCGGACCTGTCGATTCTGATTCGTGTCATTTTTAGAAATATCTATGAAATCCAGTTCCATGTTTCATGTCATCCTTTGTATTTGAGTTGATTTAATCACTATTGATTTCTATCACTATTGCAGACCTTCTGCTAATTGGATATAATCACTTAGTAGTATACAGGATTCTTGTAACCGAGTTTCTTAATATTTCATAATTATTTTTTTAAAACTACCGAACTGTAAACATCTATGTATGAAACTGAGGAAAAAAGGAATGGTATTAAAATGGAATTTGTAATTCAAAAAGCTAAAGATGATGAAACAGACGCGATTATAGAACTCATACAAGATATATATGAAAATATGACTCAAAAAGACTGGTATGCCGCTGACAACGCTGAATATACAAGGGAAATGTTGCGTACAGGCAAAGGTCTTGCCTATACTGCAAGAGAGGAACAAAGCGGTGAATTGGCCGGTGTATTTCTGACTGCTTTTCCCGGAACATCAAAGGAAAATCTCGGTATGGATATCGGTATCCGCGAAGATTTACTAAACAAGGTTGCTCACATGGATTCTGTAGTCGTATCACCTGCATATCGTGGTCATCATCTGCAACAGCGACTAATGTCTTATGCAGAAAATGACCTGCGTCATGCCGGTTATCAATATTTATGTTGCACTATTCATCCCGACAATCAATACAGCATGAACAGTGCTCTTTCATTAGGCTATAAAGTCTACAAAACATGCCCCAAATATGGTGGTTACATGCGGGCAATATTAATGAAGGAAATAATAAGGGACGGGGGTTATGTTTCATTTTGAAAATGAAACATAACCCCCGTCCCCTATTATTTCTCTCTCGCACGTTTTCGGTTGTTTTTATCCGGATACAGTTCTACATTTCCAATACTCTGAACAAATTTAGAGAATTGGCTATAGCCAAAATCCTTCAAATTAAAGTTGCTGTACTTGGCATAGACACGATTACTCAGCTCATTAATGCCAATGCCTTTGGCTCCGGCCTTATGAATTGCTTCCTTCACAAAGTTCTTAATTTCATCTTGGGATTGCTTATTTTCTTTTAAGGATATGGTAATCACATTCTGCTTTTTCTCAAGTAGGAATTGCTCCCCGTCCTCTACAAATTTGGATAACAAGCTGTAACCATAACTTCTTACGTCAAAGTCAGGATACATATTCACAAGTCGATTTCCTACAGCTGCAAGTTCCACGCTCTTACCATTATTTTCATTTTCCGTAATAATATTGGTAATTGCATTGTAAACAACTTCTCTGCTGATTGTATTGGTATTATCAGGACTTGTCTTGCTATCGCTTTCCTCATCCTGATTTCCGATGTTCTCCAAATTGACAAATCGTGTACAAGCAACACGGAAAGAACGAGGTGTTTTCTCTTCTCCCATTCCGATTACTTCCATGCCAGATTCACGCAGTCTGCTGGCCAGTCGGGTGAAATCACTGTCGCTTGACACAATACAAAAGCCGTCTACATTGCCTGTATAAAGAATATCCATGGCATCAATAATCAGCGTAGAATCCGTTGCATTTTTTCCAACGGTATTGCTAAACTGCTGTACCGGAATGACTGAATTCTCCAGCAGTTCCCCTTTCCACTTAGTAGCCTGTGTACTGGTCCAGTCTCCGTAAATTCTTTTATAGGTCGTAATTCCATAGGTGGAAAGTTCCTCTAAAATAGCACCTATATATTTCGCCGAAATATTGTCTGCATCTATCAATAATGCAAATCTCTTATTATCCATATATCCCCCATTCTCTGTATTTAGATTGAAAACTTCAACTAATATCTGTTGTCAAAGACTCTTGTAGACTTCTTCTCACTTCTTGGCAATTCACCCATATCAACAATCTTGGCAATCACAGCAATACCAATTTTAATCTTGAAATTATTCTGAATTTCAATTGCCAGTTCATATTTGTTGGCATCGGGCTTGGCTTCTACAAATAAAGTACAAATATCTTTGCCTTCCAAATGGTCAATCATAAATTGATATTCACTGGATGCTCCCTCTACTGCTGCAAGCATTTCTTCTATTTGACTAGGGAAGATATTAACCCCTTTTACCTTAACCATATCATCGGTACGACCTAAGATAGTATCAATTCTCGGATGTTTGTCTCCACAAGGACAATCGCCGGGAATAAATCTGGTCAAATCATGTGTCCTATAACGAATCAGTGGTGCACCTTCTTTTTTCAGCGTCGTGATTACCAGTTCTCCAATTTCACCGTCCGGTACATTTTTACCGGTCTTAGGATCTACAATTTCAAAGTAAAGATAGTCATCCCAAACATGCATGCCACATTCGTATTCACAGCTCATGCCAATTCCGGGACCGTAAACTTCCGTTAATCCGTAAATATCAAACAACTTTACACCCAGTTCTGCGGCAATTCGTTTACGCATTTTCTCGCCCCAGCGCTCTGAGCCAATTACACCTATTTTCAGATGAATTTTGTTTCCAATTCCTCTTTTGGCAATTTCTTCTGCCAGTAATAATGCATAAGAAGAAGTAGCACATAAAACAGTAGATTTCATATCTACCATCATGCGCAGCTGCTTATCTGTATTTCCAGGTCCCATAGGAATAACCATAGCACCAAGTTTCTCAGCTCCGTTTTGGAAACCGATTCCGGCTGTCCACAGACCATAACCCGGTGTTATATGTATTCGATCAAGATTTGTAATGCCAGCCATTTCATAACAGCGTTTAAACATAATGGCCCAATCATCTACATCCTTAGCTGTATAAGGTATAATAACAGGTGTTCCGGTCGTTCCTGATGAAGAATGAATTCTGACAATTTCCTCTTCCGGTACTGCCATTAATCCCAAAGGATAAGCTTCTCTCAAATCACCTTTCCAGGTAAAAGGCAATTGTTCAAAATCTTCTTGTGTCTGAATTGCATCTACATCAATTCCTTCCAGTTTCTCCTTATAAAAGCACTCCTGCGAAGTCAGTTTCTTAAGTTGTGCCTTAATCTGGTCAAATTGTTCTGCTGTCATTTTCATAATATCTTCTCCATTTTGTTATTTACTGGTGTTATATACTGGTGTTTTTTGCAAGTGTCTCACCTTCTGTAACTCTTCTATCTTCTATATCGATAATACCCTTATTCTACTGTGGTTGCAAGTGTAACTGCTCTTAAATTCAATTCGTGAAACTTCTCAGGAATTCTTTTGCAGATTGCACTTTTCAGTTCTTCTACTGTAATACCGAGACTTCCGGATGCAGATGCTGCCGCTAATAAAGCTATATTCAGCACTTTGGGCGAACCGCATTGTTCACAAATTGCATCGCCGTCTATTACCTTTAGATTCTTAACCTTTTGAGATAAGAAGTCCAGCATTTCTGTTCCGTCATAAGTTGAATTGGACAGGGACGCCGTTACCGGCTTCACTGCTTTTTTATTTACTATAACCGTTCCGTCTTCTTTTAGATAATCCAAACATCGTACAGCTTCTGCAGGTTCAAAGGCAATCAGGACATTGGCTCTTCCCTTTGGAATCAACGGTGAAAACGCTTCTTCTCCCACTCGGACATGACTGACTACACTACCGCCTCGCTGTGCCATGCCAATGGTTTCAGCTGTTTGCACCTTCTCTCCCTTCTCCATAGCTGCAAATGCAATTAATTTAGAGGCAAGTACAGTTCCCTGTCCGCCGACTCCACATAGTAAACAGTTCTGTTCCATCACTGATCCTCCTTGCATAATTGCTCTGATTTAATTGCACCTGTAGGACATACTTTCGCGCATAAACCGCATCCATAGCACAAGCTTTCTTCTATATGTACCTGTCCCTCTTTTAATACTAACGCAGGACAGCCTAATTCTTTAATACATTTCTTACAGTTAATGCAGGCAGCACTGTCAATCTTACATAAAGGCCTCGGCTTCGATACTGCAATACAAGACTCTTTGAAGATAATAGCCTTAACCCCTTTGGTACCTGCAGCACGCTTCACTGTATCAATTGCCTGCTCTAAGTCCAGTGGATTCACTGTTTCTACGAATTCGATGCCCACTGCCTTGAGTATCTTCTCAATCGACACTTTATTAGAAACTTCCTTCATCATGGTTACACCTGTTGCAGGATGTGGCTGATGACCTGTCATAGCAGTTGTAGAATTATCTAATACAACTAGCACAATATCGGTTTGGTTGTATACTGCATTAACAATACCTGTCATACCACTGGCGAAGAACGTGGAATCTCCCACAAATGCAAAGTTTACTGCCTCCGGTTCCATACGATGAAGTCCTTGTGCAATAGTAATACCTGCACCCATGCAAAGGCACGTGTCTACCATATCAAGAGGACTGGCATTTCCCAGGGTATAACACCCGATATCTCCACTAAACACTGCTTTTTGTCCTTTCATTGCCTGTTTAACAGCATAAAAAGACGCTCTGTGAGGACAGCCTGCACATAAGACTGGTGGACGAATCGGAAGTTCCGGTGTTATACTCTGACTTTCATTTCCAGCCACTTGGTTATTCTGACCAGCAGGCGCAATCAAATTGTTCTCATCTTTATCAAGAAACTTTGAGCAACTTTGGCGAACACTCTCAACTGTGTTTTCTCCTGCAGCTACTACATAACCATCCAATTTCCCATGAATCGTTATATTAAGATGATATTTACCGCAAATATAGATCAATGCTTTCTCTATCACCGGATCCAATTCTTCAATGACAAGAACCTCTTCCAGTCCCTCTAGGAAAGTCAATGCTAATTTCTCCGGAAAAGGATGTGCGGTAGCAATCTTCATTAGTTTCATATCTGTTGCTAAATTGCAAGTACCTTCCTCTTCCATAATTTTAGCTGCTTCTTTCAGGTACGCATAGCTGACACCTGCTGAAGCAATTCCCATTTTACTTTGATTTTCTTTTCCTTCTATATAATTAAATGCGTACTTAGAGAAATCATCTCCCAGTAACGGATTCCTTTTTTCTATTTTTAAATGATTCATGTAGGATGCTTTTGGAAAAATAACATATCTGGCTGTATCCTTAATGAATCCCTCCACCTGATTTTGTTCATATGATTCCGCCACTTCAAAAGAAGCACAGCCGTGACAAACTCTGGTTGTGGGTCTAAATAATACCGGTGTTTCATACTTCTCAGAATAAGCAAATGCATCCTGTATCATATGATAGGCTTCTTCCGGTGTAGACGGATCAAATACAGGAAGTTTTGCAAATCCCGCAAAAGTTCTGGTATCCTGCTCTGTTTGTGAAGATATTGGCCCCGGATCGTCTGCTGATACAATGACCATACCTCCTTTTGCGCCCACATAAGCAAGACTCATAAGAGGATCGGATGCCACATTCAAACCAACCTGTTTCATGGTAACCAGACTGCGTCCTCCTGCATAAGATGCGCCGGCTGCTACCTCCAGTGCTGCTTTTTCATTCACGGACCACTCCACATAAATATGTCCATTATTTAATTTCGCAATCGTTTCAAGAATTTCCGTAGACGGAGTCCCCGGATATCCTGCCACTAAATTGACGCCTGCATGGATTGCTCCAAGGGCAATCGCCTCATTTCCCATTAAAAACTTTTGCATGTTCTTCCTCCTTAATACGCTGCACTACATTGTAAAATAACCCCCGCACAGTTGCTCTGTGAGGGGGTCATGTGAATTACACTAATGATTATACAGGATAAGCGCCATTCTTGGTATCTGCCTGGGACATATCCACTTTCTCCTGCTGAGCCTGACGATATTTAAAGAAGTCTACTGCTACTTGAGGGAATAATGCATAGGATAAAACATCCTCATCCTGTTGTTTCCATTCCTTCATTTCAGCTTCCAACTTATCCATTTCATTATCAATCAAATCTGCAGGACGACAGGTAATTCTCTCTTCACCGGGGATAACCTTTTCAATTACTTCAGGATTCATAGGCTTAACTGTCTGGCCATATTCACCACGAAGAACTGCCTTAGTTTCTTTCGTTGCCATTTTGTATCTTTCACCCATTAACACGTTAAATACAGCCTGTGTACCAACGATCTGTGATGAAGGTGTAACAAGAGGGGGCTCGCCCAAGTCTTTACGAACGCGGGGAATTTCCTGTAATACATCCATATACTTATCTTCTGCATTCTGTTCCTTCAACTGGCTTACCATGTTAGATAACATACCGCCGGGAACTTGATATAACAAAGTCTTGATATCAACGCCAAGTACCTTGGTGCTCATCAGTCCGTTTGCAATGCATTCTTCTCTATAAGGTCTGAAGTAATCAGCGATTTCAGCCAAAGTCTTCTGATCATAACCTGTATCATAAGGAGTACCCTTAAAGGTTTCAACCATAACTTCTGTTGCAGGCTGTGAAGTACCCATAGCGAAAGGTGAAATAGCACAGTCGATTACATCGACGCCTGCTTCTACTGCCTTTAAGTAAGTCATACTTGCAACACCTGAAGTATAATGTGTATGAAGCTGAATAGGAAGCTTAGTTGCTTCTTTCATAGCTCCGATTAACTCAGTTGCTCTGTAAGGAACTAACAGACCTGCCATATCTTTAATACAAATAGAATCTGCACCCATTTCTTCAATCTTCTTAGCCATATCTACCCAGTATTCAATCGTATAAGCATCACCAAGTGTATAAGAAAGAGCTATCTGTGCATGTCCTCTGCCTTCCTGAGCCTTGATTTTATTGGTTGCATTTACTGCAGCCTGAAGATTTCTAAGGTCATTTAAGCAGTCAAAAATACGAATAATATCAATACCATTTGCAATAGATTTCTCAACGAAGTTATCTACAACATCATCAGCATATGGTCTGTAACCTAAAATATTCTGACCTCTGAAAAGCATCTGAAGTTTGGTATTCTTAAATCCATCTCTTAATTTTCTAAGTCTGTCCCAAGGATCTTCTTTCAAAAAACGAAGGGAAGCATCGAAGGTTGCACCGCCCCAGCATTCTACTGCGTGGTAACCAACTTTATCCATTTTATCTACAATCGGTAGCATCATTTCGGTAGGCATTCTTGTTGCAATCAAAGACTGATGTGCGTCACGAAGAACGGTTTCCATAATACCAACCGGTTTCTTAACCTGTTCTGCCATTTCTATTTCCTCCTATTATTCTCTCATTTATCAATTCACTTAAAATACACCGAATACAGCCATAAAGGTTCCGGCTGCAACAGCCGTACCAATAACACCTGCTACGTTAGGTCCCATTGCATGCATCAGCAGGAAATTGGTAGGATCTTCTTCTGCTCCAACCTTCTGTGATACTCTGGCTGCCATAGGTACAGCGGATACACCGGCTGAACCAATCAATGGATTAACCTTTCCTTTAGTTGCAACACACATAAGCTTACCGAACAATACACCGGCTGCCGTTCCAAATGCAAAAGCAACCAAACCGAGTGCTACGATTTTTAATGTGTCTAAATTCAAGAAAGCTTCTGCACTTGTAGTTGCTCCGACTGAAGTACCAAGCAGGATTACCACAATATACATAAGTGCATTGGATGCAGTATCTGTTAACTGTCTTACTACGCCTGATTCTCTAAACAAGTTACCTAACATCAACATACCTACAAGAGGTGCTGTGGTCGGCAAAATCAAACATACTACAATCGTAACTACAATGGGGAAAAGGATTCTTTCCAGTTTGGTAACTGGGCGAAGCTGTCCCATTTTGATACTTCTTTCTTTCTTGGTCGTCAGCAGTTTCATAATTGGTGGCTGAATAATTGGAACCAGTGACATATAAGAATATGCTGCCACGGCAATCGGGCCAAGAAGAGCTGTCTGTCCTAATTTTCCTGCTAAAAATATGGAAGTAGGACCATCCGCTCCACCAATAATGGAAATAGCTGCTGCTGCTTTGTCATTAAACCCTAATGCAATTGCACCAAAATAAGCTGCAAAAATACCAAACTGTGCTGCTGCTCCCAGTAAAAAGCTCTTGGGGTTAGCAATCAATGGTCCAAAGTCTGTCATGGCTCCGACACCCATAAAAATCAGTGAAGGTAAAATTGCCCACTCATCTAATAAATAAAAATAATACAGTAAACCGCCGGTTCCATTAGCCGAATCCTCAATGCTCAGCATGATATCCGGATAAATATTTACCAACAGCATACCAAATGCAATTGGTGTCAAAAGCAATGGTTCAAAGCCTTTGGCAATTGCAAGATATAAGAACACACATGCCACCAGGATCATCGCGTAATTGCCCCATGTTAAGTTAAAAAAGGCTGTCTGATGAACCAGATTGGTCAGTGTAGACATTATATAATCCATTTCTTTTACCTCCTGTTTTTTTCGTAGTAACATACGCAGAAATGAGTTCGTATGTTTACATCGATTTTGTTAGTTCAAAGTTGCCAATAATGAGCCTGCTTCAACAGGGTCACCAGCAGAAACATCGATGCTTGCTACGGTACCGTCTGAGGGGGCAACAACGGGAATTTCCATTTTCATTGCTTCCAAAATAATGATGGTATCACCAGTTTTAACTGCCTGACCTACACTTGCTTCAACTTTAAATACTTTACCTGCTGCGCCTGCTTCTACTTTAACGCTGCCTGCGCCTGCTGCTGCTTTAGGTGCTGCAACCGGTGCGGGTGCTGCTGCAGGTGCTGCCTTGGGTGCTGCTACAGGTGCCTTAGGTGCAACCGGTGCGGGTGCTCCTGTAGATGCGCCTTCTTCTACTACTACATCATATACGTTGCCGTTTACGGTAATTGTATAATTCTTCATTTCTAAATTCCTCCTGTAATATACATTTCATTTCACTGTTATTTGTTAGTTCATCGGATATGAGAATATCCAATTATGCTCTTTGCCATTTGTTTCCGGCACGTCTGATGCTTCTTACTACAAATCCGTCTGTAGAAGCTTGGCCTTCACTTGCTGCAATTGCTGCGGAAATAACCGCCACCAATTCCAAATCATCGGAAAGTTCTTCTTTCTCGATAATTTGTGCAATTGTATTATTGACTGCTGTTTCCTTTATTTCTTTTTTATCAGGCTTCTTAGCGAACGATTCCTGTATTTTAGGAATCACCCCGAAACAGCTGATAATCAAGCTGATCAGAATCAGAACCACAAATACGGTACCCATACCAAGCAACGTATTCAGTCCTGCTTTTTCCATCTTTTCAGCAAATGAATACTCTACGTTGGTAGAAATGCCTGTAATTCCGGTGGTTGAATTTGCATCCAAAACAATCTCCATAACGGCATTTCTGATTGAGCCCTTAATTGTAACTTTGACCAGACCTTCTTTTTCTTTAATATCTGAATCTACACTGATTATACCTTCATAACTACCCATATCTTTGGCTGCTGCATTCCAACTGGCAATTGCACTATCCATTATTGCATCACCGGTTACTCCGCCTTGCTTCGCATATCCAGAAACTGTTTCCACCATCATCTGGGAAAACTGTTCCACACTTTCAGCGGGTAACATCGGATTTTCAACTTTACTAGCTGTCTGTCCGCAAGCTGTCAAACCAAATATACAGGTAATCATACCTAATACTAATAACCATTTTTTCATATTAAGTAATCATCCTTTCTAAACTGTACCATGTTTTTTAGCGGGACGGTCTTCCCTCTTGGTGAACAGCATTTCAAAAGCGCCAATTACATATTTGCGTGTATCAGCGGGTTCAACAATCTGATCTACATATCCTCTCTTAGCTGCACTTGCTGCGCTGTTCTGTAATTCAGCATATTCTTTAGCACAAGCATCAATCGCATCTGCACCCTGTCCATCGCACATAATCTTAGCTGCAAGTTTTGCATCCATGGTTCCAATCTGTGCACTCGGCCATGCAATAGTAATATCTGCACCGATTGACTTAGAGTTCATTGTTACATAAGCACTTCCGAAAGCCTGTCCTATAATCACATTCACTTTAGCAACGGTTGCATTGGCGAATGCATAAGTCAGCTTAGCTGCTGCTTTAGCAATTTTCTTCTCAGCGCATGTATCTGCTTTGAAGCCTTTTACATTTGTCAATGTTAATACCGGAATGTTGAATGCATCACAGAAAGTAACAAAATCTGCTGCTTTCTCACATCCTCTGGGAGTTAATACTGCGTCAAATTTCTCTGCTACTGTGCCATCCTCGCCGTAAACTTCGTTACGGTTTGCTACAGCACCTACAGTTACTCCGTTTAATTTAATGAAGGCAGTTACCATTTCTTTTGCGTAAGCTGCTTTCACTTCAAAAACTGCTCCGTTATCAGCAAGCTGGGATAAAGCAATTGCAGTATCACCTGCACAACCTGCGATGTCACATGCACGATTCAAATCATCGGTACATTCTTCAAAAGACATATCATCTTCGTTGTTAGCGGGAAGCATGCAAACCAGTTCTCTAATCTGAGCAAGAATATCTGTTTCTGATGCAACCACATCTACGATACCTGCTTCTTCACTCTGAAAAGCGGCACTTGATGTATCGCATCTGCTGATTTCATTTCCGTCTAAAGCATTAGGTGCATTCACAAAAAGTTTTGCTTTCTTGTCTTCCATGAAAGTAAAATCTGTCAATGTAGTAATCAAAGCAAGGCCACCGCCGCAAGAACCGAAAATAGCTGTAATCTGCGGAATGATACCTGAACTCAATACCTGTTTCTGGTAAATTTCTCCAAACCCGTTCAGTGCATCTGTTGCTTCTTGAAGTCTCAGACCTGCTGATTCGATTAAACCGATCACGGGTGCTCCCATTTTCAGCGCTAAATCGTAAAGGTTTGCAATCTTCTTTGCATGCATCTCACCAACGCTTCCGTTTAACACGGATGCATCCTGGCTATACACATACACAAGATTACCATCAATTACTCCGTATCCGGTGATTACACCGTCAGAAGGAGTTTCTGTCTGTTTCAAATTGAAATCTGTGCTTCTTGCTGTAATTGCTGCACCAATTTCAACGAAACTGTTGTCATCGAGCAAAGCTGCTATTCTTTGACTCGCTTGTGAAGTAGTACTCATTTTTTGCCCTCCATTTTATATTAAAAAAATAATAACTTTATACATAGGGACATAGTTTCCCCATAATTTTGTCTCTAGAAGTATAACACAAATGTTTGAAAACGCATAGCGAAAAGTGTGGAATTTTTGCAAAAATTTTACATATACTGAAATAACCTCTATTCCGAGTGGTAACTCTATGCAATTATTTCGCAAAACGACCTTACTCCTAGCAATCCTGATTTTATTATCCACTATTTTAGCACCTCTGCCTCTACTTGCAGCACCCCTCCCCTCGTCCAAGTCATCTGCTTCTGAAGATGAAAAGGCACCTTTGGACCTATATGCCAAAGCTGCAGTTCTTATGGACGCAGAATCCGGGCGCATCTTATATGACAAAAATGGGCAGGATATATTGCCAATGGCCAGCACAACAAAAATCATGACCTGTATTTTAGCGTTGGAATATGGCAATTTGGAGGATTATGCAATTACATCATCTTATGCTTCCAGTATGCCCAAAGTCAAACTTTATGCCAAACAAAACGAATATTTTAAACTGGAAGATTTGCTCTACTCTCTGATGTTGGAATCGCATAATGACAGTGCCGTTATTATCGCTGAACATATAGCCGGCAGCACACAGGCTTTTGCTGACCTGATGAACCAAAAAGCCAGAGATATTGGTTGTTATGATACATTTTTTATTACGCCCAACGGGCTGGATGCTACTGTTACAAGTGCAGATGGTGTTACCAAAGCTCATTCCACCAGTGCTGCTGACCTTGCCAAAATCATGTCCTATTGTATGATGTATTCCACAAAGAAAGAGGAATTTCTGAAAATAACAGGAACCCAATCCTACTCTTTTTCCGGTTTTCTTGAAAAAGATGGTGATTTTATCTCGAATGGCAAAACCTACAATTGTAACAATCACAATGCATTTCTCTCTATGATGAATGGTGCGCTTTCCGGCAAAACAGGTTTCACCGGAAACGCAGGCTATTGTTATGTCGGTGCCCTACGACAGGATCATCGAACTTTTGTAGTGGCATTACTGGCCTGTGGCTGGCCGAACAACAAAAGTTATAAATAGAGTGATACAAAAAAACTAATGAATTATGGGTTAGATTATTTTGAATATCATACCTTAAGCGAAGTTGCATTTGATGCCTCCACCCTGCAACCGATTCCTGTTTTAAATGGACAGACGTCTAATTTAGGTGAAACCGCATATACTATAATAGAATTAAAAAAATCACAGGAGGAGCCCTCCCATGATCGCTTGGATACTATATTTGATAACCATAATTCGCACGGATTCCTGCTAAAAAAGGGTGAAGAATTTCAGGTCGATTGTGAAATTGCCCAAGCCCTAACTGCACCTGTTCACGTTGGTGACCAAGTTGGAACCGTCACCTATAAGCTAAATGAGGAAACGATTCAAATCGAATATATTTTAGCTAAACAGGATATTCCCGCCATCAATCTTCCCTGGTGCCTGAAGCAGATTCTACAACTTTATAGCTTATGACTAAACATCCAGTTGTACGTTGGCTTCCTGCTCCGCTTGCTGCTTGAATTCTTCGATTTGTACAGCAGACAATTCGGGTAATTCCTCCAAAGATTTCACGCCAAAACTGCGCAAAAATTCTTCAGTGGTCCCGAATAACAGTGGACGCCCGGGTGCATCCATTCTCCCCACTTCAGCAATCAATCCAAATTCTACCAGTCTGTTGACCGCATGATCACAGTTGACACCTCTGATTTTCTCGATTTCACTTCTGGTAACTGGCTGTTTATAGGCTACAATAGAAAGTGTTTCCAATACGGTATCCGTCAACACATATTTTCTGGGTGTTTTGGCTATCTTGATTAGATACTCATACATATCTGCATTGGTACACATCTGAAAAGCATCATCCAGTTCTATTAAAGTCATGCCACCTTGACGTGCCGCATATTCTTCTTTTAATTCCATTAACAGTTCTTTGGTAACTGCTTTTTCTTCTTCAATTACAGTAGCCAGTCTGTCCAACTCCACAGATTCTCCCATGGTAAACAGAATTGCTTCCAGTACTGCTTTTGCCTTTTGTCTCTCCACTCTTGCTTCCCCCTATAATTCATTAGAAGTAATCAAAATATCATCAAATGTATTTTCCTGCATAATCGATATTCTTCCCAATCTCATCATTTCCAGAATAACAAGAAAGGTTACTATTATTTCCATTTTACTCTTTTGCTTGTCCATTAACTGACGAAAACTAAAAGTTTTATGCTGATGAATATAGTCCTCTACATACTTAGCTTTTAAGTCCATATCCACTTCATCTTTTTCAATTTGTCCAAAGGTACTTCTGACCGGATCAATTTTATCTTCCTGCCGACGTATTACAGATTTAAACAAATCCTGTAGTCTGTTCAGATCAGCTTCGCCCAGAAGCTCCTTCATATCAATCGGCGGTCTGTAATCTTCGATTTCCTTTGGCATGGTTTTAGCCTTAAACAGTGTTCGGGAGGCATCCACCTGCCTGTCCTTTAATTCAAAGGACATATACTTGTACATTTTATATTCTAACAGCTTTTGAACCAATTCTGCTCTAGGATCTTCCTCTTCGCCTTCCTCATTGACTTCCTTCGGCAACAACATACGGCACTTAATATCCAGTAGCGTCGCTGCCATAACAAGGAATTCACTCATGACATTCATATCTTCCGTTTCCATATTCTTAATATAGTCCAGATACTGTGCCGTTATTTCCACAATTGGAATATCATAAATGTCTACTTTATTTTTTTCTATAAGGTGCAATAGGAGGTCCAAAGGGCCTTCAAATGCTTCCAGTTTTACAGATAATGACATATAAACAGACTCCTTTATTTGCAGATTGCGATTGTTGCACTGGTTCCAAGTCTGCTGGCACCGGCTTGAAGCATTGACTGCGCACTTTGTTTATCTCTGATTCCACCTGAGGCTTTCACACCAATCTTGGGTCCTACTGTTTTTCTCATCAATGCCACATCTACCGTTGTGGCTCCACCTGTTGAAAATCCGGTGGATGTCTTCACGAAATCCGCACCAGCTTTCACCGCCAGTTCACAAGCTTTCACCTTCTCTTCATCACTGAGCAAGCAGGTTTCAATAATTACTTTTAATAATACTTCTCCGCAGGCTTCCTTAACCTTAGCGATATCATCCAGCACTATATCATAAAAGCCGTCCTTCAATGCCCCTACATTAATAACCATATCAATTTCCTGTGCACCGTCTTCTATCGCTATTTGTGTTTCAGCCACCTTCGCACGGGTAGACATTTGTCCTAGCGGAAATCCGATTACCGTGCAGACCTTCACGTCCGTTCCCTGCAGCTGTTCCTTCACAAAGGATGTATAATAACTGTTGACGCATACTGACATAAAGTGATTGTCTTTTGCTTCCTGACAAATTTTAGCAACCGCTGCTAAGGTTGCATCCTGTTTAAGAATCGTATGGTCAAATAATTTTGAATTTATTTCTACACTCATTGTATATTCCTTCTCGTTTTATATTCTGTTCATCTTCTATACACATCATAATACATCAGCAGAAATTGTATCATGTATCAAATTACTCGTCAAATTTTCCGCAGCGAATGACGACTAACTCTCCGGGGTTGAAAATTCTGATTGGAAGGGTATGTGTACCTAGACCCCGACTTAGAATCAACTTGGAATTTTTAAGCTGATATTCGCCTCCGTCATAGTGCGGAAACAGACGAAGAGACGGTGAAATCACGCCGCCAAATACAGGCAGTTTCATCAATCCACCATGTACATGACCGGATACCACTAAATCAGCACCCCAGTCTGCATAAGTTTCAAAGTAATCTGGATTATGTGCAATCAAAATGGAAAAAGCACTGGAATTCGGCATTCCTAATCTGGCCTTCAAATAATTTAAATCCATTTTTTCCTGTTTAAATTTTCCGTAAAAATTTCTTTCAATATTTAAACCGTATAGTTCTATATTTGCTTCTGTCAAATCTATCTTCTCATTATCTAGGAAGCAGACGCCACTGCTTTCTATTGTGTCAATATATCTGTCATAAACATCTCCGAATACTTCCGGATACAGACGTGTTTTCTGCTCATGATTTCCGTTGCAATAATAAACCGGATACTTCCTAGCCAGCGTACATACCAACTTTTGAGCCGTCTGCGTGGTACTGTTCGCTTTGCAAGTGTACATATCTCCTGCAATTAAAATCCGGGTTGGATGAATCTGCTCTATTGCTGCAAGCAGCTTATTATTATCCCGACCAAATGATTTATTATGAAGATCAGATAACAGAATCATTGTTTCGTTCTTCGGCAGTTTATCTGTTTTGCATTGATATTCTCTGATTACAAAGCGATTGCAGTCAATGATCATAATCATCACAAATAAAAATGCAATTGTTGCTATCAAAATTAGTATCGTCACCAATCGTTAATTCCTTCCTCATCGTACATTCTGTACCCATTATTTTACCACATGTTTTACAAATCACAAAACAGTTTCCAGACTTTTGACAAATAATCCCCATAACCGGCCTTCTCGATTGTCACATCAGAAATAATGGATACACTACCAATTCTCTGCCCGCCAATTTTATAGATTGCTTCTCCAAGTGCATCTCCACGTTTAATAGGTGCTTCGACTATTTCCGGTAGCGATATTGTCTTTTCAATGGTGCTTAAGTCGCTGCCATTAATATCCAAATACCGAAAAGGTTCTTTGAAGATGAGCGCTGCTGAATCTTCCACTCCACCCCGCACCTGTATAGACGGAAGGGTTTCTTCATGCACATCTTCATAAAGAGCACTGACGCTATATCCGTAGTTCAGTAACGCCATAGCGTCTTGAAAACGGCTTTTATTGCTGGGTGAACCCATAATAACTGCTATTAAATCTATCTGGTCTCTGCTGGCCGTTGCTGAAAGGCAATACAGTGCCTTACTGGTCGAACCGGTTTTAGGCCTGTTGTCCATTCATACATTTTCAGCAGCTTATTGGTACTGGATAAGGTAAAGCTGGTGGAGCCTTGCTGTGTTACATGGGTAATATCTTCCATCCAAATACCCGTGTAGTTCAACAATTCCGGGTATTTGGTTATCAGTTCACGGGACATGATTGCTACATCTTTCGCAGTGGTATAGTGATCATCAGAATCACTCAATCCACTGCAATCTTCAAAATGTGTGTTTTTCATACCCAAATCTGTTGCTCGCTGGTTCATTAAATTGACAAATTCAACTTCACTACCAGCGATAAATTCCGCTGCCGCCACACTGGCATCATTTCCTGATGAAATTGCAATGCATTTAATAATCGTTTCCAGTGTCTGGATTTCTCCTTCTTCCAGGAATACCTGTGAGCCACCCATGGATTTAGCATACGCACTTGTGATTACCTCACTGTCCAGTTTTACTCTACCGGAACCCAAATGATCAAAAATGACCAACAGTGTCATAATCTTCGTAATACTGGCAGGACTTCTCTGTAATTCAGCTTCCTTCTCACAAATCACCTGCCCGGTGGATGCCTCCATCAATATATAGGATGGGGCTTCTATTTCAGGTGCCGCTATTACAGAAAGCGACATCCCCCAGAAAAGCATTAACATTAACAGCAATAAAACTGTTCTTGATTTTATTGTTTTCACAGTCACAGCAAACACGCTCCACATATCTATTCATTACTATAGATATGTGGATTAAGCATGCAAAATACCAAAAAAAGAGCCTGCATTATCAAATATGCAGGCTCTTATAAATATTTAGTTTAATACCATCTAGCCTTAAATGACCGATAAATATGTACAATTTTATCTCTCTGCTCTTTAACATCAATATTAAAGACATTCATTAATCTAAAGCAATAATCTATAATGACCAAAACTAAAATCACACAGCATAACCGGGTACCTGTTGTTACATCTATGTAATCAATTGCATTCATAACTCGACCATGCAAAAAGGTCACTACCGCTATTGCATAAAATCCCCAGGCTATAGTACTTTCCAAACAGATAATACCTTTATAATTCAAAGGTTTCTCGTTATAGTCCCACCATACTTCGCCTAATAACTTTTGCATCATAATTCCCACAATATACTCAAATATGGTTGCCAGTATCGCTCCCGCGAAATACAGTCCCACTAAATTATTACTTAGCGGATGCAGAACCAAATAACCGGCTACTGCTCCAAAGCCATATATGGGGCAAAATGGGCCTCTGCCAAAACCTCTGTTAGTCAGATTCCTATTACACCAAGACATATAGATTGATTCGACCAGCCATCCCAAAATGCTATAGATGATAAATGCAAAAATTAAGTGATATAAATCTGTACCGAAAAATTCTTTTGTCCACATAACAGCTCATGCTCCTCATGAAAACAACAAAGTCCTTGATACCACAAGGACTCATATTGTAACATTAAATTATCATTAGTTGTATTTGCGTTTTCTTGCAGCTTCAGATTTTCTCTTACGTTTCACGCTTGGTTTCTCGTAATGTTCTCTCTTACGAATTTCCTGCTGAATACCGGCTTTAGCACAGCTTCGCTTAAAGCGACGTAAAGCGCTATCTAAAGTCTCGTTCTCTTTTACGATGACGTTTGACATCTTACACCCTGACCTCCCTTCAGTCCCTTCCTAGTAACATGACTGATTGGGTTTTTATTCGTGTACTCACATACACACGTATGATTATACCACATTTTTTTCTTGAGTCAACTATAAATTTCCTTGGGTTTCCGCAGATTTATCCACAAGCTCCTGATTTTATCAGCATTGTAATGA